>WHTY01000060.1 GCA_009377475.1 Actinophytocola sp.
CCGCCCAGGCACCCCGCTCACAGTCCGGACCGGGCTGCCACGCCCCGGCCCGGGCTTCGTGCGCAACTGCCCGCCAATCTCCACGCCTCGGCCCCGCGCGGCGACCAGTCCCAGAACCGCCCTAATTCAGCGCCCTCCTAGGCGCAAGCGCGCCGCGTCTGGCGCGGCGGAGCGTCGCGTGACCAGCGGCGTCTGACGCCCGCGCGGCGTACGAGCGCCCTGGGGGCGGCGGGGTGTCGTTGGGGCGCCGGGTGCGTGGGACCAGCCACCTATGCAACTCGTTGCTATGCGCCTAGTTGCATAGTAACCTTCGATGCATGGCGCTGGAGCACGCGATCCTGGTCTCGCTCGAGGAGCGGGCCGGGTCCGGCTACGAGCTGGCGCGGCGGTTCGACCGGTCGTTCGGCTTCTTCTGGGCGGCCAGTCATCAGCAGATCTACCGCACGCTCAAGCGCATGGTGGCGCGCGGCTGGGTCACCGTCACCGACGTCGCGCAGCAGGGCAGGCCCGACAAGAAGGTCTACCGCGCCACCGATGGCGGCAGGGGGGAGCTGGCGCGCTGGCTCGCCGAGCCGACCGACCCGGTCACGGTGCGCAGCGAGTTCGCCGTGAAGATCCGGGGAGCGTCGTTCGGCGACCCCGACGTCGTGATCGAGGAGATCGCCCGGCACCGCGCGCACCACGCCGAACGCCTCGACGTCTACCGCACGATCGAGAAGCGCGACTTCCCCGACCCCGACGACCTGCGCGGACAGCGACTGCACCAGTACCTCGTCCTGCGCGGCGGCATCAGGGCGGAGCAGGGCCAGCTCGACTGGTGCGACGAACTGCTCGCCGCCCTCACCCGCGACCGTGACAGTGCTGATCACGAAGCCGACGACACGCACCACCACCCCGAAGGATGACCATGACCTCGTACCCCACCCTGCTCCAACCGCTCGACCTCGGCTTCACGACGTTGCGCAACCGCGTGCTGATGGGCTCGATGCACACCGGGCTGGAAGACCGCGCGTCGGACTTCGACAAGCTCGGGGCGTACTTCGCCGAGCGGGCGCGGGGCGGCGTCGGGCTCATGGTCACCGGCGGCTTCTCCCCGAACCGCAGCGGCTGGTTCTACCCGTTCGCCTCGAAGCTGAGCACCAACGCCGAGGCGCGCAACCACCGCACGATCACCGACGCCGTGCACGAGGCGGGCGGCACGATCGCGCTGCAACTGCTGCACGCGGGCCGCTACTCGTACCACCCGCTGTCGGTGTCCGCCTCCGCTATCAAGTCCCCGATCAACCCGTTCCGGCCGAGAGCGCTGTCCGGGCGCGGCGTGCGCCGCCAGATCGCGGACTTCGCCAACGCCGCCGCGCTCGCGCGCGAGGCAGGGTACGACGGCGTGGAGATCATGGGCTCCGAGGGCTACTTCATCAACCAGTTCCTCGCGCCGCGCACCAACAAGCGCACCGACGCCTGGGGCGGCTCGCCGGAGAACCGCCGCAGGCTCGCCGTCGAAATCGTGCGGGAGACCCGCGACGCGGTGGGTGACGACTTCATCATCATCTACCGACTGTCCATGTTGGACCTCGTCGAGGGCGGCCAGACCTGGGAAGAGGTCGTCGCGCTCGCCAAGGAGGTCGAGGCGGCGGGCGCCACGATCATCAACACCGGCATCGGCTGGCACGAGGCGCGGGTGCCGACCATCGTGACGTCGGTGCCGAGGGCGGCGTTCACCAACGTCACCGCGAAGCTCAAGCCGCACGTCGACGTCCCGGTCGTGACGTCGAACCGCATCAACATGCCGCAGGTCGCGGAGGAGGTCCTGGCGCGCGGCGACGCCGACATGGTGTCGATGGCGCGGCCGTTCCTTGCGGACTCGGAGTGGGTGCTCAAGGCGGAGTCCGGCCGCTCCGACGAGATCAACACCTGTATCGCGTGCAACCAAGCCTGCCTCGATCACACTTTCTCGCTGAAGAAGGCGACCTGCATGGTCAACCCGCGCGCGGTCAACGAGACCACGCTGAACCTCCTGCCCGCCCGGCACGCGAAGCGGATCGCCGTCGTCGGCGCCGGTCCAGCCGGGCTGTCGGCAGCGACCGCGCTGGCCGAACGCGGCCACGACGTCGAGCTGTTCGAGGCCGAGCCCGAGATCGGCGGGCAGTTCGACATCGCGAGCAAGATCCCCGGCAAGGAGGAGTTCGCCGAGACCGTCCGCTACTACACGAAGCGGATCGAGCGCACCGGCGTCAAGCTGCGACTGTCCACTCGCGTCACCGCGGACCAGCTCGTCGGCTACGACGACGTGATCGTCGCGACCGGCGTGACGCCGAGGGTGCCAGCGATCCCCGGCATCGACCACCCCTCCGTGCTGTCCTATGTGGACGCCGTGCGGCACGGCAAGCCGGTTGGGGAGCGGGTCGCGGTCATCGGCGCTGGCGGCATCGGCGTCGACGTCAGCGAGTTCCTGACGCACACGACGTCGCCCACCGTGGACGTCGATGCGTGGCGCGCGGAGTGGGGCGTGACGGACCCGGCCGACGCGCGCGGCGGGCTCGCCAAGCCAGCGCCGGAGCCGTCCCCGCGCACGGTCTACCTGCTGCAGCGCAAGACGTCCAAGATCGGCAAGGGGCTCGGCAAGACCACCGGCTGGGTGCACCGCGCGGCGCTGAAGGCGAAGCGGGTCGAGCAGATCAGCGGCGTGCGCTACGACCGCATCGACGACGCGGGCCTGCACATCTCCTACGGCAAGAAGCACGAGCACAGTAGGGTGCTCGACGTCGAAACGATCGTGGTGTGCGCGGGACAGGAGTCGCAGCGTGAGCTGGTGGACGCCCTCACCGAGCGCGGCGTGCGCACCCACGTGATCGGCGGCGCGGACGTGGCGGCCGAGCTGGACGCCAAACGCGCCATCGACCAGGGCACCCGACTGGCCGCGAAGCTCTAACGCTAACGTCGCGCTGCCGGGCCGGTGCACGGCTGGGGGTGTGCACCGGCCCCGCAACCGAGCCGAAGGTGCCCTTGGGTACCGCATATGTACCGAAGGGCACCTTGGGCTCGCGACCAGTCAGTCGCCGTAGACCGTGAGGACGTCCGGCAGCTCCAACGCGCGGGTGGCGCCTTCGGCTACGCAGGTCAGCGGGCGCTCCGCCGTCTTAACCGGGAAACCGAACGACTCCTCGAGCAACTGCGTGAAGCCGCGCAGCATCGACCCGCCGCCCATGGCGAGCAGCCCCTCCGACATGACGTCGCCGACCGCCTGCGCTGGCAGGTCCTCAAGGCACGCCGTCAGGGTGTGCACGATCTCCATCGTCGTCGGCCGCAGCGCGTCGACGACCTCCTCGGTCTCCAGCGTCACCAGCCGGGCCCGCCCGCTGGCGGCATCGCGGCCCTCGACGACAAGCGGCGTGTCGTCGTCGCCTTCGTGTAGCCGCTTCTTGAGATCCTCCGCCGTCAGCTCGCCGACGACGAGCTGGTGCTCGACGCGCAGGTACTGGTACAGCGCGTTGGTCAGCTCGTCCCCTGCGACGCGGCAGCTCCGGTGCGTCAGGATGCCGCCGAAGCAGAACCCGGTGATCTCGGCGGTGCCACCACCGAGGTCGACGACGAGGTGCGCGCGCGGTTCGAGCGGGTCGATGCCGGAGCCAAGCGCGCCAGCGACCGGCTCCGGGATCAGCGCCACCTTGCGCAGCCCCGCCTCGTGCGCGACCTCGAGCAGCGCACGGCGTTCCAGCGTGGTCGCGCCCGCTGGCACCGCGATCACGCCGCGCGGACGCAGCCCGAGCCACCAGCGGTGGGCCACCTTGCGGATGATCGCGCCGATGAAGGACCGCGCCGACTCCAGATCGACGATCACGCCGTCCCGCAGCGGACGCACCGTTTCGAAACCGTGCGGCGTCCGCCCGATCAGCTCCCGAGCCTGGGATCCGACCAGCACCGCCTTGGTCGGTGCGGTCTGCTTCACCAGCATGACCGACGGCTCGTTGAGGACGATCCCTCGTTCCGGCTCGCCGACGACCGTGTTCGCCGTTCCGAGGTCGATACCAAAACCACCCATTACGCGCTCCCCGACTTGTGTTCCGTCAACTTGTTCATTGCTGCGTTCCTTAATCCCGGTTCTTCAGGTAGTGCTCCAAGATGCGCGTGACGACCGGGCCGGACACCGCAGAACCGTAGCCGCCGCTGCGCACCATCACGGTCACGACCAGCTGGGGGTTCTCCGCGGGCACCAGCGCGGAGAACCAGGCGTGGGTGCCGCCGTTCGGGGCGCTGGGGTCCTGCGCGGTGCCGGTCTTCGACAGCGCGGTGATCGGCAGCTCGGCGAGCTGCCCGCCGGTGCCAGCTGTCGCCGACAACCGCATGCCCTTGCGCACCGCGCCCAGCTTGTTCGCGAACGGCAGCCGCTTCGGCTCGGTACCCGTGACCGGAATATTCTGCGCGCCGCCGTAGGTCCCCGCGAGTTGCGGCGTGACCAGCTTCCCGGTGCCGACGCCGACGGTCCACCGCGAGAGCTGCAACGGCGTCGCCGTGACGGCGCCCTGTCCGATGCCCATCAGCACCGTCGAGCCCGGATACCAGTGCCCGCCGATCTCCTCGACCGTCTTCGGTGTGCCGAGGAACCCGGCCGACTCACCCGGCAGGTCGATCCCGGTCGGCGAGCCGACGCCGAGGTGCCTGGCGACGTTGGCGATCTTCTGGGGCCCGAGCTGGGCGGCCAGCTTGTAGAAGTAGACGTTGTCCGACATCTGGATCGCCTGGAACATGTTGTGCGGGCCCATCGGCTGCCAGTTGTTGAACGTGTGGCCGCCGTAGGTGTACGCCCCGCCGGTCGGGATGACCTGTTCCGGCGGCAGCGCGCCATACTTCATGTTCGCCGCCGACATCACGATCTTGAACGTCGAACCGGGCGGCGCCGCCACCTGCGTGGCGTGGTTGAACATCGGCAGGCCAGGACCCTTGCCCACGTTGCGCAGTTCGTCCATGTCGACCGGCGGGCTGTAGACGTTGTTGTCGTACGATGGCACGCTCGCCATCGCCTTCACCGCGCCGGTGCGGGCGTCCATCACGATCGCGGCGCCCAGGTCGCCAGGGCTGGTGCGCACCGCCTTCGCCAGCGCGTTGGTCGCCACCCGCTGCAGGGACAGGTCCAGGTTGAGCCGCAGGTCGTGGCCCGCGATCGGGTCGACGCGCTTCGCGGCGGCGACCGGATCCCCGCCGGGATCGACGTAGACGCACTGCTCGCCGTCGACCCCGCGCAGCACGGCGTCGTACTGCCGCTCGAGGCCGGACTTGCCGACGGTCGCACCGAGCGCGATGTTCGACCAGCGCTCCATGTCGTCCGGGTTGGCGATGCCGACGAAGCCGAGCATCGTGGCCATCATCGTGCCGTAGGGATACGACCTGCGCTCGGATGGCAGCACGAGCACGCCGGGCAGTTCGGCGGCGGCGACCTGCCTCGCGACGTTCGGCGGAATCCTGCCGATCCGCGCCGACAGCTCCGTGTTCTCCCGCAGCGCCCTGTCCACTTCGGCACGCTTGACGCCGACGACCTTCGCGAGCTGTTCGCGGGCGCGCTTGTCCTGGTCGGGGAACAACCCCGGCACGACCTGCACCTCGTACTCGGTGCCGTTGCGGACCAGCGGGACGCCGTTCGCGTCGGTGATGACGCCGCGTTCGGCTGGCAACCGGATGCAGCGCGTCATCTGGTGCTCGCCCTGGAGCCGCAGCTCATCGCCGCGCGCGACCTGCAACTGCCACGCCGTCATCGACATGCCGACAAGGCCGATGGTGAGCGCGAACGCGCCGGTGCGCACCAGCCTGGGGTGCTGCCTGCGCTTGGGCGGCGGCACCCACAGCGGACGCTGCACGCCGTCGCGCCGTGTGGCGAGCACGAAGCCGAGCGCGGCGACGTGGACGACCGCCGTTGTGCCGCCGTAGCTGAGCAGCGGGAGGGGCAGCCCGGTGTGCGGGATGAGGCTGAGGTTGACCGCGATCGAGACGACGGCGTGCAGACCGAACAGCGCCGCGACCCCGGATGAGATCAGCGCGGCCTCTCTGGAGCGCGCCAGCCGGGCCGCCGCCGCGCAGCGCCAGACGATCACCAGGATCGCCGCGACGGCCACGGTCGCCGCGACAAGGCCCCAGCCGTGCACCAGGCTGGCGAACGCCAGGTCGTGCTCGCTTTCTGGCAGGTAGCTCGCCCGCAGCCCGTACAGCGGTTCGCGGGCCATGCCGAACAGCCCGCCCTCGCCGATGGCGATGTCGGCCTGCATCGCGGCCCACCCGGGGCCGTCGTTGCCCCTGGCCCCCGTGAGGAAGGCGTGCACCCTGTCAAGTTGGTACGGCCGCAGCAGGACGACGGCGAGCGGAAGGGCGGCGACACCGAGTCCGAACAGCGGCAGCAACGGCAGCAACGGCACCCTGGCCAGCACCAGCATCAACCCGGCCGTCGCACCGATCACGATGGCCGACGACAGGTTCGGCTGCAGCGCGACGAGCACGGCGGGCACGGCGGCGACACCGAGACCGAGCACGAATCGGCCGACGCGGTAGCCGCGCGAGAGCAGCGTCGCCAGCGCGAGCACCACGGCGACCTTGGCCAGTTCGGCGGGTTGGATGGTGAACAACCCGAAGTTGATCCAACGTTGTGCGCCGTTGATGGTCGTGCCGAGCACCGGGACGGCGAGCAGCAACCCGATCGCGGTCCCGTAGGCGATCCACGCGATCCGGGGCAGCTCCGTCAGCCTGATCCGGCTCACCACGAACAGCAGGCCGATGCCGACCACCACGAACATGCCGTGGCGGACCGCGAGATCGGTCATGCCGAGCGAGACCAGGTTCAGCATGCCGAGCCCACCAAGAACGGCGGCAGCGAGGATCAACCACGGGTCTGCGACGCGGTGGTCCTGTTGCGCGCGCATGGCGGCCTCAGCAGGTGGCTCGGTTGGTGGACACGAGCAGCGGCGCGGACGCGGCCTTCGTCGGGGTGTTGGTCACCGCGACGATCGCCAGCGCGCGCGAGTCCGGCAACGTCGGCCGGCTGATGCCGTACACCTGCTGCCACCCCGCTGCGGCGCTCATGGTGACGCCTTCGCGTTTGCGAATTTTGTCGGTACAGCGATCAATGATGCGCAATGACCAGCTGACCTCCTGCGCCGACGCCGACGGGTCGAGCATCACGTCGACCCGCACCGGGCACAGCTCGCCGCGAGCGCATTCTCCTTCCGCGCGTTCGATCGTCACGCCGTTGATCGGTCCGGCCTCCTTCGGGGCGAGCCGGGGAACCGGCCCAGGTTCGTTGTCGTCGCTGTCGGCGTCTGCTCCCGCGGCTGCGTTGCCGGTGGTCTTGCCGCCACTGCTCTCGTCCTTGGGCGGTGCGACCGGCGGCAGTTGCTGCGACGGCTCGCCGTTCGTGGTGAACACCGCCTCCCAGCCACGGCGCAGCTCGGACCACGCGCGCGGCACGGCCCACCAACCGGCGACCGCGACCAGCGCCACGATCACCGTGATCACCACGGCCTTGCGACGCGGCAGCCGCCGTTTGCGGTGCCAGGCCCGCCGCCGTGCCCCGCGCAGGTCGCCCCGCGCGAGGCTCAGCGAGCTGGTGGACGTCGCTGACCCTGACGTCCCCGCCGCTTCGGTGTTTGTCGAGTTGCCTGCCCCCGCCGAGCCACGTGCATCGGCCGAGCCACTGGCCGAACCGTGCCCCGTGTCGCTGCCCGCGGTGTCGGCTGTGTCGCCCGCCGTGTCGGCTGCTGAACCGCTCGTCGCGATCTCGTGCCCCGTCCCGCTCGGCGTCGTGGCCCGCAGCGCCGTGCGGCCCTCGGTCGCCACCACCAGCGCGGTGATCTGCCTGCGGGTCGCCGCCGTCCAGTCGTCCCAGCCAGCGCCGTCGCCCGCCGCGAGCTCGTTGGCCACGCCCCGCACCTTGTCGCGCAGTTCGGTCAGCTCGGCGCTGGTGCCGGAGAGCCGGTCGGTCAGCAGCGCGGCGTCCACCTTCCTGCGTGCGCTGCCGCCCCTGGTGTGGGCGACGAGCAGCCGCACGAGGGAGTTCGCCGTGGTCGCCGCGACCGGCAGGTGTTCGACGCCGCGTTTCCCGGTGCGTCCCGAGCCGCGCCCCGTGCCGTTGCGGCCGCCGGTGGCGGCGGTGTCTTTTGTGTCGTTTCTGCCGCCGCTTCTCGTGTGTGTGCTTGTGCCGTTCTTACTTCGTGTTGGGCCGTTCGAGCCTGCCTTGGTGCTCGTACTGCCGTTGGCGCTGCCGCCCGCTGCGGTCTCACCCGAGTCATCGCCGCCACTGTCCTCTTCGGAGGCGGACGCAGCGCCTGTGGCTCTGCCGTTCGCGCCAGCCGTGTCCGTTGTCGCGGTTGCCGCCGAGATTCCCGTGCCATGCGTGCCCTCTGGCGAGGGAACGACCGCCACGGTGCCGTCCCGACGGACGAGCACCGAACGATCGTTCACCTGGTCCGGGCACTCACCACGCTCCTCAAGAGTGACGAGCGTGTCCATCAGGTCTACTGCGAGTAGTCCAGCCTGCGCGGGCGTCAGCGTGGCGACCGCGAGCAGCCTGCGCAGCGCGATGGCGTCGCGCAGGTCGTCACCGGTGATCTCTGCGGCGTGATCGGGTGGTTGGCCGTTGGCAGTCGCAGCACCAGGTTCCAGCTCGCGGCGCGTGTCCTCCTCGACGTCGCGTTGCTGTGACTGGTGAACTACGACTTTTGCCATTGCGCATCCCTTTGCCCCGACTGTGATGTGCACCACCCATTGTCGCGCCACCGGGGGCATTTTGTGCAGGTCCAATCGTGCCCAGCCGGCGATCGCTATGGGTGATCACCCTATCGGTCATTTGATTCCGTGGAACCCACAATCTGGTTGAGATGCGGACAAGATTCGGGTATGCGCACGTAGCCGGTCTGGTCCGGTAGGCTTTACCGCACATATGTCTCGCTGAGGTGGAGGGTGCGGTGGTAGCCAAGCGACCATCCTGGGCGCCAGAGGGTGTCGACATGGAGGTGCCCAGCCCGGCACGCATGTACGACGCGCTGCTCGGCGGGTCCCACAATTTCGACGTCGATCGCCAGGCGGCGAGCAACGCCACCGCGCTCGTGCCCGATCTCCCCAAGGTCGCGCTGAGTAACCGCGCTTTTCTGCGCCGGTCGGTGCGCTACCTTGCCGACATGGGCATCCGCCAGTTCCTCGACATCGGTTCTGGCATCCCGACCGTCGGCAACGCGCACGAGGTCGCGCAGCGCGCCGCGTCGGACGCCAGGGTGCTCTACGTCGACATCGATCCGGTCGCCGTCGCGCACTCCGCGGTCATCCTCGCTGGTGACGAACGGGCGTCCGCTATCGAAGGCGACCTGCGCTCGCCCGCGGACCTGCTCAGCGACCTGCGGGTCCGCAGCATCATCGACTTCGACAAGCCGGTCGGGGTGCTGCTCGTCGCGGTGCTGCATCTGCTGTCGGACGCCGACCGGCCGCACGAGGTGGTGGCCACGCTGCGTGACGCTCTCCCGGAGGGTAGCTATTTCGTGATCTCGCACCTGTCGAGCGCCAACCGGCCCGACGAGGCGGCGCAACTCGGCGAGCAGGCGCGCGACAAGAGCGGGGTGCCGATCATCTTCCGGGGCAGGGAGGACATCACGTCGTTCTTCGACGGCCTTACGGTAGTCGACCCTGGTGTGGTGGAATTGCCGTTGTGGCGGCCGGAATCCGAGGCCGACATCGATGAGGAACCCGGCCGATCCCTTGGGCTCGCGGGGGTCGGACGAAAAGACGCTCCCGCGAGCTGAACGCCATGACTACCGCGCACTCGGTCGACCGGTTCGCCACGAGGTGGGCCGCCTCGCTCAAGGGCGCTGTCGCTCCGGCCATGACCCGCGCCGAGCTCGAGGACATGCTGCGCGAGCTCACCGAGCAACTCGCGGCGGCGGTGCGCTCGACGCCGTTCCGTCCCGAGCTTGGCAGGGCGGTCGGCAAGGCGCTCATCGACGCGCACTACCGCGACACGTCGGTGCTCAACCGGACGCTCGCGCTGCTCAGCGAAGAGTTCGTGGCCGAGATCGGCGGCGAGATTGGGCACGAACTCGGCAACGGCGATCTCATGGCCCGGCTCTCGCAGTTGCACGGCGCGGTCGCTGAGGGTTTCGCGATCGCGCTGCGAGACACGGTGCTCGCCGAGCAGGAGACGACCCAGCGCGCCGCGCTCGCCGCCGCCCGTGCCGCAGAGGAACGCCGTCGCGCGAGCGAGGCCCGGTTCCAGGCGGTGTTCGCCGGGGCAGCCGTCGGCATCGGCGTCGTCGACCTCACCGGCACTGTCCTGGAAGTGAACGAGGCGATGGCGGGGATGCTGGGCCTCACGCCGGACGACATCCGGGGCCGCACCATCGGTGCGGTCATCGGCCCGGAGAACATCGGCCATGCCTACGCCGAGTTCCAGAAGCTGCTCGGCGGTGACATCAACCAGTTCAGGCTGGAGACGGCGCACCTGCGTCCCGACGGCAGGGTCGCCAACGTCGACCTGTCCATGACGGCGGTGCGCGACCGCACCGGCACCCCGGACTTCTTCATCGGCGTCGCCGTCGACGTCACCGAACGACGTCGGCTGCAGAACCGGCTCTGGCACGAGTCCCGGCACGACGCGCTGACCGGGCTGCCCAACCGCATGCTGTTCTTCGAGCGGCTCGAGGCCGCCGAGCAGCCGATCGGGCTGTGCTACCTGGACCTCGACGGGTTCAAGAACATCAACGACAGCCTTGGCCACGACGCGGGCGACCATGTGCTGCGGGTGGCGGCGAACCGGCTGCGCAAGGCCGTCGAGCCGGACGGCTGCACCATCGCCCGGCTCGCGGGGGACGAGTTCGTGGTGCTGATCGAGCGCTGCGGCAGCCCGGACCGGGTGGCGCGGGAAGCCGAGAAGATGCTTGCCGTGTTCGGGCGGCCGATCGAGTTCGACGGCGAGCAGTTGAGCGTCACCGGGAGCATCGGCGTCGTCCACTCGGCGCTGGTCGGCCGCGATCCTGGACGGCTGATGCGCGCCGCCGACGTCACGCTGTACCAGGCGAAGGCCAACGGCAGCGGGCGTTGGGAGCGCTACGACCCCGCGCGCGGCGAGCGGGAGCTGACCCGGCACAGCCTCGCGACCGCCATGCCCGCCGCGCTGGCGCAGAACGAGTTCCTGCTGCACTACCAGCCGCTGGTGTCGCTCGCCGACTCCAGCGTGCGGGGGTTCGAGGCGCTGGTGCGCTGGGACCACCCCCGGCTCGGACGGGTCTCGCCCGGCCAGTTCATTCCCGTCGCGGAGGAGACCGGCAACATCAACGCCCTCGGCCAGTGGGTGCTGGAGCAGGGGTGTCTGCAGGCGCAGCGCTGGTTCGACGAGTTCGGCATCGACGACCTCTACGTCAGCGTCAACGTCGCCGCGACGCAGCTGCGGCAGCCGACGTTCGTCGCGGACGTGCTCGGCACGCTGGACCAGGTCGGGTTGCCCGCGATGTGCCTGCAGCTCGAGCTGACCGAGAGCGCCGTCGCCGGGGACACCCACGGTGCGCTGGTCGCGCTGCGGGAGCTGGCCGCGGCGGGTGTCCGGCTGGCCATCGACGACTTCGGCACCGGATACTCCAACCTGGCGCACCTTGGCAGGCTGCCGGTGCACCAGCTCAAGATCGACCGCTCGCTGCTGTCGTCGTCCCGCAAGGGCGAGGTGGTCGACCCGGCGCACGACAAGATCGTCGCCGCCACGATCTCGCTGGCGCACTCGCTCGGGCTGGACGTGCTGGCCGAGGGCGTCGAGACCACGACGCAGGCCGACCGGTTGCGGCTGCTGCAGTGCGACGGCGCGCAGGGCATGCTGTTCGGCGGCCCCGTTCCGGTCAGCGAGGCGGCCGAGGTGCTCGCCTGCCAGACCGGGCGCGCCAACTCCGCCTAGGTATTTCGCTGTAACTTTCCAGCGTTTCCCGACGAAGACCCAGTCATTTAGGACATATGGGCTGACCTGTCTCGGCAGCTGGCCCATCCGTCTCGCCGTACGCCATTCGGCCTAGCAGGGTGGCGACTGTTCCTAAGGAGTCTTCGCCGTGGTCAAGTTAGCCGCAATCGGTGTCTTCGCGGCCGTGCTCGCGTTGTTCGGTGGCACGCTCAGCGCCTCAGCGGGGCACTGGACAAGTGTTGAGGAAATCAGTGGCAACCCGAGCTGTGATGGCGGGCTCAAGATCGAGCCGGTCACCAGTGGTGATTACGGGGCGGTGAGCATCGTGGTCAGCGGGTCGTCGTTCAGCTTCACGTCGGACACCGAGGTCACCTCGGTCATCGTCAAGGGCGGGCCGAACGCGAACCTGTACACCTACGGCGCCGACGTCTTCAGCGACAGCGGGCTCACCGCGCCGGTGAACGTCAAGAACGGCAAGACGTATGGCCTGAGCCACCTGTGCTTCTTCTTCGGCGACAAGAAGAACCCTGACCCGAAGAAGTAGTCGTTTCACGCTCTCCGTCGGCCGGGCGCGCGCCGCGTGCCCGGCCTATCGCCTTTGATCAGAGGAGGTACCGGTGTCCCGTCGTCACTGGGCAAGCGCGGCAGCGGTGGTGCTGACCAGCGCGCTCATCGCCCCAGCACAGGCCGCCGCCGCACCAACACCGCAACCCGCCGACCTCGGCATGGCCCAGCTGACCGATCTGTACGTCGCGACGACAACGGACGGCCGGGAGTTGCTGCGGTTCTCCGCGATGATCGTCAATGTCGGATCGGGCCCGTTCGAGCTGTTTGCCTCTCGGGCGGACACCAGCTCGTCGTTCGAAGTCGCGCAGCGGACGCATCATTCCGATGGCTCGACGACCGACAGCCCGACCACCGCGGAGATGGTCTACGGCGGTGACGGCCACGACCACTGGCACGTGCGCGACCTGGAAGGCTACGAACTGCTGCGGCTGGACAACGGCGTCAAGGTCGGCACCGGCAGCAAGAGCGGGTTCTGCTTCTTCGACACCGACCCCTACGCGCTCGACCTGCCTGGTGCGCCGGGTGGCCCGCGGTACAGCTACACGACCTGCGGCAAGCAGGACTCGCTGGACGTCTCGATGGGACTGTCGGTCGGGTGGGGCGACGAGTACCCGTGGAACCTGCCGGACCAGTACATCGACATCACCTCGGTCGACAACGGCAAGTACCGGCTGCGCGCCACCGCCGACCAGGGCGGGCTGTTCACCGAGGCCAGCGAGAGCAACAACGTCACGTGGGTGGACATCCGGCTGTCCCGGCGCGGCGGCAAGACGTCGGTGAAGATCATCAGCTACGGCCCAGACGCCCTCAGCTCCGGCGGTGATGGCGGCGGCGGTGGTGGCGGGAACGGCGTTGGCAACGGCGGCACGCCGCCGGGCCACCGGTAACGCCGCTGGGTTGTCGCGACGGGCTCGGCCAAGTCGATCTTGAGACGTTTTGGTCGTTATAGCAACCAAAACGTCTCAAGATCAACAAGAAACGCGGCGACGGACGGCGTGGGTGCAGTTACTTCAGCACCACTGGCAGGGACTCCACGCCGTAGACGATGGACGTCTCCCGGAACTCCAGCCCGTCCTCGGGCGTGGCGAGCCGCATGTCGGGAAACCGCCGCAGCAGCGCGGGAAACGCCGCGCGCAGCTCCATCCGCGCCAGCTCAGCGCCGATGCAGCGGTGCACGCCGTGGCCGAACGCGAAATGCTGCGTCGGCTGCCTGTTCGCGTCGAAGTCCTCCATGCCGGGACCGAGCGTTGCGTCGCGGTCCGCCCCGCTGAGGGAGCACACGACGACGTCGCCCTCCGCGATCCGGGTGCCGCCGATTTCGATGTCACGCCGTGCGAAGCGGGGGAACGCCACCTGCACCACCGTCAGGTACCGCAGCAGTTCCTCCACGAGGTCGCGCACCGAGTCGTCGTGCATCGCGCGTTTGCGCGCGTCCGGATCGCGCAGCAGCACGAGCGCGCCGAGCGCGAGCATGCTCGCCGTCGTCTCGAACCCGCCGGTGAGGACGCCGTCGGCGAGCCCGGCCAGCTCGCGGTCGGTGACCTCGTCGCCGTGCTCGCGGATGATCATGCCAATCAGCCCGTCGCCCGGCTGCTCCCGCTGCTGCTCGACGAACCGCTGCATGAAATCCAACGACTGCGAGATCGCGCCGAGCGAGGCGTCCGCGCCCCCGAACAGGTCGAACCGTTGCATGCTGAGCCCCTGGAACTCGTGCCGATGCTCGTACGGCACCCCGAGCAGTTCGCAGATCACCAGCGACGGGATGGGCAGCGCGAACGACTCGACCAGGTCAACCCGGCCGTCGGCGTCAGCCATCGCGTCCAGCTGTTCAGTGATGATCGCGTCGATACCGGGCGTGAGGCGAGCCAACCGACGCATCGTGAACTCCGGTGTCAGCAGCTTGCGCAGCCGCGTGTGGTGCGGCGGGTCGGCGAACCCAAGGCCGCCCGGATCCTGCTCCGCGTGCGCGCCCGCCTTGCCGACGACGTTGCCGAAGTCGTTGCTGAAGTTCTTCGCGTCCGCGAGCACCGCCTTGGCCTCCGCGTGGCCGGTGACCAGCCAAACGTTGACACCGAACGGGATCTGCAGCTTGCTCACCGGCGCCTGCTCGCGCATCGTGCGCAGCTCGGGGATCGGATCGAGGCCGTGACGTCGCAACGGGCGCAGCGCCGTCTCCGGCAGAAACGGCAGCTTCGCCAGGTCGAAGCCCCGCTTGCGCGCGCGGTAGAGGTAGACACGTGTCAGCGTCGACGTCAGCCACGATCTGATATCCAACACGCGCGCGACCGTATCGGCCGCGCCTGAGCGTGCGCTGAGACACCGCCAGTATGTGAGCAACGTCAAGACGTCCCGGTGCGAGCTGGCCCCATGCAATACCCCCATGGGTATCGTAGGATCGACAGCGGCAACATGGAGGTGGACGTCGTGGAGATCAAGCCGGAGTCGATCGGGGACGCGCTGGTGCGGCTGCGCAGGGCGAAGGGCCAACTGGCCGGAGTGATCGAGGCCATCGAGGACGGCAGGGACTGCGCCGAGGTGCTGACGCAGCTCGCAGCGGTGTCGCGCGCCCTGGACCGCGCCGGGTTCAAGATCGTGGCGAGCGGGATGCGGTACTGCCAGCAGGCTCGCGACAACGGCGACGAGCCCGAGATGACCGAGCAGGAGCTGGAACGGCTGTTCCTCGCCCTTGCGTGACCCGTGTTGCGCGACCGGTTTCCGTGATACCCCTGCGGGTAATCCTCGCAGGTGAAGGGAGTGGGACCTGTGACGTCGAAGAGTCAGGGCGGCGACCCCGTGGCCGGACTCACCGTCGAGGTGATCGAGACGTCCTCGCTGGGGGACCGCAGCTATCTCGCGACCGACGGCGTCTTCGCCGTCGTCGTCGATCCGCAGCGCGACATCGACCGGGTGATCGCGGCGGCGGGCAGGCTCGGCGTGCGGATCGCCGCCGTCGTGGAGACGCATGTGCACAACGACTACGTCTCCGGCGGGCTTGAGCTGTCCCGGCTGACCGGCGCGGAGTACGGGGTCGCGGCGGCGGACAACGCGCCGTTCCGGCACCGCCCGCTTGCCGACGGCGAGGTCTTGACGCTGTCCGATCACATGCGGCTGCGCGCGGTCGCCACGCCGGGCCACACCTTCCACCACCTGTCCTATGTGCTCGAAGGCGACAGCGGGCCGATCGGCGTTTTCACCGGCGGTTCGCTGCTCTACGGCACCACCGGCCGCACCGACCTGCTCGGCAAGGACCAGAGCGAGGAACTGGCGCGCCACCAGCACGCCTCGGCACGCAAGCTCGCCGACATGCTGCCGGACGGCGCGCGGATCTGGCCGACGCACGGCTTCGGCAGTTTCTGCTCGGCAACGCAGTCCTCCGGGGAGTCCGCCACCGTCGGCGAGCAGCGCGTGATCAACCCCGCGCTGACCCTCGGCGAGCACGAGTTCGTGGAGCAGACCCTCGCCGGGCTGGACGCCTACCCGGCGTACTACGCCCACATGGGTGTCAAGAACCTGGCAGGCCCGGAGCCGGTCGACCTGCGCGAGCCGGACCGCGCAAGCAAGGAGGAGCTGGCCAAGCGGCTCGACGCCGGCGAGTGGGTCATCGACCTGCGCTCCCGCAAGGCGTACGTCGTCTCGCACCTGGCTGGCGTCATCAGCCTCGGCCTCGACGGCGCGATGGTCACCTGGCTCGGCTGGCTGATCGACTGGGGCGCGCCCATCACGCTCGTTGGCGAGACCCGCGACGAGGTCGCCGAGGCGCAGCGCGAAC
Source organism: Actinophytocola sp. (assembly GCA_009377475.1). Classification (GTDB taxonomy): domain Bacteria; phylum Actinomycetota; class Actinomycetes; order Mycobacteriales; family Pseudonocardiaceae; genus Haloechinothrix_A. The sequence goes on from WHTY01000060.1 coordinate 16,242, forward strand.
TGGCCCGCATCGGCATCGACAAGTTCGCCGCCGCCGCGACCGGCAAGCCGGAAGAGCTCGCCGCCGACCCCGCGCAGCTGCGCAGCACGGCCACCGCGAGCTTCACCGACCTGGCCGCCGCGCAGTCGGGCACGACGGCGAACGGCCTTCCGCTGCCCGACGTCATCCTCGACGTGCGCACCAACAACGAGTACCGGGGCAGTCACGTCGATAACGCGGTCCACATCCCGCTGTACGAGCTGACAGCGCGGGCGAGCGAGCTGCCGTCCGGCACGATCTGGATCCACTGCGGCAGCGGCTACCGCGCGGCCGTCGCCGCGTCGCTGCTGGAGCGCGAGGGCCGGACCGACGTCGTCGTGGTGGACGACTACTTCGACGCCGCCGCTGACTCCGGCGTCCGCATGTCCGACGCGTGACGGTACTGGTCGCCGAGCTGTTCGTGGCGGCGCTGGGCTGACGGGTCAGATCCGCTGCCCGACCACCCATGCCGCGATCTGCGCCCGGTTGGTGAAGCCCAGCTTGGTGAGGATGTGCTCGACGTGGGTTTCCGCGGTGCGTTGCGCGATGACCAGCGTCGTCGCGATCTGCCGGTTGGTCATGCCCTTGGCGACCAGCGCCGCGATCTCCGTCTCCCGCTTGGTCAACGGGGTGTGCGGGGCGGGTTGCTCGACCGGTTCCTCGCCGAGCGCGTAGCCGATCGCGTCCTCGGTCGAGAGTGCCGCGCCGACGCTGAACTCCTTGCCCGCTCGCTCGTTGCCGAGCGTGCCTGTCACGTGCTCGGTGTCGCGGTGCAGCGGCTCGACGAACGCGCCGTAGTGGGTCGGGGACGCGCCGAGCGTGTGCCACACCGTCGTCGCAGCGCCGAGCAGCCGTGCGCCGCGCACCGGGTCGTCGCGGTGGGTGGCGCAGCCCGCCATGACCGTCAGCGTGAACGCGATGATCACCCGGTCGTCCACCTGCTGCTGCAACCGCAGCACCTCGTGCCCCACCTCGGTGGCGACGTCGATGTCGCCGCGCAGGTATTCGACGGCGGCGCGCGACCACAACGCCCAGGACCGCCAGAACACCTCGCCGTGCGAGGCGAACGCGTCGATGCACTCGCTGAGCGCCGCTCGTCCGTCATCGAGATCGCCTGCCAGCCCGAGCGCGAGGCCGTAGTTGAACCGCGACCACAGATCGGCGCTCAGGTCGCCCTGCTCCCGGAACATGCTGGCCGCCCTGCGGAACAGCGTCACGGCGGTCGGCATGTCGTTGCCGATCAGCGCGGCATAGGCGCGCACGTGGTGCACGTACGCGCGGGCGCGCTCGTCGTCGGTGGCCTCGGCGACCTCGGACGCCTTGGCCAGCGCGTCCTCGTAGGCGGTGAGGTCGTTCTGCACCAGCGCGAAGAAGGCGTAGATCCACAGCGCGTGCGCCCTGCCAGCGGCGTCGGCAGGGGCGGCGTCGATCAGCTTGGTCAGCCAGATCCTGCCCTCGCAGATGCCGCAGATGATCCAGTACTCCTTGAAGGCGAACACCATCCGCAGGCCGACGACGGCCTCGGCGGAGTCGGACACGCAGAAGTCCAGCGCCACCCGCAGGTTGGCGTTCTCCGTGCGGAACCGGTCGATCCAGTACACCTGGTTCGGCCCGATCCAGTCCGCCTCGAACCGCTCGCTGAGCGCGAGGTAGTAGTCCCGGTGCCGCCGCTTGTAACGCAGCAGCGCCCCGGCCGTGCGCAGGAGCAGACCTGCTCGGCGGCGTCCAGGTCGAAGCTGCCGGAGAACACCGACGCCCGCCCCCACAGCAGCCGTTCCGGCTCGGTGCAGAGGTCGTGGCTCCAGTCGATCAGCGCCCGCAACGTCTCGTGGCGGCTCAGCGCACCGCGGTTGTTCGCGGTGAGCAGCGTGAACTGCGTGTCGAGCCGCTCGGCGAGCTGGCGCACCGACAACGCCCGCAGGCGCACCGCGGCCAGCTCGATCGCCAGCGGCAGGCCGTCCAGCCTGCGGCACAGGCTGGTCACGTCGTCGACGTTGTCCTCGGTGATCGCGAACGACGGTACGACGGCGGTCGCGCGGTCCACGAACAGCCGCACCGCGTCGTAGTGCTCCAGCGACTGGCGGCGCTCGCCCTGCTCGGGCACGGCGAGCGGCGGCACCGGCAGCACCCGCTCGCCGGCGGCGCCGAGCGACTGCCTGCTTGTGGCGAGCACGACGAGGTGATGGCACGCGCTGACCAGCGTGCTCGCGATCCGCGCGCAGGCGGCCACCAGGTGCTCGCAGTTGTCGAGGATGAGCAGCATCCGTTTGCTGCGCAACGCGTCAACGATGACGTCGACCGTCGACCGTCGGCCGCGCGGACCGGTCGCCGAGCGCCAGTTGGCTCGCGATGGTGTTGACCAGCAGGTTCTCGTCGCGCAGCTCGGCGAGCGGGACGAAAAGGATGCCGTCGCGGAACGTCGTGCCGACCGTCGCGGCGACCCGCAGCGCGAGGCGGGTCTTGCCGACGCCGCCCGGCCCGGTCAGCGTCACGATGGACGCCGCGCCGAGTAGCCGTTTGACCTCGCGTATCTCGGTGTCGCGACCGACGTAGGTCGTCACCTCGGCGGGGAGGGGATCGACCGGCGTTCGGTGCGCCGTCACGCTGAGCGCCGTCACGTCATCACCAGTCCCGTTCGCGCGTGCAGCTCCGCAGGTGCACGGAAGGGCCTCATTGTGCCTTATCGTGCGGAGTCGAGACATCGCAAGAGACGGCCGGGTTTCCCGGCGAAGCTGACCGCTACCGCCTCGCTCGGGTTGCCGACGCTCCGGGTCGGGTACTCCGGTGAACAGGGCCGACGCCCGTGCTGGGGTACTCCAACGGTGGCCCGTTTGGCGCAGCGCACGCGCTCGATAGCACGTTTCAGCGGCACACAACGATCATTTCGGCATATCCTGGACGACATGGGCGGGAGCAGGGCAACGTCGACCTACGGTGACGCGGTACGCGACCTGCGGGAGCAGCTCGCGGCCATGCCACCGGACGCGCCACCCAGGCTGGCCAAACGCACCTCGAATCTGTTTCGCTTCCGCGAGCCGCCGACCGGACCGGTGCTCGACGTCAGCGGGTTCAGCGGCGTGTTCGAGGTCGACCCGGACGCCCGCACCGCCGACGTCGGCGGCATGACGACCTATGAGGACCTGGTCGACGCCACCCTGCCGCACGGGCTGATGCCGCTGGTCGTGCCGCAGCTCAAGACGATCACGCTCGGTGGGGCCGTCGTCGGGCTTGGCATCGAGTCGACGTCCTTTCGCAACGGCCTGCCGCACGAGTCGGTGCTGGAGATGGACGTCCTCACCGGCGAAGGCGACGTCGTGCTCGCGCGGCCGGACAACGAGCACAGCGACCTGTTCTTCGGCTTCCCGAACTCCTACGGCACCCTCGGCTACGCCGTGCGGCTGCGGATCGAACTCGAACCGGTGCGGCCCACGGTCGCGCTGCGGCACCTGCGGTTCGCCAACGCCGCCGAGTGCGCCGAGGCGATCGCCGAGATCGGCAAACGACACGCCCATGGCGACGACGCCGCGCCGGTCGACTTCATCGACGGCACCGTGTTCGGGCCGGACGAGTACTACCTGACGCTGGGACGGTTCACCGACGACGCCGGTCCGCGCAGCGACTACACCGGCACCCGGATCTACTACCGCTCGATCCGCGAACGCACCAGCGACGCGTTGAGCGTGCGGGACTACCTGTGGCGCTGGGACACCGACTGGTTCTGGTGCTCGCGCGCGCTTGGCGCACAGCATCCGCTGATCCGTCCACTGTGGCCCAAGCGGTACCTGCGGTCCGACGTCTACCGCCGCATCGTCGCGTGGGACCGGCGGCACCGGTTCAGCGACCGGTTGCGCGCGTTGACCCGGTCCCCGCGACAGGAGCCGGTGATCCAGGACATCGAGGTGCCGGTCGATCGGCTCGCGGAGTTCACGGACTTCTTCCACCGCGACGTCGGGATCACGCCGGTCTGGCTGTGCCCGCTGCGACTGCGCGGCGCGCGGACCTGGCCGCTGTACCCGCTTGAGCCGGACACGCTCTACGTCAACGTCGGCTTCTGGTCCGCTGTGGACCTCCGCGACGACGAGGAGGTCGGCGACCGCAACGCCGAGATCGAGCGGGTCGTGACCGCGCTCGGCGGGCACAAGTCGTTGTACTCGACGTCGTTCTACACCGAGGACGAGTTCCGGCGACTCTACAACGGAGCCGAACACGACCAGCTCAAACGCCGCTACGACCCGGACGGACGGTTGCCGGGGTGGTACGACAAATGCGTACGAGGGAGGTAGGCAATGCGACTTGCCGAGCTGTTCCTGCGAGCCATGGGGGACACCGAACTAACGGAGGTCCGCGCCTATGACGGCAGCCATGCCGGCACCGAGGGCGCCCCTACCCGGGTCGAGGTGCACTCGCCGTACGCGGTGTCGTACCTGGCGTCCGCGCCGGGCGAGCTTGGCCTGACCCGCGCGTACATCACCGGACATCTCGACATCACCGGTGACCTACACGGCGCGCTGACCCGGATGCACACGCTGCGACTCTCGGACCTCTCGCCAGCGCTGCGCGCGCAGATGGCGGCGCGGTTGTTCGGAACACGTGTTCGGTACCCGGTCAAGCGGCCCGCGCTGGAGGCACGGCTGCGGGGGCGCAAGCACTCGCCGGAGCGCGACCAGGCCGCCATCGCGCACCACTACGACGTCTCGAACCGGTTCTACGAGTGGATCCTCGGGCCGTCGATGACCTATACCTGCGCGGTGTACCCCCGCGAGGACGCCACGCTTGAGCAGGCGCAGTACGCCAAGCACGACCTTGTCGCGCGCAAGCTCGGCCTGCGGTCAGGGATGCGGCTGCTCGACGTGGGCTGCGGCTGGGGCGGCATGGTCATGCACGCCGCCAAGGAGTACGGCGTGCGCGCGCTCGGCGTCACGCTGTCGCGCAAGCAGGCGGAGTGGGCGCAGAAGGCCATCGCGCAGCGCGGGCTCGGCGACCTCGCCGAGGTGCGCCACCTCGACTACCGGAACGTCGAGGAGAGCGACTTCGACGCGGTCAGCTCGATCGGGCTGACCGAACACATCGGCAAGTCGCAGCTGCCTGGCTACTTCGAGTCGCTGTACGCGAAGCTGCGACCGGGCGGCAGGCTGCTCAACCACTGCATCACGCGGGCGGACAACTCCCGGCCGTCGAGTGTGAAGGGGTTCTTCGACCGCTACATCTTCCCGGACGGCGAACTGCTCAGCCCCGGCCACATCATGTCGACGATGCACGACATCGGATTCGAGCTGCGCCACGACGAGAACGTGCGCGAGCACTACGCGCGCACCCTGACCGCCTGGGTGGACAACCTCCACGAGCACTGGGACGAGGCCGTGAAGGAGGTCGGCGAGCAGCGGGCGCGGACATGGCGGCTGTACCTGGTGGCGTCCCGGATCGGGTTCGAGACCAACAACATCCAGCTGCACCAGTCCCTCGGCGTGAAACTGGATGGCGCGCGCTCCGGTATGCCGCTGCGGCCGGACTGGGACTGAGCGGGCGGGAGCGAGCGCGCCGGGCGAGCCGAAGGTGCCCTTCGGTACGCAATATGTACCCAAGGGCACCTTCGGCACGGTGCCGTGTGGGCAGGATCGCGTCACCGGCGCTTGGAGAACGACGCTGCCGCGTGGCCACGTGGAACGCGTTCTCACTAGGAGGTGCCGTGAGCCAAGCACACGATCGCGAGACCGGCGAGATGGCGGATCGGCGCGCTGCGGTCGCCGAACTCGGCGCGGAGCTGCGGGCGCTGGTCGAGGCGGCCGTGCGCACCGAGGTGACGGCCGAGGAGCTGCGGCACGTCGCGAAGGAGGCGCGGCGGCTGACCGATCGGCTCGGCGAACGGCAGCGGGAGGTCACCGAGGTGGCCAGCGTCGACGACCTGGGCGGCCGGGTGCGCATGTACAACCCGGTGATCGGGGACGGCCACCCCGTCGCGCCGCCGATCGACTTCGTCCACGACGGCGACGAGGTCACCGGCCACTTCACGCTGGGCGCGATGCACGAGGGCCCGCCCTCCTACAGCCACGGCGGCATGAGCGCGTTGTTCCTCGACCAAGCGCTCGGGCACGCGGCGGCGTCGGCGGGACGCCCCGGTGTCACGACCGACCTCACGATTCGGTACCTCCGGCCGGTCCCGCTCGGTGTGCCGTTGCGGATCCACGCGGTCGCGGTGGAGACCGCTGCCAGCCGCACCACGGTCCGTGGTGTGATCACTACGGCGGCCGAGCCGGACGTCACGCTTGTCGAGTCCGAGGGGCGGTTCATGACGCTGAACCGTGCGCAGCTGGAGCGGATGTTCGCCCAGCTCAGCGGCGGACGGATGCCGCCGCGCACCGTGCACGACTGATCCGATGCGCGACCCGGCCGGGTGCGAGGGGCGCGCGGCTGGACGTGGGCGACGGGATTTCGCCCTACCGGAACGGGTGCGGCAGCAGTAGTTCCGTGTTGCGGTCGGCCGCCGAGCCGGTGCCGGTGCCGAAGCCCTTTTGCGGATCGTTGGCCATCAGCTCGCGAGCGAACGAGGCGACGTCGTCGTCCGCGTGGTCGACCATCGTCGTGAACAGCGACAACGTCCCGTCGTTGTTGTCAAGCACCTCGATCAGCCGCGCCTGCGACGGCCAGTCGATGTGCGCCGCAGAGCCGATGTCCCAGAATGGTCCCTGCCGCGCGGTGATCACGTTGTTGTGGGTGTGGCCGTTGACCCAGCCGATCACGCTCGGGTGTGCGCTGACGACGGCGAGCACGTCGTCGGCGGTGTGGCGGGGTAGGTCGTTGCCGTCGGGGTCGGCGAAGGCGTCCGGTGCCTGGTTCTGGTTGGTCAGCGAGCGCGGGCCGTGGTGGCTGAACAAGAGCACGAGCCGCCGCTGGTCGTCCGCCTCGGCGAGCCGGTCGTCCAGCCAGGCAAGTTGCCGCTCGCCGATCGAGCCGTCTGACAACCCGCCCGGGTTGACGGTGTCCAGCACGATCCAGCGCACCGCGCCGACGTCGCGCACGTAGTAGGCCACGTTCTCGTCGACGTTGCGTTGCGCGAATCCGTGGCCGGCCGGGGCGCCGGGCGAGTCGAGGTGCGCCAGCATCCACTCCCGCTTGCGCACGTACTGCCGCTGGGCGTCGGCGGTCGCCGGCATCGCGGGGGCGCCCGGCGTGGTCAGCTGACCCACCGCGGCGTCCGGGTCGGTGAGGCTGTGGCAGGTCGCGTGCTCCGGGGTGCCGACCACCTTCACCCCGCCCTCGGCGATCACCCGGTAGGCGGGCAACACCGGCGAGTTGCCCTGCGCGAGCCCATCGTGGTTGCCGTAGCAGCTGAACCACGGCATGCCGGCGCCCGCCGCGTCGAACGGCGCGAGCGCCCGCTCCAGCCAGCCGGGGGCGTCCGGGAAGCCGAACAGATCCTTGTACTGGTCCGGCGTCGCGGTGACGCCGGGGTCGGGATGCCAGTACGCGCGGTCGCCGGAGCGCTGCACGCCCTCGTAGCGGGCCAGATCGCCGGACTGCGCCACCAGCGGACGTCCGGTGAGCGCGGAGCCGTCCATCATGTCGAGGAACATCGACAGCTCGTTGCCCTGCTGGTTGTCGGTGTTGTCGCCGGTGCAGATCGCGGCCTGCAATGGGGCGCCACTGACCGGGGACGTGCCGATCGCCCGGATGCGGCGCAGCATCGCGTCGCCGATGCGCGCGCTCGCGGCCTCGTGCGGCCGGTGCGCCGACGACACCGGCACCAGCGCGCCGCACTCGCCGTCGGCGTAGCGGTCGGTGAACTCCACCCTTGTCGTGGACTGGACGTCGACGACGTGCTGGTCGGTGAGGTGCACGAAGGACACCAGGCTGCTGCGCCGTCCCCTGCGGCCGGGACGCGCGCCTACCAGTTCCTCGCGGAGCAGATACGGCTCGCCCCGGTCCGGTGCGACGGCGCGGTAGTCGCCGATCTGGCCAGCGCGTAGTACCCGGCCGGGGCGCAGCGTGCGGGTGAGCGTGGTCAGCCCGCTCGCCCGCCTCGCGGCAGCCGGACCCCGTGCGGCCTGCGCGAATGCGGTGTCCGGCAGCCCCGCTGTCACGGCGGCGGTGCCGACGAGTCCGAGAAAGGCTCTGCGGCCGAAGCTCACAGCCGGAGAGCGTAGCCGTCGGCGCATGCTTGGTCCACCTCGACGGCTCCGATAGCGCAGGCCCTACCTATGTCCGGCCGGCTCCGGTAACAGGCCGCGGCGGCGCCCGTTGCGCCGTGTCCCGCACTCTCGACGTCGTGGTGGCGCGATGTGGACAGGGTTCGCAGCGAGTCACAAAGCGGTGACAAGACGTTTCAGGATGGTATAGGCGGCTGTCCGAGTGAGTCAGTCCCATTAGCGTCGCCCGTTCGCGCTATTGGACGACAACAATGGAGTAGGCATGACCCAACCCGAATATTCGCCGCCGCCCGCGACTCCGGGCGCTGCCTACGCGGGAGTGGCTCCGACTGGTCTGGCCATGAAACGGCGTAACCCGATCACCGTGTGGCTGCTGTGGCCACTGCTCACGCTCGGCATCTACCACCTGGTGTGGTACTACAAAATTCACCGGGAGATGGCAGAGTTCGACCGTCGTCGTGAAGTGCCGGTGGCGGGGCCGATGCTGGTGCTCCTGTTGCTGAGCTGGACGTTTATCGCGCCGCTGATCTCCTACTACAACACGGGAAACCGGATCCGCAACGCCCAGCAGGCAGCAGGGCTGGCTCCAACGTGCAGCCCGGTTGTCGGCCTGCTGCTGTGTTTTGTCTTCGGCGCGCAGGTCATCTACTACCAGGCTGAGCTGAACAAGATCGCGGACCGCTACGGCGTCGAGCCTGGCACCCAAATCCAGCTCGCCGTGTAACCGGTACTGATCGGAGCGCGGAACACAACGTCCTGAGCGGGGGACACGACGACGTGAACGGGGGACACGGCGCGCCGCCGTGTCCCCCGCCCGCTCCCTGGATCAGCCCTCCGCGTCGGGGATGCCGTCCTCCGGCGGCCGGTCGTTGCCCGCCCCGGAGTTGTCCTCGGTGATCGGGGCGTCGCCGATGTCGGTGACCAGCACCGGCGTCAGCGCGTCCGCCTTACCGTCCTTCAGTTCCGACACCCGCAGGCCGGAGATGCCCATGTGGCTGTCACCGGAATAACGGAACGGCGCCAGCGCCGGCCCATCGAACTCCGCGCCCGCCTGCTCGATCGCCTCGACGATGCCCTCCCGGGTCGGGTTCGGCCCCGCGGCCTGCAACGCCTGCACGAACGTGTAAGCCTGCGACAAGCCGTACACCCGATAGTTGGTCAGCTCCGCGCCGCCGCCGTGCTCGTCCCACACCTGCTGCCACAGCTTCACCCACGGGTCGTCCGGGGTGTCGACGCCGGGGATGTACTCCGTGGTCAGCACGCCGTCGAGCAGGCTGCTGCCGTCTTTGACCGCGCCCTCGGAGAACCGCGCGAGCAGCGAGCCGACCAGCTCGGGGTCGGAGCCGACGTTGCTGTAGAACCACTTCGTGTCGAAGTTCAGCTTCTGCGCGGTGAGCTGCGTCAGCGCGGTGTACGACGGCGTGTTGAAGCCGAGCACGATGTCCACGTTGGCCCCTTGCAAAGCCGCGATCTGCGGCGCGACGTCGGTGTTGCCCGACGTGTAGCGCTCGGTGGCGACGACCTGGTCGTCGAGGTACTGCCGCACGCCCTTCTCGCCGTCCTCGCCGAAGTCGTCGTCCTGCAGGAACAGCCCGACGCGGGCATTCGGCATGTTCTGCGAGATCCACTGGCCGACGATCTTGCCCTCGGTCTCGTAGTCGGGTTGCCACCCGAACGTGTGGGGCTTGGACTCGACGTCGTCGCCCCACTGCAGCGACCCGGACGAGACGAACAGGTCCGGCACCTGCTCGCCGTTGAGGAAGTCGACGACGGCGCTGTGCGTCGGCGTGCCGAGCCCGCCGACCATCGCGAAGATCTCGTCCGAGAGCACGAGTTCGTCGGTGACCTGGCTGGTCTTCGTCGGGTCGTAGGCGTCGTCGCGCACGATGAACTCGATCTTCCGCCCGTGCACGCCGCCGTTGGCGTTCACATAGTCGTAGTACGCCTTGTGCCCGCTGGGAATCTCGCTGTACCCGGGCGCGGCGACGCCGGTGAGCGGGAAATGCGCGCCGATCTTGACGGTGTCCTCGGTGACGCCGACGACGTCCGCCGAGCTGCCCTCGCCTTCGTCCGGCCTGCCGCCAGCGCCGCACGCCGCGAGCATTGCCCCGGCCATGAGCACGCTGGTTATCGACGCAACGCGCCGTGACCACGTTGTCATCTGTTCGCCCTTCCTGTCGGTGATCTGTTGCTTGCGAGTCAGGAGCGACGTCGACGCCATGCGATCCGGGCCGTGCCGACGATGCCGGCGGGCGCGAGGATGACGACGAGTATCGTGGTGAGTCCGTAGACCAGCGGCGCGAGCTCTGCGGCTTGCAGGTCCGAGAGCCCCGCGTCGAGTCCGACGCCGGTGACGACCTGGGGGAGGAACGTCAGCAGCGCCGCGCCGATCAGCGCGCCGGTCAGGCTGCCGAGCCCACCGAGCACCACCGCGCTGAGCAGCGCGAGCGACAGCGTGAGCATGAACCCGCTCGGCGCGGCGAGCCGCACCGCGAGCGCAAGGACCGCCCCGGCGAGCCCCGCGCACGCGGTGCTGACGACGAACGCGAGCACCCGCGCGCGGCCCAGGTTGATGCCCGCGATCTCGGCGGCGACGTCGTTGTCGCGCACCGCGCGCCAGGTGCGTCCCACGCGGCTGCGGGACAGGTTCGCCAGCAGCACGTAGGTGACGATCAGGCTGATCCAGCCGACGTAGGCGACGTACTTGCTGGTGCTGACGTCGTTCGCGGTGATGAAGTACGCCGTGTCCGCGAACCAGCCCGGGATGTCGGGAACCACGACGGTCAGCCCCTGCTCGCCGCCGAGCGTGTCCTGGAAGTACCGCGCGATGCCTGGCACGGCGATAGCCAACGCCAGCGTCGCGCCCGCGATGTACGGACCGTGCAACCGTGCCGCCGCGACACCGACACCCGCGCCGATGACCAGGGTGACCACCGTGGCGACGAGCAACGCGACCAGCAGGGGCGGCGCACCGTCGCGATCGGACAGCAGCAACGCGGTGGTGTACGCGCCGATCGCCATGAACGCGCCGTGTCCGAGCGACAACTGTCCATTCAGGCCAGTCAGCACGGTCAGCCCGCCGGCCGCGATGCCCATGTACGCCATGACGGCGAACTGTCCATTGCGGAACGCGCTGGTGCTCTCCAGCACCAGGGCCACCGCCACGAGACCGAGACCGGCCAGCAGCAGGTGCCGCGCCAAGGTCGAGGACCAGAGTCGTTGTGCGAACGTCGTCATGTCAGACCCTCCTCGCCGGTGCATGGGAGAACAGCCCGCCTGGGCGGACCAGCAGTACCACCATCAAGATCACCAAGGCGGCCAGCGCGACGACCTCGGATCCGATGTAGCCGCTGACGAAGCTCAGCGAGACGCCGAGGATCAGTCCACCCACGACCGCGCCGATCGGGCTGTCCAGTCCACCGAGGACGGCGGCGACGAACCCGAAAACGACGACCGAGTCCATGTAGGACGGATGGACCAGGTTGCCGCCCGCGATCAGCAGCCCGGACAGCGAGCCGACCATGGCGGCCAGCGCCCAGCCCTGCGTGAGCATCCGCGTCACCCGGACCCCCAGTAACCGGGCGACCTCCTGGTTGAACGCGGACGCACGCATCATCAGGCCGACGTTTGTGAACCGGAACAGCAGCACGAGCAGCAGCATCACGGCGAGCACGGCGAGGATGCTGAACACGCCGAACCCGGTGAGCGCGATGTTCATGTCGCCGACCTTGAAGCCGCTCAGCCCGAACGGCGCGGGGAACGACCGGTACCGCGAGCCGAAGATCACCGCGGCGAGGGCGTGGATGACGATGAACAATCCCAGGGTCAGGATCACCGCGTTGATGTGCGGCTTGTCCTCGACCGGCCGGACCGCTACCCGTTCGACCACCGCGCCGAGCAACAGGCCGGAGAGCAGCGCCGCCGCGAAGCCGAGCCAGTACGAGTACCCGGCGTCGATGATGACGAGTGCGATGTAGACGGTGATCATCGCCATGGGCGCTTGTGCGAAGTTGACGATCCGAGTGGAACGCCAGATCAGCACGAGCGCCAACGCGAAGGCGGCGAAGATCATGCCTTGCGTCAGGCCGCTTAACGCCGTGGTGAGGAACTGCTGCACGAGGTCTCCCGTGGTCGCGAGTGATGAGGCGAGAGTTAGAAGCCGAGGTAGGCGTGGCGGAGGGTGTCGTCGCCGGCGAGCACGGCGGCGTCGTCGTGGACGACGAGCTTGCCGAGGTTGAGGACGACGCCGAAGTCCGCGATGGACAGTGCACTTCGGGCGTTCTGTTCGACGAGCACGATGGTGAGTCCATCCGACTCCACCAAGGACTTCAGCAGGTCGAAGATCTGCGCGACGATGCGCGGCGCAAGGCCGAGCGACGGCTCGTCGAGCAGCAGCACCTTCGGCGTCGCCAGCAACGCCCTGCCGATGACCAGCATCTGCCGTTCGCCGCCGGACAGGACGTGTGCCGTCTTGTGCCTGCGGTCGGCCAGCTTGGGGAACAGGGTGTAGATCCGCTCCAGGTCGGCGGGCTTGGCGCGGTCGGCGCGGCCCATCCCGCCGAGGCGCAGGTTCTCGTCGACGGTGAGCTCGGTGATCACGCCGCGCCCCTCCGGCACGTGCGAGAGACCCAACCGGGACATCCGCTCGACCGGCACCCGGCTCAGGTCCTGGTCCGCCAGGTACGCGGTGCCTCGCGTGGGGCGCAGCAGTCCGGAGATCGTGCGCAGCAACGACGTCTTGCCAGCGCCGTTCGCGCCGAGCACGGCGGTGATCTTGCCTTCAGGCGCGGTGAACGACACCCCGTCGAGCGCGGTGACCGGCCCGTAGGCCGCGGTGAGGTCGCGAATGTCGAGCATGGTCAGCTCCTCGTCGTCGCGGGGCGGTCGTGCTCGACCTCGTCGCCGAGGTAAGCGGCAAGGACGGCGGGGTCTTCCTTGACTTGCGCTGGTGGGCCGCTCGCGATGTTCTTGCCGAAGTCGAGGACGACGATGTGGTCGCACACGCTCATCACGAGGTCCATGTGGTGCTCGACGAGCATCACCGACATCCGCTGCGACAGGCCCTTGATCAGCTCGCCGAGTTCCGCCATGTCGTCGCCGGACAGGCCAGCGGCCGGCTCGTCGAGCAGCAGCAGGTCCGGCTCGCTGACCAGCGCCCGCGCCAGCGCGACCCGCTTGCGCACCGGGTACGGCAGGCTGGGCGGCAGCTGCCCTGCGTACGTCGCGGCGCCAAGCTCGTCCAGCAGCGCCATGGCGCGTTCGCGCAGGTCGTGCTCCTCCCTGGCGCTGCGGCGTAGGCCGAGCATGCCGGCGAAGAACCCGGCGCGCGCGTGCCGATCCGCGCCGACGACGACGTTCTCCAGCACGGTCATCCGGTCGAACAACCCGAGGCCCTGCAACGTGCGGCCGATGCCGAGCCCGGCGAGTTGGTGCGGCTTGAGCCGCCGCAGCTCACGGTCGCGCCAGGTCAGTGCCCCGGCGTCGGGCTGGATGAACCCGCATGCGACGTTGAACAGCGTGGTCTTGCCCGCGCCGTTCGGCCCGATGACGCCGAGCACCTGGTTCGGCGCGACCTCGAGCGAGACGTCGTCGAGCGCGGCGATGCCGCCGAAGTTGACGCTGATCGCAGACATTCGGAACGCGCTGACCGTCCGATCCGCCACGTGACCTCCCTCGGACGTGCTGTGGTGCACACCACCGTGGGCTACGCGCACAGATTTGGAAACGGGCGCGGCGCACAAGATCTGTCGTGCTGATCGCCCGATTTCCTGGTCGGGGCTTGGCCGGACTGTGCGCTCAGTGCGATCGTGGTGGTATGAGTCCGCCATCGACGTCCACCGCTGACTGGCGCGCGCTGCTTGAGGAGAGCGCGGACGCTGAGGATCGGGTCGCGCGCGCGTGGGCGTCGCTGCTCGACCAGGCCGACGCGATCGCCGACAGCATCACGCTCACGCTGCTGGAGAAGGACCGGGACTTCTACGAGACAGCGCCGACCGAACTGCGCGCCGACCTCAGGGCCAACACCCGCGAACACGTCCGGCGTGGCATCCGCACCATGGCGGGGCTCGCCAGCTCGGACGAGAAGGCCGTGCATGTGTGGCGGGAGACCGGTCGCAGGCGGGCGCGGCAAGGCGTGCCGATGGAGTTGGTGCTCAACGCCTACAGCCTCGGCACGCGGGTGTTGTGGGAGGCGCTGGTGCACCAGCGGGGCAACGCTGCCGTGGACATCGACGACCACGTGCTGCTGCTCGCCGGCCAGCGGATCTGGCACGCGCTCGACGTGCAGAACGCGACGCTCGTGGCGTCCTACCGGCGGGAGAGCGCCCGGCTGCAACGCCGTGACCTGCAGCGACAGCAGAGCATCCTGGACGGTCTCGCCGAGGGGCGCGGCGCCGACCCGGAGTTCGCCGCCGAGGCTCGGGACGTGCTCGCCATCGACGCCGACGAGCCGCTGGCCTGCGTCGTCGCCGCGTTCGACGACCTCTCCGGCGAGCCGTTGCACGCGCCGGAGGACAAGCTGGAACGCGCGGGCGTGACGTCACACTGGCACGTCCGGGCGGGCACGCACTTCGGGTTGGTCGCGCTGGGCGAGCTCGCGGTGGCCGACCTGATCGAGCTGCTGCGACCGTCCGTCGCCGGGCGGGTTGGGGTGGCGCTGTCAGCGGACGGGTTCGTCGGTTTCGCGACCGCCTACCTGCTCGCGGCACGGGCGGCGGACACCGTCGTGCGCGGCAGCACGGAGATCGTCGCGGTCACCGATCGACTGCCCGAGGTGCTGTTGGCGGGCAATCCCGAGGTCACGTCATTGGTTGTCGATCAGACGCTCGGTCCGTTGCTTGCGCAACCGTCGCACACGCGCGACGTGCTGCTGACGACGTTGGCGGCGCTGCTCGCGCACGACGGCTCGCCCACGCACGCCGCCGAGGACCTGTACTGCCATCGCAACACGGTGATCTACCGGCTCAAGCAGATCGAGTCGTTGACCGGGCGGAGCCTGCACAGTCCGCAGGACAAGCTGCTGTTCTCCCTCGGCCTCGCCGCCACCGGCCGCTGGCGAGCGTGACGTCGGGTGCGCGGACCGCCCGCCCGCGCACGCCGCCCGCGCCGCCTGCCCGCGCACGCCGCCTGCGCCCCGCCGCGCCG
>WHTY01000098.1 GCA_009377475.1 Actinophytocola sp.
GCCGCGTAGAGATCGGAGCGCACCACCCGCAGAGCGGCCAGCACGAATAACCAGAGCAGGGCCAAAAACCCTGCTCTGGTCAATTGCACGACAAGCTCTGGCACCTGAGTAAGTCCACTCCCGCTTCCATCATCGCCCGGTGTTGCCGGGAACCTCGACTCAGCCCTGCGTCCGGAACGTCAGGGAGGAGTGCCCAACCCGGATCACGTCGCCGTCGGCGAGCTGCCAGGTCTGCACCGGAGTCCCGTTCACGGTAGTCCCGTTGGTCGAGCCGATGTCAGCCAGTGTCGCGCTCTGGCCGTCCCAGGTGATTTCGAGGTGCCTGCGGGACACGCCGGTGTCCGGCAGCCGGAAGTCGGCGTCCTGCCCGCGGCCGACGACGTTGCTGCCCTGTTTGAGGGAGTAGCTGCGATTCGAGCCGTCGTCGAGCATGAGGGCCGCGGCCATCGGCCTGGCGCCGGTCTGTACCGGCGGCGGCGCGTAGCCGGGGTCGTACGCGGGCTGCCCGCCGGGGGGAGTGCCGGGAGGCGGGCCGTAGCCGCCGGGGTCGTAACCCGGCTGGCCACCGGGAGGCGGCGCGCCGTACGGGTCGTAGCCGGGCTGTCCGCCGGGTTGTCCGTAGCCGGGGTCGTAGCCGGGCTGTCCGCCCGGTTGTCCGTAACCGGGGTCGTAGCCACCGGGCTGTCCGTAGCCAGGGTCGTACCCCGGTTGTCCGCCCGGTTGCCCGCCCGGTTGTCCGTAACCGGGGTCGTAGCCGCCGGGTTGTCCGTAGCCGGGGTCGTACCCCGGCTGCCCACCCGGTTGTCCGTAGCCGGGGTCGTAGCCGGGCTGTCCGCCCGGTTGCCCATAGCCGGGGTCATAACCTGGCTGCCCGCGCTGCTGGTCGTAGCCGGGTTGGCCGTAGCCGTACTGGCCGTACGGGTCGCCCTGGTCGTAGTGGCCGTAGCCGGGTGGCTGACTCATTGCTCGGTCTCCTGCGTTGCGGGGTGGTGCTTCCTGTCCTGAGCGTCCCATGGTGGTAGCTGCGATATCCGGGTCGACGGACGATCGGGTCCGGAACTGCCCAGTATGCAGCGCGTCGTTGCGCTCTAGCGAGACTACGACGTCACCATAGGTGTCCCAACCGTGCTCGGCGAGATGTTCCGCGACAGCATTCGCGAGAACCCTGGTAACTCGGCGTTCGTCACCGGACATCCGATCGTGGTCGGTAGGACCGAGGGACACGATGTAATGGTTAGGTGCGAGTAACCGCCCACCAGCGAGCTCGCGGACATTGTCCTCGCTTTCACGCTCAAGGGCCTGTGCCACCTCCTGGGTGACGACATTGCCACCGAACATGCGCGCGAAGGTGTTGCCCACGATGCCCTCAAGGCGCCGGTCAAAGCGCTGTATACGGCCCACCGGGACTCGTCCTCCTTCGTGCGCTCCTTCACGCTCCGATCGTATCTGTGCGCGGCCCGTTCGGCACTCGCCATCCTGGAAACACCTTGTGGTGACGCTCTCGTTGTCCCACTGTGCCAGTGCGGGGTGATATGGTTGTCAACCTGAGTTGGGACAGGTGTTGCGTGCGCCACTGTCCGGCGGTTGGGCGGCCTGCCGCGTCCTGGTGGGTGTATCGGCTGGGCCGTTCGGCGCACGACGTCTTGTCGTGATCTAAGCCGTTTTGGGTCTGGTTCGGGACGCAGGTCCGCCGTGCGAGGTGGGTGACGTCGCCGCCGCGCCGTGGCGGGTGGCCGCCTGCGCCGATGCGGCCGGTGCGGATGTCCACCCCGGGCGTGTGGTCGAAGTCCGGCTACGTTAGGCTGGATCAGCGTTCAGCACTCGGGCGAGTGGCGGAATGGCAGACGCGCACGGTTCAGGTCCGTGTGTCCGAAAGGACGTGAGGGTTCAACTCCCTCCTCGCCCACATCGAAGGCCCCGCTCCGGCGGGGCCTTTTCGCGTGTCTGGGCCTGGCGCCCGCCCCGGCCCACCACGCGTTCCGCCCACCCCACGTCGAATGTGAGTCGTTGCGGTCGTGCCGGCAGCCACAACGACTCACCTTCGCGCGCCGGAAGGTGTAACTCGCGGCGAACAAGGTGAGACACGCGGGGCGGCGGGCGCTACTGGGCGGTAACACAGCGGGCACCGGCTGCACACACCGCGTGATCAATTGCGTGCGCTTAGTGCGAATGGCGCAGGCAAATGCCGATGTTCGGACGTACCGTGACGTGCGGATTTGACGAGAATGGGTGGGAGCACGAGCGAGGAGGGCGAAGCCGATGGGTCGACACGCCTCGGCGGGTCCCCCGCGTGCGCGCGTGATCGTGCTGAGCACGCTGCTTGTGCTCACCCTCGTCGGCTGGTTCGCGTTCGACTTCCTCGTCGACGAGCTGCGCGCGGCTGGCTGCGGGTCGGACACCGCCATCAGCGTCACCGCCGCCACGGACGTCGCGCCGGTCGTGCAGCGGGCGGCGCGGACGGTGTCGCAGCAGGAGGGCGACGACTGCTACCGCGTGCACGTCACCGCGCGGGACTCCGAGGTCACGGCAGAGTCGCTGGTGCTCACCAAGGGCGCCACGCCGGACGTCTGGATCCCGGAGTCCACGATGTGGCTCCAGCACGCCAACGACAAGGGCGCGTGGGACGTCCCCGTCAATGGCACGTCGATCGCGAGCACCCCGGTCGTGCTCGCCCTGACCGACGACGCCGCGGCGCAACTCGGCTGGCCAGCCGTCACGCCGCGCTGGTCGGCGGTGGTCGGGCCGGACGCTGGCGACTTCGACGTCGGCATCGCGGACCCGGCGTGGGACCCGGCGAGCCTGTCCGCCCTCATCGCGCTCAGACACCTCGCGGGTGGCGGCAAGGCGTACACGTCGTCGCTGCGGCACGTCTCGGCCAACGCGACCGAGGACCCGGAAACCCACTACCGCAGGCTGCCGGGCAACTCGGGCGACACCGAGCCGCTGGACGCCTTCCCGACAACGGAGTTCGACCTGCTCACCCACAACGTCGAGGCGCGCGACGTCGCCCTGGTCGCCAGCTACTCCGAGCAGCCCATCCCCGCGCTGGACTTCCCCTACATCGTGCTGCCGGACACCACGGGCGCGCAGCGCACCGCCGCCAAGGACTTCCTCGATCGCCTGCTGAGCGAGCGGGTCGCGGAAGCGTTCGCCGACGCGGGGTTCCGCACGCCGGAGGGCGTCGCGCTTCGGAAACGCGGCGAGCGGACGTCGTCGCAGGCGGTCCAGCCGGTCGCGCTTCCGGACGCCGGTGAGGTGCGGCAGCTGCTCAACGAGTGGGCCGGCGTGAACCTCAGTGCCCGCATCCAGGTGCTGCTCGACGTCTCCGGCTCGATGAGCGCCGTCGTGCCAGGCACCGACAAGACCAGGATGGCCGCGACGATCGAGGCAGCCGAGCTGGGCCTGCGGCTGTTCAAGCCGACGACCAAGATCGGGCTCTGGCTGTTCTCCACCTACCTCGACGGCACCAAGCCGTACCGCGAGCTGCTGCCGGTGCGCCCGGTGTCCGAGCACCTCAGCGGCGACGGCATCGCGCGGCTGCGTGCCGTCGCGAACCAGGTCGGCGGCAACACCGGCCTCTACGACAGCACCCTCGCCGCGTACCGCCAGGCGACCGAGCACTGGGAGGCGGGACGCATCAACATCGTCGTCGTCCTGACCGACGGCAGGAACGCCTATCCGGAGGGCATTACCCGCGAGCAACTGCTCACCAAGCTGGGCACGCTGCGCGACCCACGTCGTCCGTTGCAGATCATCGGCATCGGCATCGGGCCGGACGTCGACAAGCGGGAACTGGCGCAGATCGCGGCGGCGACCGGCGGCGAGGCGTTCACGACGCCGGATCCGAGCAGGATCCAGGACGTCTTCTACGCGGCATTGTCGAAGCTGCTCTGCCAGCCACCGGCGTGTAAGCCGTGATGTGGCGCAGACCGACGGCGTGGGTGCTGCTCGCGCTGACTGTCCTCTCGTTCGCGCAACTGCCTGGCAGGACGACGTTCGACACCAAGCTCGACCTCGTCGTCAACCGAGATCGGCCCGATTTCCGCCGAGATGCTGCCAGCGGTGATGCTGCCGTGGGCGATGCTGCCGCTGGTCAACGTCGACCGCATCGGCTCGCCGCGCAAAGCCGCCGCGCTGTCGGCGCTCGCGGTGTTGTGCATGGGCGGGGTCAACGGCGCCGCCGTCGTCATGGCGCTGGTGCTGCCCGGCCTGTGGCTGCTGACGCGGCGCTGGACCCGCGAGCACGTGCGTCTGGTCGTCTGGTGGGTCGGGTCGGTCATCGCCGCCGTGTTGTGGTGGTTCCTGCCGTTGGTGCTGCTCGGGCAGTACAGCCTGCCGTTCATCGACTACATCGAGTCGTCCGCGAACACCACGTCGCCGACGTCGTTGCTCCAGGTGCTGCGCGGCACGAACCAGTGGATCGCCTACGTCTACGAGGGCACGGCGTGGTGGCCGTCCGGCTTCCTCCTTGTCGACAACCCGGTGCTGATGCTGGCGACGGCGTTGCTGGCGACGGTCGCGCTGTTCGGGCTGCTGTGGCCCGGCCTGCCGGAGCGGCCGTTCCTCATCCTCGGCGTGTTCGCCGGGGTCACGCTGCTGACCATCGGCTACGTCGGCACGCTGGACAGCCCGTTTGCCGAGACCGTCCGCGACCTGCTGGACGGCCCGCTCGCGCCGTTCCGCAACGTCCACAAGTTCGAGCCGGGTCTGCGGCTGGCGCTGATGCTGGCGTTCGCGCACGCCATCACCGGGGCGCTGCCGGCCCTGGCGCGGGGGACAGCGACGCTGTGGGCGCGACGCGCGCGGCTCGGCGTCGGGTTCCTGCTGGTCGCGATCGTGGCGACCCCGGCGTGGACGGGCACGCTGCGCCCCGGCCCCGGCTGGCAGGAGATCCCAGACTACTGGACCCACGCGATGGACTGGCTCGGCGAGCACAGCGAGGGCACCCGCACGCTCCTGGTCCCCGGCACCGGGTTCGGGGAATACGACTGGGGCAAGACCGTCGACGAGCCGGTGCAGCCGCTCGCCGCGTCGTCGTGGGCGATGCGCAGCCAGATCCCGCTCGGCTCCGAGGGCAACACGCGGCTGATGGACGCCGTGGAGGCCGCGCTCGCCAACGGCAGGGGCAGCGACGGCCTCGCCGCGTTCCTCGCAAGGTCAGGCCACGGCTACCTGTTGCTGCGCAACGACATCGACCGCGAGACGACGTCCGCCCCGCCGTTGACGGTGCTGCGCGCCGCACTGTCCAGATCGGACGGTATCGAGCGCGTCACCGGCTTCGGGCCGAAGCGGCGGCCGTCCGAGCTGCCGATCGCCAGCGGCATCGACCTGGACGCCGAGCCCGCCCGCGCCATCGAGATCTACCGGGTCACCCGGCCGGTGCCGACCGCCACGGCGGTGCGACTGGACGACGTCGCCACGGTCAGCGGCGGGCCGGAGTCGGTGCTGCCACTCCTCGACGCCGGACTGCTGCGGCAGGGCGAGCCGACGATCCTCGCCGGGGACGCGGACGGCGTGCGCACCGGCCGGTGGCTCGCGACCGACGGGCTGCGGCACCGCGAACGCAACGTCGGCAGGGTCCGCGCGAACCTCAGCCAGACCATGACCGTCGACGAGCAGCCGCGCCAGGACCGGCCCGCGCTCGACCTGCTGCCGGTGTCTGACCTGCGCCACAAGACGTTGGCCGACTACCGAGGCATTCGCGGGGTGACGGCGTCGTCGTCGGTGAGCTACGCCGACGCGGTGCGGACGAGCGACCCGTCCGGTCAGCCGTTCGCCGCCATCGACGGCAACGCCTACACCGCGTGGCAGTCGTCCAGCTTCCACGGGCCGCAGGGGCAGTGGCTCGACGTCGAGTTGGACACGCCCCGGCAGGTGGACGAGGTGATGCTGCGGCTGGTGGACGACCACCGCGTCGGCTGGCCGGTGACGCGCGTGCGGATCACCACCGACGCCGGGTCCGTCGAGCACGACGTGCCCACGACCGAGCCGGTGACGTCGTTCCCGGTCGCGCGCGGGATCACCAGCCACGTGCGCGTGACGATCGTCGACGTCGCCGCCAACCGGCAGACCGGCAACGTCGGCATCGCTTCGCTTTCCATCCCCGGCGTGACGCCGCAGCGGGCGTTGCGGGTGCCCGGCGACGTCGATCCCGCCGAGGACCAGCCGCTCGCGTTCTCGTTCAGTCGGGGGCCGCTGCCGCGCTACGCCTGCGTGACGGGCCCCGGTAGCCAGCGCTGTGACTCGGGCCTGACCCGGTTCGGCGAGGAGCCGCACGGCCTGCACCGGCTGCTGCGGACGCCGGTGACGACGCGGTACGACTTCGGCGGCACGGCGTTGCCGTCGTTCGGCGGCAACCACCCGGTGTCGCTGCCCGGTGTTGAGCTGTCGGCGTCGACGACGCTGGCGGGCGACCCCGCGGCCGGTCCGCTCGCCACCGTCGACGGCAACCCGGCGACGACGTGGATCGCCGACGTCACCGACGCCAAGCCGACGTTGCGGCTGCGCTGGCAGGGACAGCGGCAGCTGACCGGACTGCGGCTGCGCACCGACGAGGCGTCCGGCGCGGCGCGGCCCGCCGAGGTCGTGGTGAGCACGCCGTTCACCAGCAGGACCGTGGAGCTGGACGAGAATGGCCACGCGCCGATCGACCTCGTCACCGACCAGCTCGAGGTCCACCTGGCCGCGCCAACCCCGCGCCCGAACGACGCTGGCATCACCTGGCCGGAGGGGACGACCGGCATCACCGAGCTGTCGCTGGACGGCGCTGGCGACCTGCTCGGCGGCGTCGGGCCGGACACGCCGTTCACCGTGCCGTGCGGGTTGGGGCCGCCGGTGACCGTGGACGGCTTCCAGTACGCGACGTCGGTGTCGGGCACCGTCGGCGACGTCAACGAGCATCGCGAGCTGCGGCTCGACACCTGCGAGGACAGCGCTGGCGGGATCGAGCTCGCGCCTGGCTCGCACGAGGTGCGCGGCGGCGAGTCGACGTCGTTCGTGGTGCAGGACCTGTGGCTGCGTCCCGCGGGAGCCTCGGACGGACCGGGCGGGCCGGTGGTGTCCCGCGCGGTGACCGTGCGGGAGTGGGACGTCGCGCACCGGACGTTGGACGTCGCCGCTGGGAAAGCGGCGGTGTTGACCGTGCCGGAGAACGCCAACGAGGGCTGGGTCGCCACCGTGGACGGCGAGCCGCTGGAACGCGGCAGGCGCAACAAGGGTGACGCTGACGTTCGAGCCGGATACCCGCTACCGGCAGGCGTTGCTTGTCGGCGGGCTCGCCGCGCCCGGTGGCGCGCGGGCGATCACGGTGGCGCTCGGCGTGCTGCTGCTCGCGATCGGCGGGGTGCCCGCCGTCGTCGCGCTGCTGGCGTGTCTGCTCGCGGCGACGTTGTGGCAGCCAGCGCCGAGGGTGCTCGCCGTGGGCGGCGTCGTCATGGCGGTGCTGACGGCGGTGACCGGACGCCTGCTCGGCCACGGCCAGGAATGGGCGTACGGCTGGCTGGCGCAGGGCGCGATGCTCGTCGCGCTCGCGGCCGTCGTCGCCGCCTGCGTGGAGCGCTACCTGCCGCCGCCGGTGGGCAGCGCGGAAAGGCCCGACCCGCCGCCCGCGCCGAGTGGATCATGATGCGTAGTGGCGATCCATATCGCCGGAACGCCTCATGATCGGCGGGATTCGGGGTGGTCGGGCAGCGCGGGTCAGGGCACCTGGGCTGACGACGTCAGAGCGGCGCTTGGGTCATGGCGATGCTGTGGTGGCGCGCGATACGGCTGTGGCGCAGTTCGATCAGCGCGCTCGCCACCGCCAGCCCCGCCGTCGTCGCGACCGCCGCCGTGACGATCTCGATCAGCGAGTCGTTCAGCCAGACGCTCACCAGGGTGATCTCGACGCCGACCGCGACCCACACCAGCACCGTGGAGCGGCGGTCGGCGCTGGCGATGCGCGAGTACAGCAGGATCTGCACCAGCGACAGCAGCGACCCGACCAGCGCGAACGCCCACAGCGGGAGGGTGCTCGCCGCGTAGGTGCCGCCACCGATCAGCGTCACGATCTCGCCGCCGAACACCACGCTCACCAGCACGACGAGCGCGTTCAGCCCGGCGCAGAACATGAGCGTGATCGGCACGATGCGACGTCGTTGCTCGGCGTCGGCGAGCCGGGGCAGCGCGACGACGGCGATCGCGTACGGCAGCCAGTACGCCATGCGGGTCATCACCCAGCCGACCGCGTACTCGCCGCCAGCCTCCGGCGGCAGGTTGTGCCGCGCGAGCAGGACGTCGAGGTTGACCAGCAGCACCAGCCCGAGCAGCGCCTGCCCGGCGTGGAAGACCTCGCTGACGTGGCCCGGCTCCCGCTTGACCAGCCGCGGCCTGCCGCACATCAGCCAGCCGGTCGTCGCGACGACCAGCGTCCCGGCGACCATCGTGCCGAGCGCGCCGATCGGCGTCCCGAACACCACAAGGCCGACCACCGCTGTCCCGGTGCGGCCGAGGCCGTCGATGATGATCAGCCCTGCCAGTGCGCCGAAGCGCTGCGAGCCCTGGAGCATACCGAGGAAGATGCCGTTGCAGGTCACGCCGGTCAGCGCGACCGCGACGCACACCGTGGGCCACGGCGTCGAGAAGTGCAGCAGCATCATCAGCAGCGGCGTCGCGGCGATCAGCAGCCCGGTGACGGCAGCGCTCGCGGTGAGCGCCATGGTGAAGAGCTGGCCGAGGTCACGTTGCGGCAGGTGACGCGGGTGGGTGCTCGTCGTCTCGCCGCTGCGGAGTTTCGCTACCCGCAGCGCGCCGAACGTCTGCAGCCCGAGCGCGGGCACCGCGCCGACGACGAGGATCGCGAGCAGCGACCCGAACTCCCCCCACTGCGCCTGGCTCAACAACCGGGGCGCGATGACGTTCAACAGGTACGCGCCGATATTGCTCACGCCGAACGCGATGGCGACGATCAGCGTGTCGACCTGCGCTCGTTTGGCATTGCTGCGAGGCGTCGCAGCAGCTCGCGTCATATCGGACCTCTGTTACCAAAAGGTAGTTTCACGAAACCCTAACCGCGCGATCAACGGAGGCAACTCGAGTGCGGAAATCGAGTCCAAACGGCGCAGGATCACTGCGTCGAATGGCCTTGCCGCTGTGTGCCGTTGGTATTGCCCTCTTCGCGCTAGCCCCGGTGTTGTCCGGTGGTTTCGTGCTCCATTACGACATGGTGCTCACCCCCAGGCAACCGCTGCTACCGGATGTGATCGGTGTCAGCGCCCGGTTACCGCGCTCCGTGCCTGCCGACGCGGTGTTCGCCCTCCTCACCACCATCATTCCAGGCGACGTCGTGCAGAAGCTAATCCTGTTTGGCGCGTTTGTCGCCGGGCCGCTCGGTGCTGGCCGGTTGGTCCCCGCAGTGTCAACCGCGCCCACCGGGTCCACTGGCACGCGCCTCGTCGCCGCCGTCGCCTACGGCTGGACGCCGTTCGTCGCGGAGCGGCTGTTCCTCGGGCACTGGCCGTACCTCATCGCCTACGCCTGCCTGCCGTGGATCGTCGCCTACGGCCTTGCGCTGCGGCGGGGTGAGCCGCGGGCGTTGCCGAAGCTGGTGCTGGCGATCGTGCCCGCCGTGCTGACGCCGTCCGGTGGCGTCATCGCCTGCCTGGTCGCGCTCGCTGCGTCTGGTGTCCGCCGCGCGGGCGTGGTCGGCGGCGTCGCCCTCGTGCTCAACGCGCCGTGGTGGGTGCCCGCCGTGCTGCATCGGGGCGCGGCGCTGTCGAGCCCGGACGCCGTGGCGGCGTTCGCCGCGCGGGCGGAGAACTGGGCGGGTCCGGTGGTGAGCGTGCCAGCCAGCCGCGCGATCCCGCTGGTGCCGGTGTTCACGCTCGCGTTCGTCGTGCTGGCGTTGCTTGGGCAGCGGGTGCTGGCGAGTCGCATCGGCGTCGCGCCCGCGCGGTCGTTGTTGGTGCTCGGCGCTGGCGGAGTCGTGCTCGCGCTGCTCGGGACGCTGCCGTTCGGGGCGGACGTCCTGCGGTGGCTGGTGGCGACGGTGCCTGGCGCGGGACTGCTGCGGGACGGCCAGAAGTGGGTGGCGTTGTGGGCGGTGCCGTTCGCGCTCGGGCTCGCCCTCGCCGTCGAGCAGGCCGCCCGGTACCTCCGCGAGCGGTGGCAGCGGGTGGCGTTGTTCGCGGCGGCCGCGGTCGCGCCGGTCGTGCTGTTGCCCGACCTCGCGTTCGGCGGGTTCGGTCGGCTGGAACCGGTGCACTACCCGGACGACTGGCGCGTCGTTGCCGAGCGCCTTGCGGACGACCCGCGCGAGGGTCGCGATGACGCTGTCGTCGCGCTGCCGTTCGCGTCGTACCGCGCGTTCGCCTGGAACGACTACCGCCCGATGCACGACCCCGCGCCCCGGTTCCTGCCGCGCGGCGTGGTCATCGGCGACACGCTCTATGTTGACGGCGCGCCGATCCCCGGCGAGGACCTCAGGGCCGAGCAGGTCCGCCGCACCCTTGCGACCGACGGCGACCTCGGTGCGGTCGGCGTCGGCTGGGTGCTCGTCGAGCACGGCACGCCCGGCGACGTCGATCCGGCGCTGCTCGATCGACTCACGCCGGAGTACCGGGGCAAGTGGTTGTCGCTCTATCGGGTGCCTGGCGATGTCGGCCGTGCGCAGCAGTTCGCCCCGCCGCTCGCACCAGTGTTGGTGGCGGACGGCGTAGCCGTGCTACTGATCGGTAGTTGCCTGCTCGCGGCGTATTGTCCCTGGCCACGCGGTCGCGGTAGATTCTCCGACACGTCCGAAGTCGAGGGGGTCAGGTGGCCAAGCTCGTAGGTGTCATCACGTCGGTGCTCGCTGGGCTCGCGCTCGCCGTCGCCGCCGGTGTCGGCCTGACGGCCGCCGGGAATCCGGATGCCAAGGTCGACCTCAAGAACGCTGGCGGGGCCAACGACGTCTACAACGGCATCGACTACGGCTCCCGCGCGAGCGAGTGACCGATTCGCTCGCGCACGCCGGTGACACCTCGGTGTCCTGGAGCATCGTCCTGCAGGCGCGGCTGACGCATCCTGCCGAACCGGACAAGGTGGCGCAGCGGCTCGTCGCGACGGTGGTGGAGCATCCCCACCTCGGCCCCGCGCCCGATGTGACGCCGGTGACCGAGGCGACGCTCGGTGCGGTGCGCACGGTGCTTGCCGACACGCCGTACCACCCCGGCGATCCGCTGGTGCGCGTCGCGGTCGGGGAGTCGGAGCCGTTGCTGCTGCTCGCCGCGCACCACAGCGCCGTAGACGGGCTCGGCCTGCTCGCGCTGCTCGGCCGCGCGCTCGACGTCCCGGTCGGCAGCAGCGTCACCGGGCTCAGCGCGGACGTCGCCGCGACGTCGTTCCCGCGCGCGGCCGCCCGCGTGCTCGCGGACGCCGTGCTGCGGCCGATCGCGCGGATCGTGCCGGGAGTGATGCCGGACATCGGCGTGGGCACTGCGTCCACTGTGGACGACACGGTCGGTGGCGACACGCTCGTCGCGGTGCGCACCCGCGAGATCGGCCTACGCACGCCGACGCTCACGGCGGCCGTTGCGCGCGCCGTCGCGGACTGGAACCGGTCCCGTCGCGCGGGCGGGCGGATCGTGGCCGGGATCGGCGCGTCCCGTCGCGCGGGCGGCGTGGTGGAGCCGGTGGACGCCAGCGCCTACCTGCGGCTGTCGATCGGACGGGACGACGACGCCGAGGACATCGGCGCCGCGCTCGCCTGCGCCGCGATCGAGCCGGACCTGTCCGCGACGTCGCTCGCCCGCGCCGCGCACCGGCTGGCGCGACCGCTCACCGACCGGATCGCCGTCACGTTCCTTGTGTCCAATGTGGGCAGTGTGACCACCGCGGGGCAAGTGACCGAGCTGGCGTTCTTCCCGATCGCGCGCGGCACGACGGGCGTCGCCTTCGGCGCGGTGACCACCGCGGGCACCACGACGGTGACCATGCGCACCCGCCGCGGTCATTTCGACACCGTGACCGCTGCCGGATTCCTGACCGATGTGATGCGGCATTTCCCATGACGACGGTGGCGCACAAGGCGAATCTCCGTCGGTCGGTCGCCTTGTTCCGCGCGTTTCGCAGTGAGCAGTCCGATCCGGACTGGTTTTACGGCGCGCTCGCCGAGGACTCCGCGCGGCAGGTGGCGTCGTACGCGCCCTTGCTTGGCGCGACGCTGCTCGACGTCGGCGGCGGACCCGGCTACTTCGCGGACGCGTTCGAGGCGGCTGGCGCGCGGTACGTCGGACTCGACCCGGACGTCGGTGAGCTGTCGGCGCGGGGCGACATGCGACAGGGGATGTTGCTGGGAAGCGGCACCGAGCTACCGATACGCACGTCCACAGTGGACGTCTGCTACTCGTCGAACGTCCTTGAGCACGTCGCGGAGCCGGACGCCATGCTCGCCGAGATGGTGCGGGTGACGAAGCCTGGCGGCATCGTGTTCGTCTCGTACACGGCCTGGCTGTCGCCGTGGGGCGGGCACGAGACGTCGCCGTGGCACTTCCTCGGCGGCCACTACGCCCGCCGCCGTTATGTGCGGCGGCAGGGCCACGAACCGAAGAACCGGTACGGTGAAACGCTGTTCGCGGTCAGTATCGGATCGGTGTTGCGGTGGGCGCGGCAACGCTCCGACGTCGTTCTGCTGGACGCGCTGCCGCGTTATCACCCGTGGTGGGCGCACTGGGTCGTGCGCATTCCTGGACTGCGAGAAATCGCGTCCTGGAATCTCGCGCTGGTGCTACGCAAGCGCTAGCGGCGATCTTGAGACGTCGCGGCGACACGTATCGCCAGAACGCCTCAAGATCCGCCGAATCCCGGTGCCGGACGCGCTACCCGCACGTCCGGCGCCGAGCTCCGCTAGTCGCGCCGGTGGTTGCCCGTCTCGTCGCGCGGTTCGCGGGAGCGGACGAGCAGCACCGCCGCGCCGACGATCAGCACACCACCGACGATCCACAGGATGATCGGCAACGTCGTCAGCAGCCACAGCTTGCCGCCGCTCTCCTCGGCGTCGGCGACGTTGTTCGCGACGGTCTCGTCGTCGAGCGTGAGGGTGCCGTCGAAGACGACCTCGCCGTCGGCGTAGTCCTGGCCGTCCTGCACCAGCTTCTGCGTGACGCTCTGCTTGACGTCGATGACCGCGCCGGTCACCGGGTCGATCCACATCGTCCGGTTGGCCTCGTAGAAGACGTCCGCCTCGATGCTCGGCGAGTCCGGCTCCCCGAGCATCGAGCCTGGCACCTCGCGGCTGCCGACCTGCTGCGGCGCGACCTGGTACGCGAACTGGTAGACGTCGAGCCCCTTCACGGTGTCGTCTTGCTGGAAGGTGAGGTCCACCGTGTCATTGATCCGCAGGTCGTACCACTGGTACGTGCGCTTCTCGGTGTCGAACGGGAGCTTGAAGCCGAAGCCCGGCTGTTGCACGTCGTCGTCGTCATCGGCGTAGACACGGCCTGCTTCCGCATCAGGAGATTCCGGCTCCTCCTCGGTGGTTTCCTGCGTGAACTGCGTGTGGCACGGCGCTACCGCCTCGCCGGTGTGCCGGTCGACGCAGAGCTGCCGCACGCTGGCCGACAGCGCGCCGATGTCGGAGTTTCCGGTCACGGTGATCCGCGACGCCTCGATGTAGGCGGCGACGTCACCGCCCTCTGCCATCTCCGGCGCCGTGAGATCGGGCGTGACGTACGTCGTCGACGTGATGGGCAGGTCCTCGCGGAACTCCGGCACGTGCTCGTCGGGACCGTTCGCCACGAAGACGAGTGCCCGATCGGCCGTGCCGGTGGCGACCGAGAACGACTCGAGGTCGAGCGGCATCTTGGCGAGCTGCGGGTACGTGTAGAACCGCAGCACAAGGCCGAGGGCGACGGCGAAAACGCCCAGCCCGAGCACGATGTATGTCAGTGCACTGCGCAACCGGTCCTCCTAGCGGGTCAGCCGCGGTCGCGGCCTGATGTGCTCTCGTTGCGGAACTGCTTCGCCGAGCAGTCGTTCGACGTCGTCCGCTGCCCTTACGGCGACCTCGGTCGCGCCCGCCTCATGCAGCGCGGTGACCAGGTCGCCGGCCGGGTACTGCTCGGCGATCACCCAGCCGTGGTCGCCGTCGGCGCCGAACCGGGTGCCGACGCCGATCTGCGCGACCGCCCACTTCAGCCACTGGTGGTCGCACGACAGCCGGAACTCGGCGACGATCGCCTCGTGCTGACCGAAGCGCCAGCCCGGGGCGGCATCGCCGTGCAGCAGGTTCGCGACGACGCCGACGAAGCGCTCGCCGGTCGACGTCCAGTCGAACCGCGACGCCCAGTTCCGGCACGCCGCTGCGACGTCGTTGGCCGACGACGGGTCGGCGATCTTGCCGAGGTACTGGTCCAGCGTGGCCACGACGTCGTCATCTGGCTGCATGCGCCAGCCGGTCTCGCCGTGCCGGACGGAGTCGCACAGGCCCTCGACGTCGCGGCACACCGTCGGGACGCCGTGCGCGGCCGCCTCCATCACGGCGAGGCCCCAGCCCTCGCCGTCCGACAGCGTGACGTGCAGCCACGCCTGGTTGAGCAGCCGCGACTTCGCGTCGTCGTCGAGGTAGCCGTGCACCATGACGGCGCCGTCCAGGTCGGCGGTCGCCGCGCGAAGCGCGTGTTCAAGCGGGCCACGTCCGATGAGGTGCAGTCGCAGGCCGGGCCAGCGTTGCCGCAGCCGTAGCACCGGGTCGATGAGCTGCTCCACCCGCTTGTGGGTGACCAGCCTGCCAAGGCAGACCAGCGTCGGTTGCTCGGTGCGCGTCGCGGGGAGTCGCGGCGGCGACGTCATCCCGTTGGCGACGACGAAGATCGGGTTGCGCCAGCGTAGTTGCGAGCGCATCGCCCGCACGGTCGACAGGGACACGGTGACGGTGATCGCCTTGCGGTACAGCCACCGCGCGACCGGACCTTCCAGCCACGCGCCGAACCGCGCCGGCAGCGGCGAGTAGTGCACGGCGAACTGGGCGGCGTGCACATGGTGGATCAGCAACACCGTTTTGGTGTTGGCGCTGGTGACCAGCGGGCTGAAGAACGGGATGCCGTTGTGGCAGTCGACCACGACGTCGATGCGGTTGCGGTGCCGTGCCAGCCAGGCGAGCGTGAGCGGGTACACGGTCAGCCGTCGGCCGAGGCGCATGATCCGGACCTCGCCGTCTCTGCCGCGCCGGGACTGGCCGTAGTCGCGCGCGGTCACGAACGTGACGTGGGCACCGGCCTCGACCAGCGCGTGCGCGACCCGCATGGCGTATTCCTCGGCGCCACCGCCCTGGCTGTGCTCGCGGTCGCGCCAGTTGAGCATGGCAACGCGGACGTCCCGCAGGGGCAGGATTCGGTCCCGGTGTTCGGTTGTTCTAGGCACGCCGCAATGCACCTCGAGCCAGTTCGGGAGTTGTCCTGAGACGCGGTCGGGCGAGCGTGGTGGTGCGTCCGTGGGGGTTGGTCCGCGGGCGGCGTTCCTCGTCGCGGGTCCGGACGACGACCGATAACCGAGTGGTCATGATCCCCTCCAGACGGCAGTGTCGAAATGCGAAGCGCGCTCGCTTTGCGGTGAGTGGGATCACCGTAATCGCTCGTGTTACCCCTGGGTAGAGGCTTGGGGCTAGCGGAGCAGGCACGTTGCACTGAACGGTCGAGGGCGATGATCCGACTTGCTCTGCGATCATTAGGCCATGCCCTACCGGGTGGTAACTGGCACGAAGGAGGATCATGAACTGGTCGGCACGGACGCGGGCGGTCAACACGGGCAGGCAGGACGGCGATGGCGATCCGGCGAACGTGCCGATCGTGCCGACCAGCCACCTCGGCCTCGCCTACGCGCGGGAGGACGGCACCGCCACCTGGCGCGCGTTCGAGGACGCCGTCGGTAACCTGGAAGGCGGGCACGCGACGGCGTTCGCGTCCGGCATGGGGGCGATCGCCGCGGTGTTCGATCTGCTGCCGGTAGGCGCCCAGGTCGTCATCCCGACCGACAGCTACGCCGGGATGCGCCACCTGCTTGAGCACGCCGAGACGTCCGGCAGGTTGCGGGTGCGGCCACTCGACCCGCGCGACACCGACGCGTGGCTGGCCGCGGCGGTCGAGGCCGACATGCTGTGGCTGGAGTCGCCGACGAATCCCAGCCTGTTCGAGATGCCGATCGCGGAGCTCACCGCAGCAGCCGCTGCCGCCGACGATCCGCCGCTCGTCGCCGTCGACAACACCTTCGCGACGCCGCTCGGCCAGCAGCCGCTGTCGCTCGGCGCGGACGTCGTCATGCACAGCGCGACCAAGCTGATCGGCGGGCACAGCGACCTGCTGCTCGGCGTCACGGTGGCGTCGTCGGGACGCCTTGCCGAGCAGCTACGCGACGCGCGGGTGCGTGGCGGCGCGACGCCCGGCGCGCTGGAGGCGTGGCTGGCGCTGCGCGGGCTGCGGACGTTGCCGGTGCGGTACGCGGCGGTGTCCGAGACGGCGGCGGACCTGGTGAAGCGGTTGCGTGAGCATCCGTCCGTTGTGGACGTCCGGTACCCGTCGCTCGGCGGCGGCATGATCTCGTTCGAGCTGGCCGACGCGGCGTCGGCGGACGCCTTCTGCGCGGGGCTGCGGCTGATCCGGCACGCCACCAGCCTCGGCGGCGCGGAGAGCACAGTGGAGCGCAGGGCTGCCAGGCCAAGCGACGCGCACGTCCCACCGGGCGCGCTGCGGTTCTCCGTGGGGCTTGAGGACCCGGACGACCTCTGGGCGGACGTCACCCAGGCCCTGGACCACGTGGGTTAGGGCGCCACTGCGGTCGCCCCGTCGGTTCGCGGCTGCCGCTGCGGAGTTGATCAACTACCTGCGGGCTGTGACCACGCGAGCGATCGATTTGTCCGGTTAGATGGTTTTAGCGCGCGGGAAGTTGATCAACTTCGGGGAGGGGGACATGCGCCGAAGGTGCCCTTCGGTACCGCATATGTACCCAAGGTGCCCTTGGGCTCGCCTCAGCCGCGGGCCTCGATCGCCTCCGCCAGCGCCAGAATCCGCCGGGCGTTGTCGACGTGCAGGTTCTCGATCATCCGCTCGTCGACGGTGACGACGCCCTTGCCCTCGGCCTGCGCGGCGTCGAACGCCTCGATCACCCGCCGGGCGTGCGACACCTCCTCATCGGACGGCGCGAACACCCGATTGCACGGCTCCAACTGCGCGGGGTGGATCAACGTCTTACCGTCGAAGCCCATCTGCCGCCCCTGCACGCACTCCGCCTCGAAGCCCTCGGCGTCCTTGACGTCGTTGTAGACGCCGTCCAGGATCACCTTCCCGGTCGCGCGGGCGGCGAGCAGCGCCAGCGACAGCCCGCCGAGCAGCGGCGCACGGCCGGGGACGAACTCGGCGTGCAGTTCCTTCGCCAGGTCGTTGGTGCCCATCACCAGCACCGTCAGCCGGTCGCTCGCGGCGGCGATGTCGGCCGCGCGCAGCATCGCGATCGGCGTCTCGATCATCGCCCAGATCTTGGTGTGCTCCGGCGCGCCGTTGAACTCCAGCGCGCGCTCGATGGTCGTCACCTGCTCCCGCGAGTTGACCTTCGGGATGACGATGGCGTCCGGCCCGGCCTTCGCCGCCTCGCGGAGATCGGCCTCGTGCCAGTCGGTGTCAAGGCCGTTGACGCGGATGGTCACCTCGCGCGCGCCGTACTCACCGGACGCCGCTGCGGCGCACACCCGCTCGCGGGCGTCATCCTTGGCGTCGGGGGCGACGGCGTCCTCCAGGTCGAGGATCAGCGCGTCGGCGTCGAGCGTCTTCGCCTTCTCCAAGGCGCGTTCGTTCGCGCCCGGCATGTACAGCACCGACCGCCGGGGGCGCAACGTCTGCGCGCTGGCGGTGTCCTGCTCGGTCGCCTGGTCGGTCACCGCGTCAGGCTGTGTCTCATTCACCGGCCATCGCCTCTTTCGTCGCCGCGTCGTAGGCGGCGGCGAGCTCCGGGTCGCGGGCGGCGAGCTCATCGGCCAGCTCCGCGACGACCTTGCACTGCTTGTACGTCGCGTCGTCCTGCATCTTGCCGTCGATCATCACCGCGCCGGTGCCGTCACCCATGGCCGCGATGACCCGCCGCGACCAGGCGACGTCCTCGGCGGACGGCGAGAAGACCTTCTTCGCGATGTCGATCTGCGCCGGGTGCAGGCTCCACGCGCCGACACAGCCGAGCAGGAACGCGTTGCGGAACTGGTCCTCGCACGCGACGACGTCCTTGATGTCGCCGAACGGCCCGTAGTACGGCAGGATCCCGTGCATCGCGCAGGCGTCCACCATCCGCGCGACGGTGTAGTGCCACAGGTCCTGCTGGTAGGTGGTGCGGCCCTCGCTGAGGTTGTCGCCGGTGGGGTCGGTGCGCACCAGATACCCGGGGTGCCCGCCGCCGACGCGCGTCGTCTTCATGCGACGGCTCGCGGCGAGGTCGGCCGGGCCGAGCGAGATGCCCTGCATCCTGGGGCTCGCGCCCGCGATCTCCTCGACGTTGGCCACACCGCTCGCGGTCTCCAGGATCGCGTGCACCAGCAACGGCTTCGTCAGCCCAGCACGCGCCTCCAACTGCGCGAGCAGGCGGTCGACGTAATGGATGTCCTGCGCGCCCTCGACCTTTGGCACCATGATGACGTCGAGCTTGTCGCCGATCTCGGTGACAAGCGTGAGCAGGTCGTCAAGCGCCCACGGCGAGTCGAGGCTGTTGATGCGCGTCCAGAGCTGCGTCTGGCCGAAGTCGTTCGCTTTCGCGACCTCGACGAGGCCGGTGCGCGCCGCTTCCTTGTTGTCCGCCGAGACCGCGTCCTCGAGGTTGCCGAGCAGGACGTCGACCTTCGCGGCGATCGACGGCGCCTTGGTGCGCATCTTCTCGTTGCTCGGGTCGAAAAAGTGGATCATTCGTGACGGCCGGAAGGGGATCTCACGGACCGGCTCCGGTGCGCCGAGAGCCAGCGGCGCGAAGAAGTCCTTCGGTGAGCGCATGCAACCTCCAATGTGTCAGCGGCGTTATTTACCTTACGGCGCGTCGCGGGGGCAGGGGTGGCGGAAAACCGGTCTCGTGAGATATACCTCTCGCCACAACTCAACCGAGGGGGTCAGGGACCGCTCAACGTCGTCGAGCGGCGACGAGCGGTCGCCCCGCAGAGCCCTCGCCGGTCGCTGAACACGGCAATCACCGTACGGTGACCACGTGCCGATGACATAACGCCTGGTCGTGCCGGGTGAATGTAGCGCTGGGTAACGGGTATTGCGCCAACCGGCGCCAATGGCCTAATCCGCTCACCCGTACGGCCGCACTGTCCGGCCGAAGTTGGTTGACCGCCCATCGACCGGTCACCGACGACTCCATGCCGCCGATCGCAGGCGGGCGGCCAAGGTACAGACGTGGGTACATGTCGCTTGTTATCCAGGAAAGGTGCCGCTCACTACGAGCGGTTCCTGCTGGCTGTTACAACGAGGGAGGCTGACCACGTGGCGGCAACACCGGGACGTACAGGTTCTGACGCTGCGGCCTCGGCTGCGCATCGTGCGCGGACGAGCCCGACCCGGGTCGTGCCCCCCGGACCGCTTCCCGCGAGCACGCTCGACATCGCGAAGGAAACGGCGGCGGTCCTCGGCAAGGACGGCGTCGTCCTGCCGCAGATGAGGCTGCTTGGTCGC
>WHTY01000150.1 GCA_009377475.1 Actinophytocola sp.
CCGCCCAGGCGCACCTCTGACGGTCTCCGACCGCTCGGCCACGCCCCGGCCCGGGCTTCGTGCGCAACTGCCCGCCAATCTCCGCGCCTCGGCCCGCGCAGCGACCAGACCCGAAACCGCCCTAA
Organism: Actinophytocola sp.; assembly: GCA_009377475.1. Lineage (GTDB taxonomy): Bacteria > Actinomycetota > Actinomycetes > Mycobacteriales > Pseudonocardiaceae > Haloechinothrix_A. The sequence continues at coordinate 126 of WHTY01000150.1, forward strand.
TTCAGCGCCCTCCTAGCCCCACTTCTCGTCGGGGACGCCGATGACACAGGCGTCACGCACCGCGGGATGGGCGAACAGCGTCGCTTCGACTTCCTTCGGGTAGACGTTGAAGCCGCCCGAAATGATCATGTCCTTCTTGCGATCGACGATGTAGACGAAGCCGCGCTCGTCAACGCGGGCGATATCGCCGGTGCGCAACCAGCCGTCTCGCAGCGTTTCCGCGGTCTCATCCGGGCGGTTCCAGTACCGCGACATCACGTGCGGACCGCGTGCGGCGATCTCACCTGGCGTGCCCGATGGCACCTCGACGAAGTCGTCGCCGACGATGCGCAGGTCGGCTATCGCGACCGGACGCCCGCACGAGGTCAGCGGCTCGAGGTCACCGGAGGCGACCGCGGCGGCGTGGTCGCTCTTGCGCAGCACGGTGAGCTGGTTCGGCGCCTCGGTCTGGCCGTAGAGCTGGGCGAATATCGGCCCGAACCGGTCGATGGCCTGCAGCAGCCGCTGCTGGCCGATCGGCGAAGCGCCGTACACGACGGTGGACAGTGATGGAAGATCGACACCGTTGCCCGGCATGCTGTCCAGCAGCACATACAGCATGGTCGGCACGAGCAGCGTCGCGGAGATGCGGTCCCGCTCGATGCTGTCGAGCAGATGTTCCGGGTCGAACCCGCCGAGGATCACGTTGGTGCCGCCGCGTAACCACACCGGCAACACGAACGCACCGCCTGCGTGGGTCAACGGCGCGACATGCGCGAACACGTCGCGCTCACCGAGGCCGAGCTCCAGCATCTCGCTGAACAATGCCGCGATGAAACTCCGGTGGCTGTGCACCACCCCCTTCGGCCTGCCGGTGGTGCCACCGGTGTAGTAGATGCCGAACATGTCGTACGGCGACACAGCGGGCATCCCGGGGCCGTCCGGATATTCGAGCTGGAGCCGTGGTAACGACACCCCGTCGGGCAGCACCGCGTCGTCGTCGACGCAGGCCAGCGACTCGATGCCGAGCTCCGCCTGGATCTCGGTGGTGCGATCGGCGTGCTCGGCATCGTGTACCAGCACCCGCGCACCCGAGTCCCGGACGATGTAGGTGTGGCCGGCGACGCCGAGCTTGGCGTTGAGCGGCACGACGGCCAGCCCTGCCCACGACGCGCCGTAGTAGACGTCGAGCAGTTCCGGCCGGTCGGCCATCAGGATGGCCACGCGATCGCCGGGCAACAGGTCGAGCCCGAGCAACGCGCGGCCGGTTCGCCGGATCCGGCTGATCTGTTCGTGGTAGGTGATGCGCTGCGAACCGTGTACGACGGCGGTGTCCGGCCCGTACATCAGGGCGCATCGCTCGACCAGACTGCCGATGGTGTGATGCAACATCGTCCGGCGTCCTCCGAGTGAGTCGACAATTCGCTTGGAATAGACGCTATGAGCGCGGCGCACTCGGTCCAATGTCGATGTGTCACACCCTGGCAGTCTGTAATGCGCGGATTTCGACATTCCGCCGTGCGGAAGCGAATTCCTAGCCTGAAGGCATGCTCTCTGACCTCAACAACAAACGCGCTCTGATAACTGGTGCCGCGCAAGGGATCGGACGTTCCATCGCCGAACTCTTCGTCCAGCGCGGCGCACACGTCGTCCTCGCCGACATCGACGAGGAACAGGTGAAGAAGACCGCGACCGATCTCGGCGCCGCCGCCGTGCCGGTGAGCTGCGACGTCACCGACGGCGAACAGGTCGCCTCGGCCGTCGCCACCGCAGTCTCGGCGTGGTGCGGGCTCGACATCGCGGTCAACAACGCCGGAATCGAGATCGCGAAACCGCTGGTGGAAACGCCGGACGACGAGTACGACCAGCTGATGGCGATCAACCTCAAGGGCGTCTTCCTCGGCATCAAACACCAGACGCCCGCCCTTGCCGCATCGGGTGGCGGCGCGATCATCAACATGGCCTCGGTCGCGGGCCTCGGCGGTGTGCCGCTGCTCGGCGTCTACGGCGCGTCCAAAGGCGCGGTCATCCGGATCTCGCAGACCGCGGCGCTCGAACTGCGCGACGCCGGAATCAGGGTCAACGCGGTGTGCCCGTCATTCATCGACACCGACATGGTCAACCGGCTCGTCGAGCCGTTCGAATCCGCGACCGGCGCGAATTTCGGTGACGTCGTCGCACTCAAACAGCAACGTCTCGGCACGACCGACGAGGTCGCCGAAATGGTCGCCTTTCTGGCATCCGACGACGCACGTTTCATCACCGCGTCCCATTACGTCCTCGACTGCGCACTGAGCGGGAGTTTGTTCTGATGACCGAGCTGTTGAAAGACAAGATCGCCATCGTCACCGGTGGCGCTAACGGACTGGGCAGGGCCGTTGCCACGGCGCTCGACGCGGCAGGCGCCACTGTCGTCGTCACCGACATCGACGGCGACGGCGCGCAGGCCGCCGCGGCCGAGCTGGCGCACGGCGAAGGCGCGACCTGCGATGTGCGCGACGACGACCAGGTCGAGGAACTGCTCGGCTGGGTGACACAGCGGCACGGTTCGGTCGACATCATGGTGGCCAACGCCGGAATCGCCACGGTCGCCCCGATCGCGGATATGCCGCTGGCGGAATGGAGCTCGGTGCTCGAAGTCAACCTCGACGGTGTCTACTCGTCGGTACGCCACGCGGGCCGCAGCATGGCGGGCAACGGCGGTGGCACGGTCATCACGATGGCCTCGATCACCGGCTTCTCCGGCTCGCCGCTCATCGCGCACTACGCGGCGGCGAAGGCGGGGGTGATCTCACTGACCAGGACGGCGGCGGTCGAATGGCGCGACAACGGCGTGCGCGTCAACGCGATCTGCCCCGGCTGGATCGGCACCGACCTGGTCTACGACCGCGTGCCGCAGTTCGAAGCCGCGCTCGGTATCGACTTCGACGCCCTGATCACGCAGAAGCAGGGGCGACTCGGCACCGTAGATGACGTCACGCCGCTCGCCGTCTTCCTCGCGTCGGAGCGGTCCCGGTTCTGCAGCGGCTCGACGTTCGTCGTGGACGGCGGGATGGACGCCGCACTGGTCTGACGGCCGTACTGGTGTCTGATCGCGCAGGTCCGACGGCTGCGCAGGCCGGATGCCGGTGTCGCGCTACCCGGTGGACCGTTCGGGGTGGGCGAACGGTCCACCGGGTAGCGCACGTCTTGCGTTCCGGCTCAGCCGGCGGCGTCCACCGCGGGGGCCCCGGCGCCCGCGTCCTGTGGCAGGCCGAGCGCACGACGCAGTCGCAGTGCGACGAGCAGCTCGGTGCGGCGTGCGGTGAGCGCCTCCCCGAGCACTTCGATTGCCGAGCGGACGCGGAGCCGGACGGTGTTCTCGTGCACCCCGAGCTCCGCGGCGGCACGCGCCTGCGAGCCGGTGGCCAGCGAAGCGAGCAGCGTCTCGCGAATGCGGTGTGCGCGTTCGCTGTCGTCGGCGAGCGCCCCCAGCTCCGCGGTGACGAACCGGTGCGCCGCGCTCACGTTGTCGAGTAGTAGCGCCTCGAGCCGTACATCCCGGTACCACACACACTCGGGCGGGTCCGCAAGCATCGGACGTAGTTCAGCCGCCCGGCAGGCCTCGTCGTGCGCCTGCCTGATGCCCTCGATCCCGGCTCCCGGCTCCCGGTCCGCCGACGGCGACCGGCCCGCCTTGTTGCGCGACGGCGCGGCGCAACTGGTGCATCCGGATCGCGTCCGGCTCCTTCGAAAAGCCGAGCCACGCCGACCAGCGGCACACCTCACGTGGCACGACGAGCGAGCCCCACGAGTCGGTCTGATCGCCCCGTCGGGCCACCATGCGTCGCACTGCCGCATTGTCGCTGGCGTCGAACACCATGGCGACGTGCCAGCCGCGCAACCGGTAGGCGAGGATGTTGTCCAGCTCCTGGCTGTAGCCCGTGACCGAGCCAGCGAGCAGCTGGTCGACGACGTCGCGCCTGCGGTCCTCCCCGCTGCCGTACCGCGCTGTCTTCACGTTGTCGTACCTCGCGGTCACCAGATCGAGCACCCGCCTGACATAGGGGAAGACCGCGGACGTCGGGTCGCCGACCTGCTCGCCGAAGGTGCCTTCGCCGTGTTCGGACATGCGCTGGGAGCCTGCGATCCACTCCCGCATGAAGCGTTCGACGCCCACCCAGTAGGCGCGTTCCAACGTGCCGTACGGGATGCCGAGGTCGGCGACCATCTCCGCGAAGGAGAGCGCGAACGCCGGGTCGGACTCCGCGACGGTCAGCCGTCCGGCCGCGATGTCCACAACGGATTCGACGTTACCGCCGACGCACCGGTACAGCGCGGCGTCGAATACTGGTTCCTTGGCATGGCGAGGAAAGACCTGGTTGGCGATCGCCTCGTGGACCGACCTCGTCAAGGTTTCGACGTTGAGTTCGCTGGCGGTGTCTGTCGTCCCGGCCGAGCTGGGAGCAGGCAACAACGTTGGCATCAAGTCTCCTGAACAAGGCGGAATTTCACGGTGCGAGCGGGCGAGATGAGCGGCCGCAAGTGTCAGCGACCGCCGTCGGCCTCGACCTGGCCACCGGGGACGAGCACGATCGTGCCCAGCCAGTGGCACACGTCGAGTGCGAGTTCGAGCTGCAGCCTGTCCTTGCGCAACGAGCGGCCGAGTTCCTCTTCGGCCCGGTGCAGGCGGTACACCACCGAGTTGCGATGCATGTTCAGCTGATCGGCAGCCGCCGTGTAGCGCCCGCCGGATGCCAGGAATACGCGCAGCGTCTCGCGTAGTCGAGCGCGTGACTCGTCGTTGACCGCGAGCGCGCCAAGGGTGTCGGCGACCCAGGCCCGTGTGGCCTCGAGGTTGGCGCACATCAGTGCGACCCCGCCGACGTCACCGAACGCCATCGCGGCTGGCCCTGCCATGCGGGCGGCCAGTGCCACCGATTGCGCCTGCTTGGCCTGTTCATGGGTGTGGGCGAAGCCGCGCACCCCCGCGCGTGGCGTCCCCACCGCGACTCGGACCGGGCGATCCAAGCTCGCCACGTTCTCGGCGAACGCCGCAGCGTCGAAATCGTGGTTGCTGTCGAACGGCAGCCAGCTCCACGCGCTGAGCTCGTCGCTCGGGATGAGCAACGGCTTGCCTGCACAGCCCGCTTTCGCCGCGAGCGCCACCATCGAACGTTCGAGGTACGCGAGCTCGTCGTTGTCCGACTCGCCCTTGTCCAGCCACGCGACGAGCCCGACATGACGTTGCCGGAGCCGGTAGCCGAGCGTGTTCTCTGCCGCGCCGATGTCGGAAACCCGGCCGTCGAGCAGCTCGCGCACCCGTGCGAACCGCGAGGCGTTGCGGTTCACGAGCCACCGCTCGCGCTCCTCTTCGTAGACCTCGACGACGTGCTGGGAAGCTCGGTCGATGTAGGCCGAGGTGTCGGCGACGATGCGCATGGCCGCGTTCGAGACGGTGGCGGCGTCGTCGCACTGCCGCCGCAGCTCCTCGAGGCACCAGCGGAGGAACCGTTCCTGGCCGAGCCGGTAGCAGCGGACGAGCGCGTTGAGCGGCAACCCGTGCTGGGCGACGCGCCGCGCGTACTCGACGGCCGCTGACGGCGTCGTGGTGCGTTCGACGTCGATGCCGTGCCGCAGCATGTGGACGATGGTGTCGACGTTGCCCTCGATGCTCGCCGCCATCAGCTGCACCAGCCGGTCGTCACCCGCGATCTCGTCGACCTCGGCCACCAGACGTTCCAGCAGGTCCTGGGTGATCTCGGCGAGGCGCCGGTTCGTCTCGACGCCGACCCGTGCGACCAGCTCCCGTGTCGATATGGGCTGGTCGAGACGTCCCGGTGGGCCATCTGGCGGCATCGCATCACCGTACACCCGTCCGCTGATCGGTGTAACGTACGTCACGGTACTCATGCGGAGTCTCCCTTGGTCGCCGACGCCCGATTGAGGTGCCCGTCACACCGCCGGACCTATACCGTGGCACCCACTGGGACGGCTGCCACCGTGCTCCGGGTACGGCATCCGGGCTGGGGTTTGGTCATGGCGCACAACCCGCGCCAAGCGAACAGTTACTCGCCGTCAATCAGGCCGTAACGGCCTGCGAGGGCGGCGGCCTCGATGCGATTGCTGGTGCCGATCTTGTGGAGTACCGAGGCCACCATCCGCTTCGCGGTCCGCTCCGATACCAGCATCCTGCGCGCGATCTCGGCGTTGTCGATCCCGCGGGAGAGCAGCTGCCATAGCCGCACCTCCTGCGGATCCAACCGGGACAGCAGCTCGGGCGGCACCGTCCTTGGCGCGCAGAGTATCGCTGTCAGCAGCCTAGGTGCCAGCACGGCGAAGCCTGCCGCGAGGGTCTGTAGCGGTGCGACCAGCATCTCCGGGTCGGCGGATTTCGGCAGGTAACCGTCGGCGCCCGCGCGCAGTGCGGCAACGGCAAGCTCCCGATCGTCGGCTCCCGACAGCGCGAGCACCCGCGTGTCAGGGTGCAGGTGCTTGATCTGACGGATGGCCGCCGCGCCGCCGAGCGGCGGCATCGCGAGATCCACGATCGCCAGCTCGGCCCTGGTCCGCTTGACCAGCGTCGCGGCCTCCTCAACACGCGTGGTGTGGCCTGCGACCTCGAATCGCTCGCCCGCCTTCGCTGACAGCAGCAAGGCGAGCCCTTGGCCGAACAGGTCGTGGTCGTCCACGATGACCACGCGGAGCCGATCGTTCACCGGAGCAGTGTGACACGCTGAGTGCGGTGGTGACGGCCATGACAGCGGTGTCGAAAACCCGGTCAACGCCGCGACTCGCCGATGACGAACCCGGCGACGGTGGCGTTGCCGCGTTGCAGCGTGTCATCGTCTCGATCCGACTCGCCATCGTGGCCTCGGCACTGGCGCTCCTGCTCGCCGGGGTCGATCCGGTCGGACGGCACCCGCTCGCCGCGTCCGTGGTGGTCGGCGTCGCCACCGGCTATGCGCTCGTACTGCTACGGCGGGTGGACTGGGAACGGCAGGGCAGCCGCTCCTCGCTCCTGGTCACGGCGGCGGACAGCGTCCTGGCACTGGCCTTCGTCGCAACGACAGGTGGTGGGCAGAGCCCAGCCGCCCCCATCTTGTTCCTGGTCATCATCGCGGCGGCGACCCGCATTCGGTTGCCTGCGACCGTACTGCTCTCGCTCACGCTGGGGGCCTGTTACCTGGCGATCGTGCTGCTGGTCGATCCCACCCCGGACCCGCTAGGCCAGCGGCTGCAGTCCGGGCTGTGGTTGGCGCTGTACTTGCTGCTGACCGGGGTGTTCTCCGCCAGCATCGCGCTCTACGTCGAGCGAGCGCACGCGGCGCGGGCCGCCGCCCGCGCCGAGGCGATCGCCGAGCACAGCGCCGCGACCGAGGAACGCGACCTGCGCACCCGGCTGCTGGCCACCTACCAGGCGCAGCACGACGGGCTGCGCGCGATCCTGCACGACTTCCGCACACCGGTGTCGTCGCTGCGAGCGTTGAGCGGCGAGCTGGCCGATCCGGCGACAGGCATCGGTCCTGCCGAACGGGAGGACGCGCTGCGGTTGGTCGCCGCGCACTCCCGGCAGTTGTCCTCCATGCTCGACGCGCTCGCCGCCGTCGCCGCGAGCCGTGACCCGAACCGGTCCGCCGCGGCACCGCAACCGGTCGTGCTGCGCGACCTGCTGCTGGCGGCCGCCGACGCTGCCGGACTGCGCCCGCCCCAGCTCCGGCTGGCCGTGACCCCCTCGGACACCGTCGTGCGGGTCGACGAGCAGCGGTTGCGCCGGGTGCTGATCAACTTGCTCGACAACGCCGCCCGCCACGGCAGGGACGAGCCGGTCGACCTGATCGCCACGGTGAGCGGTGGCTGGATGACGGTGGACATCCTTTGACCGTGGTCCCGGCATGTCTCCCGAAGACCTGCGGGTGGCGACGCGTAAAGACGTCTCGCTGGGGGAGGCGGCAGGCGGCAGCGGGCTCGGGCTGTGGATCGTGGAGCAGATCGTGCAGGCGATGCGCGGCGAGTTGCGGCTCGCGGTCCGTGATGGCGGCGGCCTCGCGGCGCGGGTGAGCCTGCCGGTGAGCTGAGCGTCTCCCGCGTCCGCGCCCGATGGCACGCGAGGGCCAATTCTGGCCCTGTCGGCCCGCGCATGAACACCGTGTCGTGGCGGACGCTGAGAGCGCTGGCGAGACGTCCGCCGTCGACCAATGAGGAGTAGCCATGCCCGTCGATCGCGTCATATCCCACGGCAACCGCACCGGCTTCGGCAGCCTGTCCGAGCAGGGTCTTCGCCTTGACTCGTTTCCGATGAAGCTGTTCGGCAAGGGCAACGCCAAGACCTGGAACCCTGCCGACATCGACTTCTCGCAGGACGCGGCCGATCTCGCCGCGATGACCGATGACGAGCGCCACCTGACCTGCACTCTCGCCGCGCAGTTCATGGCTGGCGAGGAGTCCGTCGCGCAGGATCTGCAGCCGTTCCTTTCCGCGATGGCCGCCGAGGGCAGGCTCGCCGACGAGGCCTACCTCGCCCAGTTCCTGTTCGAGGAAGCCAAGCACATGCAGGCGTTCCGGATGTGGTTCGACGCCGTCGGCCTGACCAGCGACCTGCACTCCTACGTCGAGTACAGCGAGCCGTACCGCACGATCTTCTACGAGGAGCTGCCTCGGTCGCTGTACGCGCTCGCCGATGACCCGTCGCCAGCGGCGCAGATCAGGGCGTCGGTGACCTACAACCACATCGTGGAAGGCACACTCGCGCTGACCGGCTACTTCGCCTGGGCAAAGGTGTGTCACACCCGGGGCATCCTGCCAGGCATGCAGGAGCTGATCCGGCGCATCGGCGACGACGAACGCAGGCACATGGCCTGGGGCACGTTCACCTGTCGCAGGCACGTGGCCGCCGACGACGCCAACTGGGACGTGGTCGACCAGCGGATGCAGGAGCTGATGCAGCCCGCCGTCGCCCTCATCGCGATGCTGTTCGAGCAGTTCCCCGACGAGGTCCCGTTCGGGCTGCATGCCGACGAGATGACCGCGTACGCGACGGACAAGGTCGGCAGGCGGTTGCACTCCATCGAGGGCGCGCGCGGCCGGGACGTCACCGAGATCGACGCCGACGCGACGCCGATGCGGCTGGAGGACGCTTTCGCCGAGGAGGACGCGGCTGAGACCGGCAGGCGGCTGGCCACGGCCGGTTGACGCCGTGTCCGACGTTCTCGACGCTGTGTTCGACAGTGCCGACACGCGCGCCAGCCTGTGGAGGTGAACGATGACGGTGCTGAGTGAGGGTGAGTCCCGCGCGGTGCGACACGGGGTGCCTGATCCCGGCATCCCAGTGCCGCGCGCGGCGACTCCGACGTTGTTGCTGTACGTCGGCGCTCTCGCGCTGTGGGGGCTGACGGCCTGGCTGCTGCTCGGCGCGGGCGTGACGCCGTGGCTGACGGTGCCAATGCACGCTGCGGTGTCGTTTCTGATGTTCACCGTGCTGCACGAGGCCACCCATCACGCGGCGGGGCGGCTGACCTGGGTCAACGAGTTGTTCGGCAGGCTGGCGCAGCCGTTCGTCGCCAGTTTCGCGAGCTTCCCCGCGTTCCGGCACATCCACATCGAGCACCATCGCAACACCAACGAGTCGCGCGACGTCGATCCCGATGCGTGGACGACCCACGGCCCGACCTGGCTCTGGCCGCGGCGACCGTCGGTGTTGTCGGCTGGACTGTCGCTGGCGGCTGGTTCTGGCAGCTCGCCGTGATCTACCTGATCCCGCAACGCATCGGCATCACCGTGCTCGCCTGGTGGTTCGACTGGCTGCCGCACCACGGCCTGACCGCGCGGCCGTGGCAGGACCGGTTCCGCGCCACCCGG
>WHTY01000133.1 GCA_009377475.1 Actinophytocola sp.
ACTGCTAGACGACGGTGAAGGCCCCGCTGCCGTGCCCGCATGAACCCGCGAACAGCGGCCCCAAAGAGTGCCAACTGAGACGCGAAATGAGACGAGACAAGACCAGGGCGCTTCCGAAATTCGGAAACGCCCTGGTCAGAAGGGAGCCGCCTAGGGGAGTCGAACCCCTGACCTACGCATTACGAGTGCGTCGCTCTGGCCGACTGAGCTAAGGCGGCATGTCGCTCGGACCGGTCCAGTGTAGCGGTTGTCCGTCGCGTCGCTCGCAGCCCCCACCAACATCGACTAGACATGGGGCACGCACCCGTCGGACCGGAGGACACCATGCGGTATCGCGGCATTCGCGCGCTGGCACTGGCTCTCGCGTGCGGCCTGCTCGCCAGCGCCACCGCCAGCGCCACTGCCACCGCCGCTGCGACCGGCTCGGCGAGCGCGGCGCAGGAGAGCGCCGACGCTGGCCACGCCGTCGGCCACGCCGGTTCCGCCGCCGTGCTGCTGCGCCTGCTACCCGGGTCCATCCCCGCGACGTCGATCCTGCCCGAGCTCGCCCAGCTCCCTACCGAGGACCGCCCGTTCGACGCGGGCTACGGCCTCGCCACCACGCAGCTCAACACCAATGCCGCCCTGCCCTACGAGCGCAGCATCGCGCAGGCGACGCCGGAGGGCTCGCTGTTCGGCGACGTCGAAACTCCCACCGGCGGCTTCCTCGTCCAAACCGCCGCACCGGACAACGCCGAACCAGCCACCGAACAGCTCACCGCGCCGGACGCCCCCGCCGACACCCTCGTCGCCGTTGGCGACACCACCGCCACGGTGCACGCCCGCTGGGGTGAGGACGACGGCCCGTGCGTGGACACCGCGTCGCGCGCGCACACCGAGACCGACCGACTCGCCGCGGGCAACGCCATCCCCACGCTGCCGAACATCGACGTCACCGACCTGCCCCTCCCGGACAACGCCGTGTCCCCCCGCTTCCGGCCAGACGGCGGCCTCGGCACCCTCGCCGGACTACTGTCCGGCACCGACCAACGCGATAACGGCGACGGCGCGCTGATTCGCGTGCCGGGCGGGCTCGACACGACGTCCGAGATCTCCGTCGTCGACGCCCCGAACGCCGAGGGCAAGGCCGTGCGGTCGACGTCGACCGTGCGCACCGACACCATCGACCTGCTCCCCGGCAGCGCGCTCGGCATGACGGCCACGGTGCGGCAACCGACGTCGCTTGCCGTCACCGCCACCGGCGACGAGAAGACGTCCGAGGTCGACTTCGACGTCCCCACCATCACCGTCAAACGCGGCGGCAGGGAGCTGTTCACCCTCGACGCCCGAAACGACACCAAGGACATCCCCATCGGTGTCCCGAAATCGGCGTTGTACCAGCGTACGAAGGCCCCACTGGCCTCGGTGCCGATCGTGGCTGGCGCGGCGCAGACGGCGAAAGGCACCCGCGCCGAGTTGAGCGACGCGGCGCGGCGCGCGGTCACCGACCTGTTCGTGCTGCGGCTCAGCGTCGGCGGGCTCAACCAGACCAGCACCGAGACGGACACCCCGATCACCGGCACCGAGTACGCCGCGTCCGCGCGGCTGCTCGACGTCCAACTGCTGCCGACCCGCGCGCTCGCCGACGCCCTCTCCAAAGAATCCGACGTCGAGGGGCTGCCCTACGACGTGCCGTCGACGTTGGCGCAGTACTCCCTCGGCGAACAGACGGCGGGCGCGTCGGTCACGCCTGGCGGCGTCGAGTGCGGCACCGTCGTGGCCGACGCGCCCGCCGGTGACGCGGTTCCGCCAGACGTCAACACTCCGAGCACGGCGTCGAGCAGCATCCCGTTGCTGTGGGCCGGTGCGGCTGCCGTGCTCATCGGTGTCGTGCTGCTGGCTGTCCCGTTCCGCACGTCGCGGCGTACGCCGTCGCCGGCGCCGAGGGAGTGACCAGGCGCGCAACCGTCACCCGAAGGCCGTGACTACTCCGCCAGCGTGGCGACCATGGCCTCCACCGCGATCCGTGGCTTCACGTTCCACAGGATCGCCTCACGGCACGCCAGCACGGCCTCCAGTTTGCTCAGCGCCTGCTCCGGTGACCAATGGCGCGCGGCCGCCGTGCTGTGCTCCGCGACGTCCGGATGGTTCAGCCGCGACCCACTCGGCACGACCAGCACGTCCCGGTAGAAACCCGCCAGATCGACCAGCGCCAAGTCGAGCGTGTCCCGCTGGGTCCGCGTCGCCCGCGACTTCTGCTTCTTCTCGAGCGCCTTCACCGCGGCCTCCGCCGACCGCTTGGCCGCCGCGACGCCCTTGCCGGTGCCGTCGCCCCCCATCGCGGTGCGCAGTTCGGTGCGCTCGGCCTCGTCGCGTTCCTTGCTCTCCTCTGCCGCGTCCGCCTCGGCCGCCTTGATCAGCACGTCCGCCGCAGCGAAGACGTCCGACGGCCTGCGCAGCGTCGTCGGGATCCGCAGCACCTCGGCGCGCCGCTGCCTGGCGGCGTCGTCGGTGGCGAGCCGACGCGCCCTGCCGACGTGCCCGCCGCACACCGACGCCGCCCACTGCGCCCGCTCTGGCTCGATGCTGTCCCGCTCGATCAGCACCTGCGCGATCGCCGCAGGCGGCGGCGTGCGTAGGTTGATCAGGCGACACCGCGAGCGGATCGTCACGCTGACGTCCTCAGGGTGATCCGACGGCGCGCACAGCAGGAACACCGTCCGCGCCGGTGGTTCCTCGACGGCCTTGAGCAGCGCGTTCGACGCGCCTTCCGTGAGCCGGTCGGCGTCCGCGATGATCACGATTTGCCAACGTCCCGTCGCGGGCCGACGCGCCGCCGTCTGCACCAGCGCCCGCATCTCCGCCACGGAGATCGACAACCCCTCCGGGACGACCAGCCGCACGTCGGCGTGCGTGCCCGCCAGCGCGGTGCGGCACCCGGTGCACTCGCCGCACCCGGTGCCCGGCTCGCACTGCAACGCGGCGGCGAACGTCTTCGCGGCGACCGACCGCCCCGAGCCGGGTGGCCCAGTGAACAGCCACGCGTGCGTCATCGACGACGGATCGGTCACAGCGGCGGACAGCGTCTCGACGGCGGGCTCCTGACCGACGAGCTGCGACCACACGCTCACGACCCACCGCCTTTCGTCGCTCGCCCCGGTGACGCGGACACGTCGGAGGATACGTCCGCCACCGGCGCGGCCAGGTCGGCGACCACCATGTCGCCCTCGGCCAGCGCCTCCTCCACCTCGCGCGCGTCCCGCGCCGCAGCCGCCGCGCTCGGTGAGAGCCGGATGCCCCTGGTGAGCAGCACCGCCTCCACGGCCGTCCGCACCCGCTCGGCCACCTCGTCCGCCGGGCCATCGGCGTCGATGACGACGTAGCGATCCGGGTCGGCGGCGGCCATCTCGGACAGCAGGCCCCGCATCCGCCACTGCTGGTGCGCGGGTCCACCGTCGCCGTCCGGTGTCGGCTCGGTGTCGAGCAGCAGCGTGATGTCCGGCCGCAACCGCTCGGTGGCCCAGTCCGCGAGCCCTTCCAACTCACCGGCGTCGAGCCCGGCCATCGTGGACAAATGAGCCAGCGACGAGTCCGCGAAGCGCTCCATCACGACGATCCCTCCGGTGTCCAGCGAGGGCCGGACGTCACGCTCCACGATGTCGGCGCGCACGGCGGCAGCGGCCAGCGCGCGGGCACGCGCCCCGGTGAGCGAGGCGTGGGTGAGGATCGACGTCAACCGCTTGTCGTCCAACGCCGGGTCGGTGGCGAGCGCGATCGGCTGGGTGACGTTGCGGCGCAGCCACAGCGCGAGCTTGGCCGCCTGGTCCGCGGTGTCGGTGGCCGTGGTGCCCTCGATGGCGATGAGCAGGCCATTCGCCCGACGCGGACGTCGACGCAAGACGTTGCGCAGGTCCGCCATGATCGGCTCGGTGCGCCGCGAGTCCATCAACTGGTACGCGACGACACCGACGAGCGCGGCGAGCACACCGCCGCCGAACAACACCGGGCGGGTGCCGTCGATGACGATGCGGTTGTCGAACACGCTGATCACGCGGGGCCGCACCAACCCGATCAGCAGCGGGACGGCCGCGACCGAACCGCCAAGGATGACCTTCATCAACGACTGGTAGATCGCGTTGATCCGACCGCGAATGGCGTCCTCGACCTGCGTGCCGATGATCGTGACGCCGGTCAGGAACGCCGCCCCGGCGCACGCGCCGACCAGCGTCACCGCTGCCAGCGCGACGATCAGGTGCGGGGCGGCTGCGACGGCCATCAGCGCGAACCCGGCGAACACGATCGCGATGCCGAACAGCCGGTCGTGCGGCAGCCGCTGCGCGAGTTTCGGCGCGCCAGCCATGCCGCCGGCCAGCCCGAGGAACACGCAGACGAACATCATGCCGAACGCCGACTCGCCAGCGAGCAGGCTCGCCGCGTACGGCTTGGACGACCCGACGACCGCGCCACCGGCTGCGAACGCGCCGACCATGCCGATCAGCAGGCCACGCACCAGTTTGGTGCTGCGCACGTATTTGGCGCCGTCCTTGATCATCTGCAGGAACCCGGGCGCGTTGGTGTCCCCGGCCGATTCAGCGGGTTCGGCTTCGGTGGCCTCGTGGACGTTGCGCAGCGACAGCTCGGGGATGCGCGTCGCGATCATGATCGCGCTGAGCAGGTACAGCAGGCCGGTGCAGATCACGACGAACTTCGCGATGCCGAACTCGCCAGTCGCGCCCTCCGGCAGGCCGATCACCTGCGGGAGCACCGTGATCAGCGCGTACGACCCCGCGCCGGCGACGACGGCGAAGCCGTAGGTCATCACCATGCCGAGCTGGTTCGCCGTCTCGACCTGGTCGCGTCGCCGCAGCAGGTTCGGGACGGCGGCTTCCTTCGACGGAATCCACATCGTCGAGGCGAAACCGACCATGAAGTTGGCCGCGAACAGCCACAACGGCGAGCCGACGATCGCGATGGACAGCAGCAGCCCGCACCGGATGACGTCGGCGGCAACCATCACCTTGCGCCGGTCGAAGCGGTCGGCGAGCAGCCCGCCGAGCGGCGCGAAGATCAGGCCCGGCAGCAACAGGGTCAGCACGACGCCACTGAAGGCGAAGTTCTGCGCCATGTAGGTCTCGGTCAGCTTGGTCACGAAGCCGGTGAGACCGAGCAGCGTCAACCAGTCGGCGGTGCTGCACAGGAACGTGACCGTCCACAATCGGCGGAACGGTTTGATCGCCAATACGCGGCGGGCGCGGTACACGGTGGACGCGTTCGCAGCCGTTCCGGTGGCCGCGCCGCTCTCGTCTGCCGGTTCAAGCACCCCAGCGATGAGCCACACCCCACTTCGTCTCGACGGCCGATCGGTTGTCCATGGTGACCCGCCGCTACCGTGGCACTGCCCGGGCAAGCGTAACCCTGATGGCGGGACCGACCCGCACCGGCAGCGGCCATGGCCGGTATCACCGCAGGAAGCGGTGTCGCGCGGGTCAATCCAGGCTACCGCCGATGGCGTCGATGATGCCGCCGATGACCTGGAGTGCGATAACGCCGAAAATCACGAGCAGCACGATCGCGACGATCACGGCACCCGAATTGCTGGCCTTCGGGGTGATCGTCGGCTTGGGCAGCGGCATGCCGTTCCCGCCGTTTCCGTGCTCCTGGTAGGAACGCCAGGCATTGCGCATCCGCGCGCTCGCGGGTTGCGGCGCGGCCATCATGCCGGGCGGCGAGACGTGCCGCTGGTGCTGCTGCCGCGACGTCGGCCTGCGCCGCTTGTCCGGCTCCTCGATGTCGGCGAGCACGGCCTCGGTCATGGCCTGGATGGCGTCCTGGTCCGCCTCTACCGGCTGCGCGATCGGGACCTCGATGTCGTCATACCGGACGGCGAACGCGCTCGCGCTGATATCGGAATCCGACGTAACGAGACCCGCCGTCGGGTCCGGATACAGCGCGGCGGGCGCCAACGGCTGGGTGCCGTCCGGACTTGACCGTCCAGCGTTCGAAGCCATGCCTACCACCCCAAAGGATCACCGTCGCGCGGGCGCACTACCGAGCGTAGCGCGCTCTGCGGGCGCGAGCGATCGCCCGCCAGGAGACCCTTCCGGTACGGCGGGTGACGGCGGCACGCGTCACCGCACGGCGACGTACGGCTGGCTGGGGAGCTCATCCGCCGCCCAGGTGTGCTCGACGTGACGGGGTGGCTTCCGATCGGTCCTGCCCGTGAACAGCATCCACACGCCCCACAACACCTCGACGGCGACGAGGGCCAACAGCACGAAGAGGAGAACTATCGCGGTCATGGCAGTAATTCTCCGCCCATGCATATCCCGCCACCACTGGCAGTTCAGCCGATACACCTCGATATTCTGCCAAAAACCTGGCAGACTCAACGGCGTGCTGAAATCAGTCGCCGTCGTCGTCTTCGACGGAGTGGGCGCCTTCGAGCTCGGCGTGTTGTGCGAGGTGTTCGGCCAGGACCGCTCGGATGAGAACCTGCCCAACTTCGACTTCCGGGTCTGCGCGGCACAGCCTGGCCAGGTTGCCACGAGCAGCGGGTTCAGCGTGCTGGTCCAGCACGGCCTCGACGCGGTGGAGACCGCGGACCTCGTCGCCGTGCCCGCCATGCCCGGCAAGGGCAGCGCGCCAGACGACGTCCTCAAGGCGCTGCGCACCGCACACGACGGCGGCGCGCGGGTGCTGTCGATGTGCACCGGCGCATTCGTGCTCGGTGACGCCGGGCTGCTCGACGGCAGGCGCTGCACCACCCACTGGCTGCACACCACCGGGCTCGCCGAGCAGTTCCCGCTCGCCGAGGTCGACCAGGACGTGCTCTACGTCGACGAGGGGGCCGTGATCACGAGCGCGGGCACCGCGGCGGGCATCGACGCCTGCCTGCACCTGATGCGCACGGAGTTCGGCGCGTCGGTGGCCTCTCGGTTCGCCAGGCGCATGGTGGTGCCGCCACACCGCGAGGGCGGGCAGGCGCAGTACATCGACCAGCCGGTGCCCGGCTGCGACGCCGAGACGCTCGCCCCGCTGCTCACCTGGCTGCTGGAGAACCTCGACCAGCGGCTCTCGGTCGAGGACCTTGCGGCGAAGGCGCTGATGTCACCGCGCACCTTCGCGCGCCGGTTCCGGGCGGAGACCGGCACCACACCGCACCAGTGGCTGGTCAGCCAACGGCTGCTCGCGGCGCAGCGACTGCTCGAAGACGGCGACACCCCGATCGATGACATCGCAAGGGCCACCGGCTTCGGTAACGCCACCGCGCTACGGCACCACTTCACCCGGTGGCGCGGCACCACCCCGCAGCACTACCGCCGCACCTTCCGCGGCACCAGCTGAGCCTCTCCTCCGGCTGTCAGCCCGCGCCGCCGGGCTACTTCTTCGCCTTCGCGGTGGTCCGCTTCTTCTTCGGCGCAGGGCCCTTGGCGCGCTTGTCCGCCAACAGCTCGGCGGCGCGCTCCGGGGTCAGGTCAGCCACGCTGTCGGACTTCCGCAACGAGGCGTTGTACTCGCCGTCGGTGACGTAGGGCCCGAACCGGCCGTCCTTGACCACCATCGGCTTGCCGGACTGCGGGTCATCGCCCAGCTCCTTCAACGGCGGCTGAGCCGCTGCTTGCCGCCCCCTGCGCTTCGGCTCCGCGTAGATCTTGAGCGCCTCGTCCAGCGTGATGTCGAAGATCTGGTCCTCACTGGACAGCGAGCGGGAGTCGGTGCCCTTCTTCAGGTACGGCCCGTAGCGGCCGTTCTGCGCGGTGATCTCATCCCCGGATTCCGGATCGGCGCCGACCACGCGCGGCAGCGACAGCAGCTTGAGCGCGTCGTCCAACGTCATCGACTCGATCGACATCGACTTGAACAGCGACCCGGTGCGCGGCTTTGGCTTGCGCGCCTTCGACGTCTTCTTCTTGCCGTTCTCGGCGGGCGGTTCCTCATGCTCGGGCAGGATCTCGGTAACGTAGGGACCGAACCTGCCCTCCTTCGCCACGATCTCGTGCCCGGTCACCGGGTCGGTGCCGAGCGAGCGGCCTTCCTGCGGCGTCGCGAACAGCTTCTCCGCGATCTCCGGGGTCAGCTCGTCCGGCGGCAGCTCGTCCGTCAGGTTCGCCCGCTGCGAGCTCTCCTCGCCGTTGTTGGTGACGGTGCGCTCCAGGTACGGCCCGTAGCGACCGACGCGGACGTACACCGTCCTGCCCTCGTCGTCGGTGAACATCGGAAGCGAGTTGATCTCGCGCGGGTCGATGTCCTCGACACCGGAGCCGACCAGCTTCTTCAGCCCGCCCTCGCGGCCGATCGACCCGGCTGGCCCGACGTCGCCGCCGAAGTAGAACCCGGACAGCCAGGCGGTGCGCTCCTGCCTGCCATCGGCGATGCGGTCCAACTCGTCCTCCATCGCGGCGGTGAAGTCGTAGTCCACCAGCCGCCCGAAGTGCTGCTCCATCAGCGCGACCACGGAGAACGCCACCCACGACGGCACAAGCGCCGAGCCCTTGCGCCACACGTAGCCGCGATCCTGGATCGTCTTGATGATCGACGCGTACGTCGAAGGACGCCCGATGCCCAACTCCTCGAGGGCCTTGACCAGGCTCGCCTCGGTGTAGCGGGCCGGTGGCGACGTCGTGTGCCCGTCGGCGGCCAGCTCGTCGGCGGCGACGCGCTGGTCTCGCTCAAGGTGCGGCAGCCTGCGCTCTGCGTCGTCGGCCTCGCCACCGGCCTCGGTGTCGACCGCCTCGACGTAGGCGCGCAGGAACCCGGCGAACGTGATGGTGCGACCGGACGCGGCGAAGGTGCACTCCTCGCCGGTGCCCGACGCGGCGCCGGTGATCCGCACCGACATCGTGGTGCCCTTGGCGTCGGCCATCTGCGACGCGATGGTGCGCTGCCAGATCAGCTCATACAGCCGGAACTCGTCCGACTCCAGCTCGTTCGCGACCTCGCCAGGCGTGCGGAACACCTCACCGGCTGGCCGGATCGCCTCGTGCGCCTCCTGCGCGTTCTTCACCTTGCGGGTGTACTGCCTCGGCGTCCTGGACACGTGGTCCGCGCCGTAGAGCTGCGTCGCCTGGTCCCGCGCGGCCGTCAGCGCCGTCTCCGACAGCGTGGTCGAGTCGGTACGCATGTACGTGATGTAGCCGTTCTCGTACAGCCGCTGCGCGATCCGCATGGTGCGGTCGGACGAGTATCGCAGCTTGCGGCCCGCCTCCTGCTGCAACGTCGACGTCATGAACGGCGCGTACGGCTTGCGGGTGTAGGGCTTCGACTCGACGCTGGCGACGGTGAACTCGACGCCGTCGAGCGCCTGCGCCAGCCGAGTCGCCTCGGTCTCGTCCAGCACCTTGACGTCGGTGAGCGAGTCCTTGAGCACGCCGTCCGATGTGAAGTCCTTGCCGGTCGCCATGCGGTTGCCGTCGACAGCGACCAGCCGCGCGTTGAACGACTTCGCGCCGCCATTCGTGTTGTCGACCGCCGACATGGTGGCGGCGATGTCCCAGTACGACGCTGAGGTGAACCGCATCCTGGCGCGCTCGCGCTCCACGACGATCCTGGTCGCCACCGACTGCACCCGGCCTGCCGAGAGCTTCGGCATGATCTTCTTCCACAGGACCGGCGAGACCTCGTAGCCGTACAGCCGGTCGAGGATGCGGCGGGTCTCCTGCGCGTCGACCAGGTCGTTGTCGAGGTCACGGGGGTTCGCGGCCGCGTCGCGGATGGCGTGCTCGGTGATCTCGTGGAAGACCATCCTGCGCACCGGCACCTTCGGCTTGAGCGCCTCGATCAGGTGCCAGGCGATCGCCTCGCCCTCGCGGTCACCGTCCGTGGCGAGGTAGAGCTCGTCGACGTCCTTGAGCAGGCTTTTCAGCTCGGTGACCGTGGACTTCTTGTCCGGCGTGACGACGTACAGCGGCTCGAAGTCGTGCTCGACGTCGACGCCGAGGCGCGCCCACGGCTGGCCCTTGTACTTGGCTGGCACGTCGGCGGCACCACGCGGCAGGTCACGGATATGGCCCTTGGACGACTCGACGACGTAGTCGCGGCCGAGGTAAGAAGCGATTTTGCGCGCCTTGGCCGGCGACTCGACGATGACAAGCCGCCGCCTGCCATCGGCCGAAGCGCCCGCGCCGCTCTTGCTCCGTGTCGATCCTGCCACGCTCGGCAGCCTCCTTTACCTGTCGTGCGATTCCAGATGCGGCGACATCGCCACGACAGCGTCGGGCGAGTGCGCCACGGCACCGAATCGCATCGACGCCGATCCAGTGAACCGGGTTCCCGCCAGGCATCGATGTGATACGTCGATACCAGGCGTGACGCGGTTTCTCACTGAGTTCCTTTTTCCACCTTTAGCATGGCTGCTGGTCAACAACACTGCCGGGGCATTCCCGGACGCTGCCCGGTTGGACTGCCAAGCATGACCCACAACCACCCATCTTGCCTACGCCGACACGGCAACCAGTGATGCCGGCCATGCCGATTCGGCCGCGATCGGGGCGTCGCCGACCAGCTCAACCAGCCTGCGCAACCGGGCCCGCCCCGAGATCCGCACCGACGGCGAGTCCGTGCGAACGCCGACGACGCTACCCTTACCGGACATCGACAGTAGGCCAGCCTGCCGTAAACCGCGCAACAATGGTTGGTGAGTTCCCTGCGCAACGGGGTCCAAGCCCAGCAGGAACCCGGTGCGGGGTTTGCCGTCGTGCCGCTCCCGCGCGCCAGCCGCCAGCGCCCACAGTCGCAGCACGGCCCCTGTCAGCAGGAAGTCGTCCGGCAGCCGTTTCGCGTCGTCCGACGTCCCCGCTGTCCCCGACGCCCCCGACGTCCACGCCGTGGCGAGGCCGAGCAGGTCGGACCGGAACGCCGTGCGCACCAGCGGGCGCCCGCACTCCGACGTCGTCAGCGTCGCGGTGACTCCCCGCACCGCGAACTCCTCCCGGAGCGCCGCCGCCCGCCATGGCTCGTCCACCACGATCGACAGCCGCGCCGCGCTCGACGCGAAGCTGACGATCTCGCCGTGCGCGCACAGCACGCCCGCGAGGTCGGCCACCCTGGGCTGACTCGCGTCGGCGGAGTAAAAGGAGAGCTGCGCCACGGCAACACATGATAGAACAGAAGTTCGACGTCGCGCCAGTAGCCACGCGCCGGCAGGGTGTCGAGCCGAACCGGCTAAGCGTTCACCGTGTTCTCGGCCGGCTCCTCGGTCATGACGCTGCGCCGCCGCTTCGCGACGACGATCGCCGTGACGATGATGCCGACCGACACGAGCGAGATGATCACCCGCGCGGTGGGCGAGGCGGACTCGCCGACGCTCAGGTTGACCACCGCGGGCGCGATCAGCAGCGCCACCAGGTTCATCACCTTGATGAGCGGGTTGATCGCGGGACCGGCGGTGTCCTTGAACGGGTCACCGACGGTGTCACCAATGATCGTCGCCTCGTGTGCACTCGATCCCTTGCCACCGTGGTGGCCGTCCTCGACCAGCTTCTTGGCGTTGTCCCACGCACCACCGGAGTTGGCGAGGAACACCGCCATCAGCACACCGGCGCCGATCGCGCCACCTAGGTACCCGGCGAGCGCGCCGGTGCCGAGACCGAAGCCGACCGCGATCGGCGCGAACACCGCGAGCAGACCGGGCGTGGCCAGCTCCCGCTGCGCGTCCTTGGTCACCATGTCGACAACCCGGCCGTACTCTGGCTTGGTCGTGCCCTCCATGATGCCTGGGATGTCGCGGAACTGGCGGCGCACCTCGCGCACCACCGCACCGGCCGAACGCGACACGGCGTTGATGGCGAGCCCGGAGAACAGGAACACCACGCTGGCGCCGATGATGACGCCGACGAGCACCTTCGGATCGAAGACGGCGTAGTCCGCGAAGTTGAGCGTCCTGCCTGCCTCGTTGAGTGCCTCGTTGATGGACGCAAGGTAGGAACCGAACAGCGCGGTCGCGGCGAGCACGGCCGTCGCGATCGCGATGCCCTTGGTGATCGCCTTGGTGGTGTTGCCGACGGCGTCCAGCTCGGTCAGCACGGCAGCGGCCTGCTCATCGACGTCACCGGACATCTCCGCGATGCCCTGCGCGTTGTCCGAGACCGGGCCGAAGGTGTCCATCGCGACGATGACGCCGACCGTGGTCAGCAGGCCGGTACCGGCGAGCGCGACGGCGAACAGCGCGGCGCTGCCGCCGATCAGGTACGCGCCGAACACGGCAGCACCCACGACGAGTGCGGTGTAAACCGCGGACTCGAAGCCGACCGAGATACCGGTCAGGATCACCGTGGCGGGACCGGTTTCCGAGCTCTTGCCGACGTCCTTGACCGGCTTGTGCTCGGTGCCGGTGTAGTAGCCGGTGACCCACAGGATGACGCCGGCGAGCGCGATACCGATGATCACCGACACGGTGGCGACGATGGCCGGGTTGCCGTTCGCCTGCAGGAACTCGCCTGGCAGGAACACGAACGCGGCTATCGTGGACAGCACAGCCGCGATCACGGCTGAGATGTAGAACGAGCGGTTGATCGTGACGAGGCCGCCCTCGTTCTCCCGTGCCTTGGTGATGTAGACGCCGATGACAGCGGTGATGACACCGATCGCGGGCACGATCAGCGGGAACACCAGGCCGTCGGCACCGAGCGCGACGGTGCCGAGGATCAGGGCGGCGACCAGCGTCACCGCGTAGGACTCGAACAGGTCGGCAGCCATACCGGCGCAGTCACCGACGTTGTCACCCACGTTGTCGGCGATGGTCGCGGCGTTGCGCGGGTCGTCCTCGGGGATGCCCTGCTCCACCTTGCCGACGAGGTCGGCACCGACGTCGGCGGCCTTGGTGAAGATCCCGCCACCGACACGCATGAACATCGCGATCAGGGCGGCACCGAAGCCGAACCCTTCCAGCACCTTCGGTGCCTGACCGGCGTAGACGAGCACGACGGCCGCGGCGCCGAACAGGCCGAGGCCGACCGTGATCATGCCGACGACGCCGCCGGTGCGGAACGCGATCCGCATGGCTTTCTCTCGGCCACCGGACTCCCGGGACGCCGCGGCTACCCGCAGGTTGGCCTGCGTCGCCAGCCACATGCCCAGGTACCCGATGGCGAACGAGAAGGCGGCACCGACCAGGAAGAACACTGAGCGACCGATGCGCTCACCCCAGTCGTCCGCCGGAAGGAAGAACAACAGCACGAACACCAAGACACCGAAGATGCCGAGGGTGTTGCGCTGTCGTTTCAGATACGCGATCGCCCCTTCCTGCACCGCCTTGGCGATCTCCTGCATCTTCTCGGTGCCCTGGCCTGCCGCCAGGACCTCACGAGACAGGACATAACCGATGGCGAGTGCGGCGAGGGCGATCACGGCGACAACGGCCACGATGCCGTAGTCGCCTCCAGACAGCGTTGTGCTGTCTGCGAGGAACTGC
>WHTY01000160.1 GCA_009377475.1 Actinophytocola sp.
AGTATGCAACAATCGCACCTCAGAGATGCCCTTCGATCATGGGGACGGAGCGTCAGATACTCCGTATCCTCCCAGGTCAAAGGGCATTTCTGCTGTCACGACACACTTCCACAGACAATCCGGGCGGTGGATCCAGGCTGAATGATCGCGTAGCCCGTGACAAAGGCCGCAACGACACGTGGCGATGCGGCGCCGTCGTAAACCAGCTCTATCCACAGAAACACAACCAACCCAGCCACGGCTGGCCAGTAGCCGATCCGAGCCGGCAGCGGAACAGTTCGCCCGCGTATGACCAACCGCAACAAGCCTGCCAGTGTGCGTAACGGATTGAGCCGCTGCCAGATCGGACCGAATAGTAGCGAGAACGGCACGAGACCGACCCAGAACCACACATAGAACCAGGTAGGTGCCGGGTTAGCTTCACCATTGTCGTCCGGCCCCAGCCATCCAACGAATAGGAATATCGCCAGCAACACAACGCCGAGGAGCTGCAGCGCAATTCGGGTGCCTGCCGCGTCAACGAGACGCTCGAGCAACGGTAGTGGACGGCCAGCCTCAGCCCCGCGTAGTCGTGGAGTCGTCCACAACGCGGACAGGGCGAAGAACGACACCAGTACGGCGACGGCACCTGCGTACATCGCGAGCCACGGCGGGATGGGCAAGTCCGATCGCCCGCCGATTCCATGTGCGAGGACCACCCCGCCACCAGGCGCAAGCGTCACCGGACTTCGAGCCTGAACAAGGTCAGATGGCTGTCATGGAGCTCGGCGACGAATTTCCCTGGGATGTCAGCGACGAAATCGACCACTACCGGCCGGTTCGGGCGGAGCTCCCTGACGACGACACGCCTCACGTGATCTTCACGGAATCAACCATCTAGCGTTCTCAGCCGCCACAGTCGCTCATCGGAGGCGCCCTCCGCTCGTCGATCTACCTATAGCAACGGCACCATCCTGATACGTGAAGGCCCGCCGAACAACGGCGCCATCCCTGATACGTGACGGCACGTCGCACATCGGTGCCGTTCGGGGCGGCGGCTACATCATGAAACCGCCGCTGCACACGAGTGTCTGTGCGCTGATGTAATCGGATTCAGGCAGACACAGCATGCAGACGGCACCAGCCGCGTCCTCGGGCGTGCCGGCACGGCCGAGCGGGATCAGCTGCTCCATCGATGACAACAAGTCGGGGTTGATACCAACCTTGATCTCTCGGCCCCCGACGTCGATCGTGCTGCCTCCGCCTGCGGTTGTTTCGGTCAGCCGGGTCTTGATCAGGCCGAACGCGACCGTGTTGACGGTGACGTTGTAGCGTCCCCACTCCTTCGCCATCGTGTTCGTCAGACCCATGATCCCGGCTTTAGCGGCGGAGTAGTTGGCTTGCCCTGGGTTACCACCTATTCCGGCAAGCGAAGAAACGTTGACCACCTTGCGGCAGGGCACCGATTCGCCTGCCTGCTTGGCCTGCTTCACGGCGGCCGAAATGACCGGCTGGGCGGCACGCAGGATCCGGAACGGCGCCTTGAGATGGACGTCGAGGATCGCCTCCCATTGATTGTCTGTCATCTTCTGGACGACGCTGTCCCAGGTGTAGCCCGCATTGTTGACGATGATGTCGAGACCGCCGAAGGTCTCCGTCGCGGTCGCGACGAACCACTCCGGGAAGTCGGCATCGGTCACACTGCCCACACACGCCGTCGCGGTGCCACCGGCGGACTCGATCGCCGCGACAGTGTCCTTGGCGGGCTCGGCGTCCAGGTCGTTCACGACGACGCGTGTGCCTTCGTCGGCGAGTTTCATCGCGATCGCCCGGCCGATGCCCCGGCCGGAACCCGACACGACAGCGACTTTGCCGTCTAGTTTGCCCATGGTGCTAATACCTTTCAGTCGAGTGCGATAACCGCGTCTCCCGTGAGCGTCACGGTGCCGTCGGCCAGTCTCACGGCGATGTCGACGGTGGCTGAGTCCTCCGCGATGGAGACGACGCGGCCGGTGCACGTCGGTTGGGCGTGTACCGGGGTAACCGCGGCGAACCGGACGCCGAACGACCGGATTCGCTCTTGCGGCACCCAGGAGGTCAGCAACCGGCCGAGATAGGCCATGGAGAGCATCCCGTGCGCGAACACGTCGTCGAGGCCCGCGGACTTCGCGACGTCGATGTCGATGTGCATCGGGTTGTGATCGCCCGATGCGCCCGCGAACAACGCGAGGGTCGTCCGCGTAATCGGCTCGATCTCTAGCGGCGGCAGCTCCGTGCCCACCTCGATCGTGGGTAGCGCCATCATCGAGCATCCTTCCTGTTGCCGCGCGCGATGATCACCGAGGTCGCGTCGGCGACGGGAGCGCCGTCGGCACGCTCGATGTTGGTCCGCTTGACGATGAAGTCGAGTGTCCCGCCCTTCTTGCTGTACGCGTCGACGATGCGCGGCCGCAGCGTGAGCGTCTCACCCGCGTAGGCCATCGAATGGTAGGTGAACGACTGCTCGCCGTGCAGCACGCGGCGCAGGTCGATGTCGAGCTCACTGAGGTAGCCGAAGGCGTCGGGGGACTCGAGCTCCATGCTGAAGAAAAACGTCGGCGGCACCGGGAGATCAGCGTGACCTGCCTGCTTCGCCACGTCGACGTCGCTGTAGATCGGGTCAGTCTCACCGATCGCCTGCGCGAAGAATCGCAGCCGGCCACGCTCGATCGTGACAACCCGTGGATCGAAGTGGATATCCTTCGCTTTGGCCGGGTCCACCGCCACGGCACTCACCCTGCCTTCTCGTACAGGGTCACGACCGCGGCACCGCCGAGCCCGATGTTGTGCTGCAGCGCTACGGTCACGTCGTCGACCTGCCGTGGGCCTGCCTCACCGCGTAGCTGCCACACCAGTTCGGCGCACTGGGCGAGGCCGGTGGCGCCGATCGGGTGCCCCTTCGACAGCAGACCACCCGACGGGTTGGTCACCACCCGGCCCCCGTAGGTGTTGTCGCCGTCCGCGATGAACTTCTCCGCGGTACCGTCCGGAGTCAACCCGAGCGCCTCATAGGTGATGAGCTCGTTGGTGGTGAAGCAGTCATGCAGTTCGACGACCCTGATGTCCTGCGGATCGACGCCTGCTTCCGCGTACACCCGCGCCGCGGCTCGCTTGGCCATGTCATAACCGACCACCTTGGTCATATCATTGTCATGGAACGTCGACGGGTAGTCGGTCGTCATGGCCTGCGCGGCGATCCGCACCGAGGTGTCGAGGCCGTTGTGGCGCGCGAACTCCTCACTGCACACCACGGCGGCCGCGGCGCCGCACGTCGGCGGGCAGCACTGCAACCGGGTCAGCGGACCGAAGACGTGCGGTGATGCCGTCACCTCCTCGACGGACACCGGCTCCCGGAAGACCGCGTACGGGTTGTTCGCGGCATGCCTGCGCGCCTTGACCGAGATGCGCGCAAAGGTGTCCTCGTCGTCGAGGCCGTACTTGTCGACGTACGCCGCGCCAGCACCGCCGAAATACTGCGCGGCGAACGGCGCCTCGTCATCGATGCCCTGGATCGAGGCGACGACCTCGTCGAATCGGGTGAACGGCGTCGGCCGGTCTTCCCAACGCATCGTGATGGCCCCGCGCTGCATCTGCTCGAAACCGAGCGCGAGCGCGCAGTCGACCGCGCCACTCGCGACCGCCTGCCGCGCCATGTACAGCGCCGTAGACCCGGTCGAGCAGTTGTTGTTCACGTTCACCACCGGGATGCCGGTCTCGCCGAGGTTGTACAACACCCGCTGACCGCACGTGGAGTCGCCGTAGATGTACCCCACATAGGCCTGTTCGATCTGCTCGTAGCCGATCCCGGCATCGGCGAGCGCGGCACGCGCCGCTCGCTCACCCATGACATCGTACGTCTCACTCTTGCTTGGTGTGCTGAACGGCACCATTCCGACGCCGCTGACAGTCGTTCGCTCGCTCATTTCGGCGCTGTCCTTTCCTTTCGCCTCGCGACCCGTTCACCGTCGGGTCGACACAGTGCGCGCAACCGGTTGACGGCGCGATAGTGCAGCGCCCTGACGGCACCTGGACTGCGCCCCATGCTTCTCGCCGTCTCGCCAACCGAATATTCCGCCAGCACACGCTGGTAGAGACACAACCGTTGTTCCGCGCTCAATTCACCCACACGGCTCATCACTTCCTCGCCTACGATCTTCGTTTCGATCTCGTCTTCAGGGCCCGCAACGGAGATCAAGCGAGTCGGCAGTTCTTCGACAACGACCTCGCGATGACGGCGTACCGATCGCCTCTCGTCACGCAGGGCATTCCGCGCGATGGTGAACAACCATGCTCTGAGGTCCTTGCCCTGGTCGCGCACTTGCCCGATGTTGGCCAGCGCGCGGGCGAAGGTCTCACTCGTGAGGTCTTCCACCAGGCTTCTGTCCCCACTTCTGGTGAGAAGATAGCCGTAAACCGCCGGGAAATATCGCTGGTACAACGTCCCGAACGCGTTCATGTCCCGCTCCTGTACCGCCCGCACAAGCGACCAGCATCCAGTGGAGAGCCCGTCACCGTTTCGCTCGTGGCAACTGGTACACATCGTCATCACCTCGTGTGCGCAGCTGGTCGTAACCCGATGCTTTCGCTATCACCGCCCTTTCGTCAGCCGGTTTCGTCCGTGATCTCACACAGCACGGTTCCCTGGGAGACGCTCATGCCGATCTCGACGGTGAGCCCGGTGACGCGGCCTGATTTCCGCGCCCGGACCGGGTTTTCCATCTTCATCGCCTCGACGACGGCGACGACGTCGCCGGATGCCACGCGCTCACCCTCGCTCACGGCGACCTTGACGACCGTCCCCTGCATCGGGGCGACCGCGGTGGCGACAGGGTCCTCGACACGTTCCGCCGGACGGTTATCCCGTGCCTGCGCCAGGATCGAGCGCCCGGTATCGCCCAGCTCGGCCAACCCGGGAAGTGCGACCCGCAGCGGCCTGCCGCCGACCTCGACTGCGACCGTGTTGGCAGCCTCGTCACCACCCGGCTCCGGTGCGTCGAACGGCGGGATGCGGTTGTCGAACTCGGTCTCGACCCAGCGCGTGTGGACCTCGAAACCGCCGCCGTCGCCGAGAAAGGCGGGATGGTCAAGCAGCGCTCGATGGAACGGCAGCACGGTAGCCAGCCCGGCTATCACCGTCTCGCCCATCGCGGCCTGCGCACGACGCAATGCCTCGGCGCGATCGGCGCCCCACACAATCACCTTGGCCAGCAACGAATCGAATTGCCCGTCGATGACCGATCCGCTTTCGACGCCGGAGTCGACCCGCACGCCGGGGCCGCCCGGGGGGATGAAGCGATCGATCGAGCCAGGGGCAGGCAGGAAGTCCCGGCCCGGATCCTCGGCCATGATCCGGAACTCGATGGCGTGGCCGCGCGGCTGCGGGTCGTCCCGCTGCCGCAGTGGCTCTCCCGCTGCGATCCGGAGCTGTTCACGCACCAGGTCCATCCCCGTCGTCGCTTCCGAGACCGGATGCTCCACCTGGAGCCGCGTGTTGACCTCGAGGAACGAGACCTCGCCTTCGGCGCCGACCAGGTACTCCACGGTGCCTGCACCGACATACCCTGCCTCGGCACACAGCCGCTTCGCCGACTCTCGGATCGTATCGAGTTGCTCTGCGGACAGGAACGGCGCAGGCGCCTCCTCGACGAGCTTCTGGTGCCGTCGTTGCACCGAGCAGTCCCTGGTGCCGACCACGATCACCGTGCCGTGCTCGTCGGCAAGCACCTGCGCCTCGACGTGCCGGGGCCGTTCGAGATAGCGCTCGACGAAGCACTCGCCGCGCCCGAATGCCGCCGTCGCCTCCCGCGTCGCCGACTCGACCAGATGCGGGATCTCTTCGAACGACCACGCGACCTTCAGGCCACGACCGCCACCACCATGGGCGGCCTTGATCGCGATCGGGAGTCCATTCTGCCGGGCGAAGGCCGCCACGTCGTCGGGACCGGTGATCGGTTCGAGTGTGCCTTCGGCCAGTGGTGCGCCCACCCGTCGCGCGATGCGTCGTGCGCTGGTCTTGTCCCCGAGCAGCTCGATCGCTCTTGGCGGCGGACCGACCCAGACCAGGCCGGCGTCCCGCACCGCGCGAGCGAACTCCGCGTTCTCGGAGAGGAACCCGTACCCTGGATGCACCGCGTCCGCGCGGGCACGCACCGCTTCCTTGATCACCTTGTCGCCAGCGAGGTAGGTCTCGGCGGCCGTTGTTCCGCCGAGCGGGAACGCCTCGTCGGCGAGTCGCACGAACGGCGCGTCGTGGTCCTGGTCGGAGAAGACCGCGACCGTCGCCAGCCCCATCTCGCGGCACGTCCGGATGACGCGGACCGCGATCTCACCTCGGTTGGCAATCAATACCTTTCTCACCGCGCACCTCCTGCTCGCTCCGGCGACACGCCTGCGAGGACTTGCCGTGCCATGCGCAGGTGCACCTCGTCAACCAGCTGTCCGTCGACGACGGCGACTCCGCTCTTTCCGGCGCGCAACACCGCGCGGGCGTGGTCGACGTCCTCGGTGGACGGCGTGAACACCGACCGCGCCAGCTCGGCTTGCCGAGGGTGCAGGCAGATTTTGCCGGCATAGCCGATCGCACGGCCAAACTCGGCGTCACGCAGGAACCGCTCGTCGTCGCGGACGGCCACCACTGCCTGGTCGATGGCGGGGATCCCGGCGAGCCGGGCGGCGAGACTGACCTCGCTGCGAGCGTAGAGCACCTCGTTGCCTGCTTCGGTGCGGTGGCCGCCCAGGTCGGAGATGTAGTCCTCGGCGCCGAAGTACGCGGCGGCTGGCGGTGCAGGTGCCGCGTCGAGCAACCTGTGGCTATCGGCGACCCCCCGAGCCGTCTCGATGCCGACGACGACAGCCGTTTCGCGGCCACCGGCCTCGCCGAGCTGGTCACGCAGCCATACCAGTTCCTCGACGCACTGATACTTGGGCAGGACGACGCCGTCAGCGTTCGCGGCGACCGCGGCGCGCACGTCGTCAGGGCACCAAGGTGTGTCAGCTGGATTGATCCTGACCAGCACAACAGTGCCGGTCGATGCCCGTTCGGCAAGCACCGCCCGCACCGCGTGTCGCGCCGCAGACTTATCCGCGGCTGACACCGCGTCCTCGAGATCGACGACGACGGCATCGGCGGCGGAACCCATGGCCTTCGGGATGCGGTCCGGTCGCGTGCCTGGCACGAACAGCAGGCTGCGAACAACAAGACGGTCCTCGTGACAGTCACCCACGGCCGGCTTCCTTTCGCTCACTCATACCGGGCTGATGACGTGATGCCTGCCAACGGCGGGCCGCGACCAACCATCCGCGGCTGCGAGTCGACGCGACAGTTCGATGCGCAGCCGATTCGGCTGAACGATCGCGTCAACGACGATCTCGCTCGCCATTCGCAGTAGGTTCTGGTCGGCCTTTTGCTCGACGATCCGTGCCGCGACGAAGGCCTCGCGTTCCGCGGGGTCGTCGATCGCGGCGATCTGGTTGGCGTAGACCGCGCTCACCGAGGCCTCCGGCGACATCGTGCCGATGGCTGCCGTCGGCAGCGCCAGGGTGGCCCGTGGTTCGAAGCCAGGCGCGCACATGGCGTAGTAGCCTGCCGCGTAGGCCTTGCGGAGCACGACGCTGAACTTGGGCACGACGGCACTGGCCATGGCCGTCACCATCTTCGCGCCGTGCCGGATGATCCCCTGCCGTTCGACCGCGACACCGACCATGAAGCCAGGGACATCCTGCAGGAAGATCAGCGGGATGTTGTAGGCGTCGCAGAGCATAACGAAACGGGCGGCTTTGTCGGCGGAGTCGACGAAGATGGCGCCGCTGCGCACGCTGGGCTGGTTGGCGACGATGCCGACGACCCGACCGTCCATTCTGGCCAAACCCGTGACGATTTCGGTTGCCCAGCGTGGCTTGATCTCGAAGAACGTTCTCGCGTCGACCAGCCTGCTGATCACGGACATGGCGTCGTATGCGGTGTTCGGGTCAGCGGGAATTAGGTCGTCCGGCCAGCTGTCCGTCTCCGGCTCGGCGCCTGTCAAGCGCGACGGCTCAGCCTGCCACGAGCTCGGCAGATAAGACAGCAACAGCCTGGCCGCCGCGATGACCTGCCAGTCGCTGTCGAACACCTCGTCGCCACAGCCGGAGACGGTGGCGTGCATGCGCGCACCGCCCATCTCCTCCAGAGTGGTGCGCTCCCCGGTGACCTGCTCCGCCACCCGAGGCGATGCCAGGTACATCGAGGCGTTGCCGTCGACCATGCCGACCCAGTCGGTGAAGGCAGGCATGTAGGCGCCACCCGCTGCGGACGGCCCGTGCAGGCAGCAGATTTGTGGCACCCGTCCTGACAGCCGCACCTGCAGG
>WHTY01000177.1 GCA_009377475.1 Actinophytocola sp.
TCGACGTCACCTTCACCGGCACCGCGGGCCAGTCGTTCGGCGCGTTCCTGCCGAAGGGCATCACGCTGCGGCTGATCGGTGACGGCAACGACTACGTCGCCAAGGGCCTCTCCGGTGGCCGGGTCATCATCCGGCCGCACGACGACGCGCAGTTCGTCGCCGAGGAGAACCTGATCGCGGGCAACGTCATCGCCTACGGCGCGACCGGCGGCGAGCTGTACCTGCGCGGCAAGGTCGGTGAGCGGTTCTGTGTCCGGAATTCCGGCGCGACCGCCGTCGTCGAGGATGTCGGTGACCACGGCTGCGAGTACATGACCGGCGGGAAGGTCGTCGTCCTTGGCGGCATCGGCCGCAACTTCGCGGCGGGCATGTCGGGCGGCACCGCCTACATCCTCGACCTGGCGGCCAAGCGGCACCGGGTCAACACGGAAATGGTCGATCTCGACCCGCTGGACGACGACGACCGTGAGTTCCTGCGCGACGCCGTCGAGCGGCACTACACCGAGACCGGCTCTACCGTGGCGCATCGGCTGCTGACCGACTTCGACGCGAGCGTCGAACGGTTCGGCAAGGTCATGCCGAAGGACTTCAAGCGCGTGCTCGCCGCGCAGGCTCAGGCCGAGCGCGATGGCCGCGACATCAACGAGGCGATCATGGAGGCGGCGCATGGCTGACAATCGCGCAACTGCCCATGCCCGCCGACCGGGTGCGGGTGTCCCGCAAGACAAGGAGGCGGCGCATGGCTGACCCCAAGGGTTTTATGACCACCGAGCGGGAGGTGCCGACGACTCGGCCGGTGCCGCTGCGGCTGAAGGACTGGCGTGAGGTCTACGAGGACCCTGCCGAGTTCGCGGCTGGCAAGCTGCCGAAGCAGGCGGGCCGCTGCATGGACTGCGGCATCCCGTTCTGCCACGAAGGCTGCCCGCTTGGCAACCTGATCCCGGACTGGAACACGCTGGTCTGGCGGGACGACTGGCAGGACGCCATCGAGCGGCTGCACGCGACCAACAACTTCCCGGAGTTCACCGGGACGTTGTGCCCCGCGCCGTGCGAGTCGGCGTGCGTGCTCGGCATCAACGACGACCCGGTGACGATCAAGCGCATCGAGATCTCGATCATCGACCGCGCCTGGGACGAGGGCTGGGTCAAGCCGGTGCTGCCGGAGACCAAGACCGGCAAGAAGGTCGCGGTCGTCGGTTCCGGTCCCGCCGGGCTTGCCGCCGCGCAGCAGCTCACCCGCGCCGGGCATGACGTCGTCGTGTTCGAGCGGGCCGACAAGATCGGCGGCCTGCTGCGGTACGGCATCCCCGAGTTCAAGATGGAGAAGTTCCGGCTTGACCGGCGGCTCGATCAGATGCGGGCCGAGGGCACCGAGTTCCGCACCAGCGTCAACGTCGGCGTCGACGTCACCGCGGCGCAGCTCCGTGAGGAGTACGACGCGGTGGTGCTCGCCGGTGGCGCGACGCAGTGGCGGGACCTGCCGGTGACCGGTCGCGACGTCGAGGGCGTCTACCAGGCGATGGAGTACCTGCCGCCCGCGAACAAGGTCACCAGCGGTGACCTTGCGGACACGCCGATCAGCGCCGAGGACAAGGACGTCGTGATCATCGGTGGCGGCGATACCGGCGCCGACTGCCTCGGCACCGCGCACCGGCAGGGCGCGCGGTCGGTGACGCAGCTGGAAATCATGCCGAAGCCGCCGGAGTCGCGCAGCGAGGCGAACCCGTGGCCGACGTATCCGATGATCTACCGGACGTCATCGGCGCACGAGGAGGGCGGCGAGCGGGTCTACGCCGGCAACACGCAGGAGTTCCTCGCCGACGACGATGGCAAGCTGCGGGCGATCAAGATCGTCGACGTCGAGCGCGTGGACGGCCGGTTCGAGCCGGTCGCCGGCACGGAGCGAGAGCTTCCAGCGCAGTTGGTGACGCTCGCGATGGGCTTCGTCGGCCCGGAGAAGGGCGCGCTGCTGGAGGACCTGGGCGTCGACTACGACGAGCGCGGCAACGTCGCGCGGGCCAAGGACTACCAGACCAACGTCGAGGGCGTGTTCAACGCCGGTGACATCGGCCGGGGCCAGTCGCTGATCGTGTGGGCGATCGCCGAGGGCCGCGCCGCGGCTGCCGGGGTGGACGCCTACCTGACCGGCAGGGACGTACTGCCCCGCCCGATCAACCCGACGGACCGCCCGATGGCTTAACCCACTGGCAGTCACCGCGTGGCTGCCCGGCCACCCCGAACGCGGCCCGCTGACAATGGCGTCAGCGGGCCGTTCCCGTGTTGGTAGCTACCAATCCGGCTTCGCCAGGCAAAGTGCGCGATGTGCGCCGGATTCGGTGCTGTTTGTCGGTTTCTCGCCGCCATTTGCCTGGCGAAGTCCGTGACCGGGCTGCCCTGGTTCCGGCGGTGCGGCTGCCATCCCTTGGCAACCCCACCGCGGCGGCGGGTCGTGAAGAGTCAGGACGGTCGCGTGTGGACCGTCATGGGCGTCATGGGCAGAGTGGCGTCACGAGACGCAAGGGGACTGCATGCGTCGACGATCCACTGGAGCGAGGCGATGATGGCCCCTGCCAGGCGCTGCGATTCGTTGGTGGTGCAGGTGAACCACGCTGATACGGCAGGTAGTTGCCATACACAACCAACCGCGCTGAGAACAATCAATACCCAGAAGATGGTGGCAATGGTCACGATGAAGATCACGACGTCCGTGCAGTACGACAAGGCGGCAGCGGCGGCGTCAACGGCTTGGCGGAAGTCCGCGTTCGTCTGATATAGCTGTAGCAACTCGTCGTATGAGGGTACGACGATGCCTGACGAGACGACACGGGGCCATTCCTCGGCCTTGGGTTGCAGCGCGGAATCGACGGTGTCGACGGTGTCGACGTCAATCGTGCGGAACGACAAGGTGCTCATCGCGCGCAATACGTCATGCGGAGTGGAGGCACGGTCCACGTCCATGCTGACGGCGTCCGGGGCTGCACTGATCAGGTCGAACACCTCAACGGCGCTGAGCTCCGTTCGTTGCGTTTCGCCTGCTGCGGCGTGACTCACGCCTGGATTGAAGGCCGCGATAACCGCGAGAGCACACAGGAATACCAACAGCCGTTTCATCGCGCATCACTTTCTCTCACCGATCAGAAATGGATGTGATCCTGGCGAACCGCGGGGTTCCGACGGTCTGGAGCACCGCGACGTCAACTCATTCGAGTGAACGCCGATCCGGAGGTCCGGAGAATCTCACTTCCGTGTGATTGGCCTGATCGGAGCAGTGTGGTGATGCAGGCGGCGGAAATAGGACCGAATGGCTGCGTGTTCCAGTTCTTCCAGTGGCACCTGCAACGCGAGGCTCAGCGGCACCAGCCAGTGCCCAGGGATGTGTCGCCCGTGCTCGTAGTCCGAGATTCGGGACTGGGTCATGCTGGATCGACCGGACAACTCGCACAGTCGAACGGCCAGCGCGAAAACTGAGACAGACCTGCGGTACGTCGTCTCCGGCGGATCAGCGCGCCGATCGGTTCGCCGTCCAGCAGCGGCGGGAGATGGTCAACTGTCGATCGATCATCGGTCATGCTGGCCCGCCGTCCTCATCCTCGGTACTGTGCCGGTAGATACCAAGAAGACCGAAAGTAAGCCGAACTGGCAGGTCAAGCGAGTGTGCCAGTCGGCTTACTTTCGGTCTTCTTGGTAAGATCTAGGCAGACGACGGTAGGCAGCGCCCTGATGGTCGGCTATCCGATGAGCGCGGAAACGTGTCCAAAGTGCGTCAGCAGGTCGTGGCCGCCTACTGGGTCTGCAGCCAGGTCGAGACGTGACTGGAGTCGCAGTCATAGAACGGCCACCGCCTTCGTCTTCGAGATCTGTGGCAGGGACCCGAAGACGATCAAGCGGTGGCCGTCCCACGGCACAACAACACGCCGCTACCCAGCGACAACCGTCTGATCAGCGATAATCGACAAGCTCATACCACCTCACTCGGGCGGTACGCACGTCTTCTCGCCATCGATTTCCACACAAATGGCAGCAGTCGGTGGCGCCGGGGCATGCAATTCGAGACGGCGAATGTCGTCCGATGGTCCTGAGCGCTGAAACTGGGCGTACTTGAGCACCGCGATCACGTATTCTTCGACACCGGTCGGGTTGGCCGTTACCCGTACTTCTGACCCCGTGTCGCTCTTGTTCGAGGTTGAACACGACGCCCGCGTAATCACGATCCGTGACCCAACGGGGGTCAGGGTTGTCTCGGACTTTTGATCGACCATGACCACGTCGTCATCGCAGCGAGGGTCATGGGACGCGGCCGCCGTCTTCTGCCCCAGTTCGGAGGCTCCCACCACCGCCGCGGCGATAAGCAGCGGCAGCATCGCCAGCGTTGTGGCAATCGGTCTAAAGTTTTCCCTCATGTCCATCTCCTTTGCCGGTGAAACGTCATACCCGGTGTGGCCTGGAGTACGGATCACGACGCCGTCGCTGACAGCCACGACGACAATTGATTACGAATGCGAATTCACCCGAGTGTCGACGGCGCGCCCGCAGCGTGAGCAGGCGCCACGGACTGCTCCGACTCGCAGGACATATGACGGCACGGGAGCACAGGACCGGTCGCGTCACTGCGGCCTTCGACCTCGACCACGCCCACAGGTGTGTCGATCGCGACGCGATGACTGCTCTGCGGACCGCCGCGGGGATCGGGATGAATCGCCACGTCATGCCGCACCTCCGGCACCGGGCCGCCACGGCGAGGCGGAGACGACGCGACGTTCGGTCCCGCGCCTCGTTCCCTCAGCTCCACCGAAGCCACCGAAGCCGCCGGAGACGGTGATGCGGTCGAGCGTCGCGACCTGGTGGGCTTCAGCCGCTGCTCGATGGGTTGCTCTGCAGCCACCCGCGGCGGTGCGGGCTCGATGCCGTTCACCGCGCTCCCGCTGAGCAGCCCTGTGCTCACCGCCGCCACGGTGGCGACGGTGGCAACCGATGTCGTTGTGAGTTGTCGACGAGCCACACGAGCGGTCACCACAGCGGCGATCCACGCCGCGACGAATCCCCGGCTGAGCACAGAAAGTTGATCGTGACACCGCCGCCGAGCGCGTGATGTTCGCTGGTGCACCGCCGACAGCGCCACACCGGTCCGCTGCGCGATCGCGCTGGGACTCATCTCCTGCCAGTACCGCATCACCAGCATGTCTCGATCACTCGGCGAAAGCGCCGCGAGTGCCCGACGGATGTCGGTGTGATCATCTCGGGTAATGACCGCGTCCACGGCGTCGGGGACATCCGGTGTGACCGCGCGCGCCAGCATTCGCCGCTCAGCACAGCGTCGCCGTTGCCCGTCTACCACGACTCGCCGCGCGACGCTGAAAATCAGCGGCTCAAGCGGCTGGTTCGGGTCGACCCGGCCCCACATTGTCCAGAGCCGCATCAGCGTCACCTGCGTGGCGTCCTCGATGTCCTCAGTGCTGAGCTCACCTCGCCCTCTGGCGCGCACGTAACCAAATATCCGGCCCCGGTACCGGCGGCAGAAA
>WHTY01000088.1 GCA_009377475.1 Actinophytocola sp.
AGTAATGACTCAAGGAACCGTGAAGTGGTTCAACGCCGAGAAGGGCTTCGGCTTCATCGCACGCACGGAAGGCCCTGACGTCTTCGTGCACTACTCCGCGATCGATGGCTACGGCTTCCGCAGCCTCGAGGAAAACCAGCGCGTCGAGTTCGAGCTCTCGCAGGGCGACAAGGGCCCGCAGGCCAGCAACGTCCGGGCACTCTGATCCGGTCGTAGCACGATTAGCGCCGTATCCGCGTGGGTATCACGCGGATACGGCGGCCGTGCCGCCGATACGAGAGACAGGTTAATCAGCAGCTCACCTACCTCGGGCGGCAATCACGACCTGCTACCAGGAGGTAGCAATCATGTCTTCAACACTCGAACACCCTCGCACCGAACCCGGCCGCGACCAGCGCGCCGAGCAGATGTTCGACGGCAAGAAGTCCGGCACCGAGACGTTCCTCGTCAAGGTGTTCGCCGTCGTCCCCTTGCTCGCCCTGATCGCCGCGATCCCCATCGCGTGGGGCTGGGGCCTGAACTGGACCGACATCGCCCTCGCCGCGTCGTTCTACGTCGTCACCGGCCTCGGTGTGACCGTCGGCTTCCACCGCTACTTCACCCACCGGGCTTTCAAAGCCAAGCGCGGCCTGCGGGTCGTGCTCGCCGTGGTCGGCAGCATGGCCATGCAGGGACCGGTCATCGGCTGGGTAGCCGATCACCGCCGTCACCACGCCTACGCCGACCGCGAAGGCGACCCTCACTCGCCGTGGCGTTTCGGCACGTCGGCCAAGGCACTCGCCAAGGGCTTCTGGCACGCCCACATGGGCTGGATGTTCCAGCGCGATCGGACGAACGCCAACC
Source organism: Actinophytocola sp. (assembly GCA_009377475.1). Lineage (GTDB taxonomy): Bacteria > Actinomycetota > Actinomycetes > Mycobacteriales > Pseudonocardiaceae > Haloechinothrix_A. Next base: position 844 of record WHTY01000088.1, read on the forward strand.
GGTTCGCGCCTGATCTGCTCAAGGATCGCGCCATCCGCGTCGTCGACCGGCTGTTCCCGCTGCTCACCGTCGCGACCCTGCTGCTGCCCGCCCTGCTCGGCGGACTGATCACGCTCTCCTGGTGGGGTGCGCTGACCGCGTTCTTCTGGGCCAGCCTGGTGCGCGTCGCGGCGCTGCACCACGTCACCTGGTCGGTGAACTCGATCTGCCACATGATCGGCGACCGCCCGTTCGCCTCCCGCGACAAGTCGGCCAACTTCTGGCCGCTGGCCGTGTTGTCGTTCGGCGAGTCGTGGCACAACTCCCACCACGCCGACCCCACCGGTGCCCGCCACGGCGTGCGACGCGGCCAGATCGACATCTCAGCCAGGGTCATCTGGCTGTTCGAGAAGCTGCACTGGGTCTCCCACGTGCGGTGGCCGAAGCCGGAACGACTGGCGCGCAAGCTCGCCACCCAGCCGACCGGTTCGACGTCGTCGGACTGAGCCGCCTCCTATCCTCGGAGGAACTTGTCGGCAAGCAGCCGTGCGATAGCCCAGTCCTGGATGGCGATCCCGACTGACTTGAACACGGTTCGCTTGCCGAAGTCGCCCTGACCCGCGGTGAGCGCGTGCCCGAGTTCGGTCAAGGCGTCCTTGGTGATGGCTCCGGACTCCAGGGCGTGGATGATCTCCCCGGACTCTTCCAGGATCGCGTCGACGTCGTCGACGACCACGACGCTGCTGGCGAGGAGGTCGTCCGGCAGCTCCCGCATGGTGGGGCGGAAGGCGCCGATGGCGTTGACGTGGACGTGTGCGGGCAGCGCCGACTCCGCGAACAGCGGCGACGTCGCGGTGGTGGCGCAGCAGACGACGTCCACGTCCCTGACCGCCGGAGCGATGTCGGACGTCGTGTGCAGGCCAGCGCCGTCGAGCTCCGGTTCCAGGCGGTGGACCAGCGCGCGAGCCCGCTGCGGGTCGACGTCGACCACCGTCAGCTCGCGCAGTGGCCTGACGGCGTGAACGGCGCGCACCTGATCGGGTGCCTGGCCGCCCGCCCCGATGATGGTCAGCCTGGCGGCTTCGGGGTCAGCAAGCAGGTCGGTGGCGACGCCGACGACCGCGCCGGTCCGCAGGGTCGTCACCGCTCCGGCGTCCGCGACGAGGTGGTCGACGCGGTCGGTCTCGCTCCACACCACGGTGCCCGTGATCGCGGGCGTGCGATCGAAGTTCAAGCTCAACGTCTTGATCATCGCCGACCCGGTTGACCGGTGGTGGACCGGCATGACCAGGAACTGTCCGTCGTTGAGGGCGGTGCGCACCGGCATCTCGAACTCACCGTTGACGAGGTCGATGAAGCCATGTCGGACGGCGTCGATCGCCTCTCGCATCGACACGGCCTCGCGTAGCTCGCGCTCGCTGATGGTGGTGGTCGTCATGATCCTCCCTGGTCGTCACTGTCGACGTCGAGCGCGCGGCGTGCCCGCTGACGCCGAAGTCGATCACGTTGCGCACGACGAGTTCCGTCATCGAGATCAGGCTGACAGACCGGCGAGCACGAGCACACCCGCCGAGCGCTACTGCCCGCGCATGGTGGCCAGTCGTTCTTCCAGCCAGCCGTCCAGGGTTTCGGCATAGGTGGCGGAGAGGTGACCGGCGTTGCGGTAGACCAGCACGTTGCCGATCACGGCCGGGCAGGTCGTGTCAGGGCACAGCGCTGAATCGGGCTTGATCAACCTGACGTCGTCCAGCGATCTGGCAGCGTCGGCCAACGGCGTGTCGGACACGGCGGCGTCCTTGCCGGCCGCACAGCGATCCAGCTTGTCGGGCTGGCTGGCGACACAATCCAACACGTCCGAGCGAGGCTTCGGAACGTCGTCGATGACCTCGACCTTGTCCGCCTTCTTCCTGAGTGACTTCAGCGTGCGAACGTAGCCGCTGCGCAGTTTCTCGCGACTGCGCTCGCTGTCGAGCTTCTCGCCGCCCTCGGTCACGGTGTAGGAGGTCATACTGCTGGTGACCACCAGCTCCGGTTCTTCCTTCGAGATTCGCCGCACGGCGTCCGCTCGCCACTCGTCGCACTCGGTGTAGGAACGGCTGAAGCTGGGTTCGAAGACCGTGACGTCCGCTGGCTGGCAGCCCGACTTCGTCAGCCCGATCAACGTCCAGCCATGTTTCTTGGCGACCTTGTTCAACGCAGGGAACCAGTGCATCGCGAACGAGTCGCCGAACAGCACAACCTTCTTCGCGCCATTCGTGTCGCCGTACTGGCACTCACCGGATCTGGTTTGCTGCTTCTCGGCCAGGCACCCGTCGTCGTACATCTGTCCGCGATCGCGGTCGGCTTCCTGCGGGATGGGCCGCATTTCGTTGGCTTTCGTCTGCACCGACGCATCGACGGGCAGCACCTTCGCCCCGGTGGCCCTTGCGAGCGGGGCTGTTCGCATCGTCGGCACCGTGAGCTGCAGCGCGAGCCCAGCGACGACCGCTGTCACGGTGCACGCGACACCGAGACCCAGCGCACGGCCGACCGGCCACCGCAATGCCGACGCCTGCCGGATCGGTTGTTCCACGAACCGGGTCGAGACCAGCGCTGGCAGGTACGACAGCGCGACCACGACCAGACCTTCCACTGTGGACAGTGGTCCGAACACGACGGTCGCGAACACGATCGGCGGCCAGTGCCACAGGTACCAGGCATACGACACCCTGCCGACGTGGCGCATCGGGCCAAAGGTCAGCAGCCGTTGTGGATACCGATCCCAACCGGCTGCGCCAGCGGCGATGATGGCGGCGGTGCCGATGGTCGGCGCGAGAGCGGCCACCCCGGGAAAGAGCGTGTCCTCGTCCAGCAACACAGTGGCGAACACGACCGCGGCAGCGCCGCCGATCCAGAGCAGCAAGGCCACTCTGCGGCCCGGCTGCCAGATCGGGAGCAGCATCGCCAACAGACCGCCGATGCCGAGTTCCCTCCCTCGTGCCAGGGTCGAAAAGTAGGCGTACCCGGCCTCAGACTGGGTGAGCGTGACGTTGTAACAGAACGACGCGATCGTGACTGTCGCCATCGCGATGACCAGCCCGAGATGCCCCCGGCGCGACCGCAACCGCCCCTGACACCAGTACCCGACGACCAGCAACGCCGGCCACACCAGATAGAACTGCTCCTCGACCGCCAGCGACCAGATATGTTGGAGCGGGCTGACCGCCTGACCTTCGGCGAAGTAGTCCACCGCCGAGATCGCGAGCTCCCAGTTGATCACGTACATGCCGGACGCGATCACGTCCCAGGCGATCGCGCCCTGACGGACGGGCGGCATCAGCAACCCGGCGAGCACGACGACCGTGAGCAGCACCAGCAACAGACTGGGCAACAGCCGCTTGACCCGTTGCGCGTAGAACGTCGACAGCGAGATCCGACCATCGCGATCGATCTCCCGCACCAACAGTGCGGTGATCAGATAGCCCGAGATGACGAAGAAGACGTCCACCCCGACATAGCCGCCCGGCAGGAACTCCACCCCAGCGTGGAAGATCAGCACCGCGAGCACTGCCACCGCCCGCAAGCCCTCGATATCGGGCCGGAACGTGTGGCTCCGTTCAGCCGTACCGACGCGGTCCTTGCTGCCTGCGGACCCGCCGGATCTGCCGGACCGTGACAGCAGCTCGGCCGCGGGGTCGGGGTCGGGCTTGGTGGGGTGCGGCATGATCCTCTCTGCGAAACAGCTGCGGCGGTGTCCTCAACCGGCACCGAAGACAGTTGCCGTCGACGTTATCAAATCGTGATCTCAGGCGGGTAGGCGGGGCGGTTGAGCCAGCGCCTTACCCCGCCACGTGGGATAATGTCGCTTGCAACTGCCATGCTGACGGGCTCGCGGTGCGAGACCCCGGCACGGGAACGTGTGAGTACGACTCGGTACGGTCGCGACGAGATCGCAGACACGCGACGCCAAGCGTTGGGAGCGCACACGTGCGGAAGCCCGCCGGAGGACCTGCGCGGAGGAGCCGCGTGTCTTCCCGCGGTGACCCTCGGGCGCGGTCACGAGCGGTCGCGCTCTTGACGCTGCTGCCGGTGCTTGGCGTCCTGGTCGCGACGCTGGGTACGACGGCATTCTCGGCCGCCGCGACAGCGCAGTCTCGTGTCGCGGGCTCCCTGATACCCACGCACTCCGTCGAGTCGGGCAAGGACTCCGGAGCCGGTCGCCTCAGGTGCGCGCAGCCGCCACACCGCGGTGGTGGCCCCGACGACCACAAGATCAAGACCGTTCAGGACGGCGAGAAGGCAACCAGCACCCGCATCTTCGCCGACCAGCCGGTAGCAGCGCAGTTCGAGACCTCCGGCATCGCTCCGCCCGAACGCATCGTCCTCCGCGACGCATTACCGACCGCCGAACGCTACGAGTACCACGCGTATCGCACCTTCGACGGCCGCGCACCGCCACGCGCCATGTCCTGATTCCGGCGATGAGGTGGCTGACATCGTCCCATGACCACGCCATCCCGGCTGCCGGATCACCGCCGCACGATCACGCACGGTTCGTTCGACACGAACGGGACGCTCACCTCGGGAACAGCGGACACGGCGTCTCAATCTCAATCCCTGCCGAGATTCCCTTGCCGCTGAAACCCGGATCGCGATCACGCACGGCACGAGCATGCCGCTGGCTGCCGCCTTCCCGCTTGCCAACAGCGCTGCTCGGGCCGCCCAGAAGGGAAACAGAATGTTCTTCGACGACCATCCTCGGTTCCTGGAAACCAGCACAGTCATTCCGAAACCCGATCGCCTGAACCTCCGCTACGAAGCCATATTCGCAGCGAACAAAGACGTCCTCGACGGCGCCCGGGTTCTCGACCTCGCCTCCCATGACGGCCGGTGGTCCCTTGCCGCGCTCCGCACCGGCGCGGCGCATGTCATCGGCATCGAAGCCCGCCAGGAGGCAGTGGACAACGCCAACGCGAACCTCGCGCACTACGGCGCGGAGCCGGACACCTACCAATTCCACTGCGGCGACATTTTCGACGTCCTCCGGCGCGAGGAGTTCGACGTTGACGTGGTGCTCTGCCTCGGCTACCTGTACCACACCTACCGGCAAACCGAGTTGCTCTACCGGATCCGCCAGCTGGACCCGAAGTACCTGCTCCTGGACACCCAGGTGATTCCCCGGTCTGAGCCCTTCCTCAAGCTGTACGTGGACCGGCCACACAAGCCCGGCGAAGCGACGCTGGACGAGTTCGCACACGGCACGACGACCCTGGTGAGCCGGCCGTCGGTTCCCGCGCTGCAGATGATGCTGCACGCGTACGACTTCGGGGTCGAGCACATCTGCGACTGGCACGCCCTCATGGCGGAGCATCCGGAGGCCGGCGTCATCAACGACTACGCGCGTGGCGAGCGAGTCACGATGCGATGCCGTAGCGGGGTAACCACACTGCCCACGGCTGGCAAGGCCGAGGCACCAACCACCAGTGCGACTACCGTCATCCCGCCGTCGGCCCAACCGCCGTCGGCAACTCCTGCGGCGATCGCCACCGAGAGCGGCCACGCTGACGCGAACAACACCGCGACCAAGCGCTGGCGCGACCTCATCAATCGCGGGCTGGCGGTCACAACCGGCTACGAACTCCGCCGCTCGCCCCGGAAGGAGAACTGACACACGATGCTGAGCGGGCCCTTTCACGACACAGCGAGAGGGCCCGGTCGCGTTTTACCCTGAGCGGCTACAGCAGCCGCCCGACCTTCGTCCGCGAGACCAACAACCACCCGAGACCGAAGCACAGCACGATGCCCATGGCGCCGACCAACGGCGCCTTGACCTCGGCGGGCGCGGGCAGCGGACGCAGCGCCACCGCCAGCATGATCAGCACCGGGCCCTGCAACACGAATGCGGCGAACGAACTGCGGATCGCGCCGTCGCGGATCCTGCCACCGCTGATGAAGTGCTGCTGCGCGATGCCGAGCAACCAGATCGACCCGAAGACCACGAGCACCGACTCGATCGTCGCCAGCAGCGCCGACTGCCAGCTCCAGCCACCAAGGAACGGCCCCATGTCGGCGGCGAGGTTGTCCACCCCGATCGCGAGCGCCAGCACCGGCACGACGAGCAACGTCACCAGCGTGGTCAGGCCGCTCGACCGCCGCAGCCGCGATGGCACCCGCTCCGCGAGCCCGCTGCTCGCGAACACCACCCCGAAGCCGAACATCGCGCCGAGCTGCGGCCACTGCCAGAGGTGGACGTCCCCGAACGCGCTCGCCCGCGCCGGGATCGCGACGCGCAGCAGGAACGTCGCCGCCACCAACGTCACCACGAGCACCCAGAGCTGGCTGGTGGAGTGCAGCACCCGCTGCCGCTCGTTGTCCCGCCTACCGGCGAGCCACCGCCATCCGGCGTAGACCAGCGAGAAGATCAGCAGCACCTCGGCGAACCACAGCGCGCCGGAGTCGAACATCCGCTCCCTGCCGCTGAGCAGGAACGAGTACGACACCGTCCGCCCCGCCGACAGGTACGCCACCCAGATCACCAACGGCCACAGGATCACCGCGCTCACCACGAACGGCACACCGAGCCGAAGTAGCCGCTCCGAGACGAACTGGCTCGTGCCCTTGCGCCGCAGCGACCGTGGCGTCAGCAGGCCCGCGATCAGGAAGAACGTGCCCATGAAGAACAACGCGGACGGCCCGAAGATCGCCGCGAGCACCAGTTCCGCGGACGGCATGAAGGTGACTTCGTTGACCTCGTCGTAGGCCCATCCCCCGACGGCCGAATAGCCGAGGAGCGCGTGCCCGCCGATGATCCAGGCGACGAGCAGCGCGCGCAGCGCGTCCAAGCTGTACAGGCGCGTGCCCTGGTGAGTTCGTGGTACCACCGTCACGTTGACCAGGATCCCCCTTCCTGGGCCCACCACCGAGAGGATTTAGGCCCTTTGTGACCATAACGCCCCGACCGGGCGAACTCTTCCCCGATTTCAGGCGGCGTGACGCCGCGGGGCGGGCTGGATGCCGTCAGCGGTGATCCGCGATTCCGGGCCGGGACGCGGCTGTCGACGTCGCACCGTCAGGGCCAGCACGAACGCCCCCAAGCGCCGGCACGATCCCCGCAGGGTTGGCGACCCGGAACGCGATCCACAGGAACCCGACGCCGAGCGCGAGGTTCCACACCGACGGGCCGGGCGTGCGGCGAGCACGGCGTCGACCAGGTCGGGTCCGGGCCGCGCCACCGCCATGCGTGCCAATCGCGTCACCCTGGCGGCGGCGTCCTGCCACTCGCGGCAGGCGTCGCAGGCCGCGAGATGCGCGTCCACGTCGGCACGCAGGCAAGGGGTCTCCTCGCCGTCGAGCCGCGCCGAGAGCTGTTCCCGGCATTCTTCGCAGGTCATATGTAGTGGGTCGGCTACGGAGCGCGAACGGTTCCAGGCCCGCCCGCTGCGCCAGCCGGTCGCTGATCGGGGCTGGAGATCACCCGCTAGTGTGAGGGCGCTATGACCGCCGCGCATCCCCACGACACCGAGGTCACCAGCCGCGCGCTCGCGGCGCGGGACGGTGACCACGCCGCCCTCGAGGAGTTCATCCGGGCGACGCAGCGGGACGTCTGGCGGTTCGTCGCGCACCTCGCGGGCACCGCGGCGGCCGACGACATGGCGCAGGAGACGTACCTGCGTGCGGTGCGCAGTCTGTCCGGGTTCCGGGGGCGGTCATCGGCACGCACGTGGCTGCTGGCCATCGCGCGCCGAGTGGTGATCGACCAGTTCCGCCGGGACAGCGTGCGCCCCAGCCTCGCCGGGGTGGACGACTGGCGGCTGACTGCCGAGCGTGCCCAGCCGACCGGACTGCCCGGCGTGGACGAGGCGGTGGCGCTCGGCGACCTGCTCGCCCGAATTGACGACGACCGCCGCGAGGCGTTCGTGCTCACGCAGATGCTGCGGCTGACCTACCCCGAAGCGGCCGAGGTGTGCGGCTGCCCGGTGGGGACGATCCGATCCCGCGTCGCCAGGGCGCGCGACGACCTCGCCGGGATGCTCGACGACGAACGGCGGGACTCCGGCGCGTGCTCGGCGGGCTGACGCCCCTCGCATGACGCCCCTCGCATGACGGCGCTCCGCAAGACGGAGGCCGGAGCCGAGACGTCGTCCCAGCTCCGGCCTGGTGATGGGTGTGCGGTGTCGTACGGGTGGCGATCAGAAGTCGGCGCAGGCGAACTTCGTGCCGTCCTTGTCCTCGAGGTGCAGCACGATCGACTTCGCGCCCTTGGTGTTCGGGTTGTCGTTGCTGACGGTCGTGGTCGCCGTGCCCTCCGCGTCAGCGGTGAAGGCGATGTGGACCTCGTTCGGCGGCTCCTCAGGGCCCTTGTCGTCGAACATGAAGTGCGGTCCACCGTCGTCCTTGGCGCACGGCTGCGCGTGCAGGTGCGACATGTAGGCGGTGTCGGACTCCAGGCCCTCAACCTCGATGGTGACCGTGGTGCCGTCGTCGTGCTGCGCCAGGTACGCCGTGCCGGTGACCGACTCGACGCCCGCCGGGGCCGACTCCAGCGGCTTGAAGGTGCCCTCGGCGACGGTCGCGCCCTCGATCTCGCTGGCCGGAGTCGCGTTCGGGTCGCCGGTCGCGCCGTCGTGGCTGTGGTCGTGGCCGGTGTGGCCGTCGTTGCCACTGGCGGCCGTGGTGGGGTCCGCGGTGCCCGCGGCGTTGTCGACGGGTTCCTCGCTGTTGGCGCACGCGGTCAGGGCCAGCGCGGCGGCGGAGAGCACCGCGACGGCCGCGCCCGCACGCCGGTTTCGCATACTGTTGGTCGTGATCATGCCCAAATAGTCGCACAGTCGTGTAGTTCGGTTCCCACGACCGTGCCCTCCGTTCGCCGACCTCGTGTTACGCCGTCCGGACGGCGTGTCCCCCGTTCGGGCCGTCGTATCCCCCGTTCGGGCCGTCGTATCCCCCGCTCACGACGTCGTGTCCCTCGCTCAGCAGCAGTGCTCGCCGCGCCACGCCTCGCGGCCCTCCCGGACGGCGACGATGGCGATGACGACCGCGACCACCGGGTCTGCCCACGCCCAGCCGAACAGGCTGTTGAGCAGCAGCCCCACCAGCAGGACGCCGGAGAGGTACGCGCACAGCAGGGTCTGTTTCGAGTCGGCGACCGCGCTGTTCGAGCCGAGCTCCCGGCCCGCGCGGCGTTGCGCGAGCGACAGCGACGGCATGATGACCAGCGACAGCGCGGCGAGGACGATGCCGACTGTCGACGTCCCCGCGGCGTCGGCGCCGACCAACGTGCGAACCGACTCAACCGTGACGTACGCGGCGAGCGCGAAGAACGACACGGCGATGACCTTCAGTGCGACGCGCTCCCGCGCCTCCGGGTCGGGCCCTGAGAATTGCCACGCCACCGCTGCGGCCGACGCTACCTCGATCATCGAGTCGAGGCCGAAGCCGATGAGGGCGGTCGAGTTCGCGACGGTGCCCGCCGAGATCGCGACGATCGCCTCGATGATGTTGTAGGTGATCGTCGCGGCGACCAGCCACCGGACCCGGCGGCTCAGCACGGACCGTCGCGTGGCCGCCAGGTCGACGTCGTGTGTCGAGCAGCACTCGTCGGTGTGCACGATGCGATGTTCGGGCTGGTTCATGACGCCGCCACGTCGTCGGTAACGCCGTAGCGCGGGCACAGCGCCACGGCCTCGCCGGTCGCCGCGAGCAGGGCTTCCGCCGCCGCGAGCAGGTCGAGCAGTTCGGGACGGCTCAGCGAGTAGAACACCTGCCGGCCTTCGGGACGCCCCGCCACCAGCCCGCAGTCCCGCAGGCAGGCGATGTGCGCGGACACCGTCGACTGGGCGAGGCCGAGGTCGCGCGTGAGGTCCGCGACCCGCGCCTCCCCCTCGGCCAGTCTGCGCACGATTTCCAATCGTGTTGCGTCGGAGAGGCTGTGGAACAGCGATACCGCCACTGCCGTGCCATTAATCGTCATACGGCGATGATATCGCGGTACGTCGATGGCGCGACACGGCCTCCGGAATGAGGAACACAACGTCGAGAGCGAGGGACACGGCGTTCTGGAGGCGGGACACGGCGTGGGTGTCGGGGGTGCGGAGCAGAATGGCGACGTGGACATCGTCGTGGCGGAGCAGGAGGAGCAATCACGCGACGGCGAACCGCTGTACGAACTCCGCCCCGGCAACGCGGCGGCACCGGACGTCGCAAGGGATCTCACCGCCGCAGACCTGGCCGCACGGATTTCGCAGCTCGACACCGGACACACCACGTGGGTCCTGCCCAGCGTCGACCGCATCTGCCCCGTGCTGCTGCGGCACGGGGCGCGGCTGCGTCGCTGCCACGACCTCGCCCTCACCGAACGACTACTGCGTAACAGCCAGGGACGACACGACGAACCGCACGGGCTCGCCGCCGCGTACGCCAGAGCGCGCGGCCTGCCACCGCCACCCGACGCGGACGAGCACGACCCCGTCGACACCGGCCAAGCCGCCCTGTTCGCCCCACGCGGAACCGGCCTGCCCGACGGCGTCACGCCAGCCGAGGCAACCGACGTCGTCCTGGCGGAGCAGCAGCGTGCGCTCCAGCGCGCCCCCGCGCCCGAGCGGCTGCGGCTGCTGGTCGCGTCGGAGTCGCAGAGCGCGTTGGTGGCGGCCGAAATGTCGCACCATGGACTGCCCTGGCGCGCGGACGTCCACGACGCCGTGCTCACCGAACTGCTCGGCCGTCGCGCGGCGAACGGACGTCCGAGCACGCTCGCGGACCTGGCCGAGCGCGTCTCCGAGGCGTTCGGCACGCCGGTCAACCCGGATCACCCGCCGAGCGTGGTGCGGGCGTTCCGCCGCGCCGGGATCGACGTCCCGTCCAGCAGGGCGCACGTGCTCAGGGATGTCGATCACCCGGCCGTCGGGCCGCTGCTGGAGTACAAGGAACTCGCCAGGCTGCACGCCGCGCACGGCTGGTCGTGGCTACGCGAGTGGGTCCATGATGGACGGTTCCGCGCCGCGTACGTCGTCGGCGGCGTCGTATCCGGACGGTGGGCGACACGGGGCGGCGGCGCGCTGCAGATCCCCAAGGTGCTGCGCACGTGCGTGCGCGCTGATCCGGGCTGGCGGCTGGTCGTCGCGGACGCCGCGCAGCTAGAGCCGAGGGTGCTAGCCGCGCTGTCCGGCGACCGGCGGCTCGCGGACGTCTCGGCGTCGTCCGATCTCTACGCCAGCCTCGCGACGGACGCCTTCGGTGGCGAGCGCGCCCGCGCGAAGATCGCGATGCTGTCGGCGTTGTACGGCGGCACGGCCGGTGAGGCTGGGCAACTGTTGGCGCGGTTGCGTACGCGGTTTCCCGACGCCGTGCGCTACGTCGAGCACGCGGCAGCGGCAGGCGAACGCGGCGAGCTGGTCCGCTCCCGGCTCGGCAGGACGTCGCCACCGCCGTCCGAGCAGTGGCGCGCGCTGACCGGCAACGCCGACGCGGGCGTGGCGGCGCACCGCGCGTCGCGGGACTGGGGCCGCTTCACTCGCAACTTCGTGGTGCAGGCGAGCGCGGCGGATTTCACGTCGGTGCTGCTGGCCCTGTTGCGCCGGGCGCTCGCTGATCGCGCGCCGGACGCCGAGCTGGTGTTCTTCCAGCACGACGAACTGATCGTGCACTGCCGCGGCGAGGACGCGGAAGCCGTCGCGTCGGTGTTCCAGACGTGCGCTGACGAGGCAGGCACGCTCACGTTCGGCCCGCGCTGTCCGGTGCGGTTCCCGCTGGAGGCGACGCTGGTCGACTGCTACGCCGACGCGAAGTGACAGTCGCGAGCGAGGAACACGGCGTCGCGAGCGAGGAACACGCGTGCAGGAGCGAGGGACACGGCGACGGGAACGTCGGACACAACGTCCAGAGTGCAGGACACGGCGTCAGGAACGTCGGACACGGATCAGGGGGCGTAGCGGGCGATGCCGTCCGTCACGGTCTGCGCCAGCGCGCCGGTCGTCACCAGGTGCTCCAGGTGGGCGGCGGTCTCCCCAACGGCGAGGAACTGGTTGAACAGTCCGAGCGTGTCGAACGCGCGATGCTTGCCCGTCCAGGTCAGCCGGGACGCCGACTCGTACGCCGTCGTCGCGCCATCGGCCACGGTCTGGCGGGTAGCGGCCAGCCGCTCGTCGTGGTGGTCCAGCAACTCCTTGACCCGCACGTGCACGCTGTCGGTCACCGGGCCGTGCGCGGGCAACAGCATCATGTCGGACAGTTCCAGCAGCAACCGCAACGACGCCAGGTACTCCGTCAGTGCGCTGTGACGGACGACCGGCTGGAACCCGATCGACGGCGTGATGTGCGGCAGCACGTGATCGCCGGAGAACAGCAGCGACGCCGCCTCGTCCGCGAAGACGATGTGGCCTGCGGTGTGCCCCGGCGTCGGCACCGCACGCAGGGTGCGACTGGTCAGCGCGATGTCGGTCTCGTGATCCAGCCACTCGTCGGGCAGGTCGTACACGTCGCGAGAGTGGCTGGGGTTGACGCCGATGTCGCTCATCGAGATCTCGCCAGGGATGCCCCAGCGGCGCGGTTCGCCCAGCTCGCGCGAGGTGTCGCCCTGCAGGGTCGCCTCGATCGATGGCCGTTCGGCCGCGCCAAGGGTGATCGGTGTGCCGTACTCCTCGCGTAGCGCGACCGCGAGTGTGTAGTGATCGGCGTGCATGTGCGTGGCAAGGAACCGCCGCACGTCACCGAAATCGTGGCCCAGTGCGGCGAGCGCGGTGCGGAGATGTTCCTTGGCGTCGGCGTCGTGCCAGCCGGAATCGATCAGCACGACGCCGTCGCCGTCCTCGATCACGTAGACGTTCACCGCGCGCAGGCCGTCGTTGGGCATGGGCAACGGGACGCGGTGCACCCCAGGCACGACCGGGTGCGGACCAGGCTCGGTCCACGGTTGGGTGTCGAAAGGCATCCGGCTCCGATCTCAGGCGAAAACCGTCCCCTCGACGTTACCCAAATAAGCGCTCGTTAACAACGACTGGCGCGTCACATCCGCAGCGCCGAGCCTGCCGGAGTCCGCATCAGTCGATGTTGATCAGCTTCCCGCGCGGTGTGACCATCAGATTCGGGCGAAACGGACGTCGCGTGGTCACAGCGCGCAGGTAGTTGATCAACATCTCGCCGGGCAGCTGGGCGCGCCACATCCGCGGGTGCCGCGCCGCGAACGTCACTCCAACCCGAGCCGGGGCAGCTCGATCGCCGGACACCGGTCCATCACCATGTCCAGCCCCGCGCTGGTGGCGCGCTCGTACGCCGCCTCGTCGACCAGGTCGAGCTGGAACCACACCGCCTTCGCGCCGATGTCCACCGCGGCGTCGGCGTACTGCCCGGCCTCGTCGATGCGGCGGAAGACGTCGACGCAGTCCACGGCGAACGGGATGTCCGCCAGCGTCGCGTAGCCCTGCTCGCCGTGCACCGTCGCGGCGCTGGGATGCACCGGCACGATGCGCTTGCCCGCGCGCTGCAACGTCTTCGCCACGCCGTACGCGGCCCGCGACGGGTTGTCGCCGAGCCCGACGATCGCCCAGGTCTCACACCCGGTGAGGATGCGGCGGATGGTGTCGGGATCACTCCATGGTTGTGTCACGCCGCCAGTGTGCCGCGCCCGTCACGCCCGCGCCACGAGCACCGAGTTGACCACATCGGAGTGCGGGTGCACCTCGAGCGAAACCCGCAGGCCCACCAGATCCTCGGCTCGCACGCACGGATAGAGCAGCGAGCGCAGCCGCACCGCCGACCGCACCAGCACCAGCGTGCCCGGCCGCAGCAGGCGGGCCAACCGTGCGCTGACCGCCCGTTTGCCAGCCGGGTCCTGCCCCACGAGCGCGGCAAGTACCACGACGTCGCAGTCGGCGATACCCTCGGCGCGCAACACGTCCTCGCTCGCCGCGACGTCCAGGTCGGCGTGCGCGGCCGTGGTGTCGAGGCCGAGCGCGGCGGTGAGCTTCCCGCCGAGCTGGAGACTGTCGAGATCGCGGTCGACATGCAGCACGGCCGCGCCGTAGTCGCGGGCCAGCACGATGCCGGTCAGCGGCAACGGACCCGAGCCGAGCACGGCCACCCGGCTGGGCAGCTCGCCGCCCGCCGCGATGACCGCGCCCAGCTCCATCCGCACCAGCTCGCGGTAGTTGTCCAGGTACGGAAACCGCGCCAGCTCGGCCACCGGATCGTCGGCGGCGAGCACCCGCCGCGCCCAGTGCTGCTCCAGCGCGGTCTCCCCCGCCGCGCACAACCGGCGCGTCGCGGCAGCCTCGTCGTCCAGGTGCGCCAGCGCGGAGTCGGCCAGCGGTGACGGCGTGGTGCAGCACAACCCGACCAGCTCGGTGAACAGCGCGTTCACCTCCTGGCAGGGCCGCAGGTCAGCGGCCGACTCCAGCCGTGTCCGCAGTTGCCGCACGCGCTGCGATACCGCGCTGGCAGCGCTCACCTGTGCCTCCGATCACCCACAGAGACACAGTAATGGAACCTGTTTTCATTAGTGCATCGGGGTGTGCCCAGACGATCACGCTATGTCAGCGCGCCCGGGACAGCCCCGCTTTCGCGGCCGTCTGGATCAGCCACTGGTAGCCGGAGCCCAGCGCGCGCGGCATGAGGTCGAGACCGTAGGCGTCCGGGCCGACCAGCACCTTCGCCTCGTTCCGCCGCACGCCGCGCAGGACGCGCTTGGCCGCGGCCTCCGGCGTGGTGTGGGCGATCTTCTCGAACAGCTCCGCCAGCTGGTCGGAGTCCTTGCCGGTCGCCGCGCGGGCGTTCTTGGCGATGTTGGTCTTGATGCCACCCGGGTGCACACAACTCACGCCGACCGGGTGGCCGGCGATGCGCATCTCCTGCCGCAGCGCCTCGGTGAAGCCGCGCACCGCGAACTTTGTGGCGTTGTACGCGCTCTGGCTCGGCACCGCGATCAGGCCGAACACGCTGGAAACGTTCACGATGTGGCCGTCACCGGAGTCGATCAGGTGCGGCAGGAACGCCTTCGTGCCGTGCATGACGCCCCAGAAGTTGATGTTGACGATCCACTCGAAGTCGTCCCAGCTCATCTCAGCGACGTCGGCGGTCAGCGCGACACCGGCGTTGTTGAACACCAGGTTCACCCGGCCGAACTCCCCGGCGACGGCCTCGGCATTGGCGTAGACGGCGTCCCGGTCGGCGACGTCGAGGACGTCGTGGCGCACCGTGGCGCCCGCCGCCTCGCACAGCTTCACGGTCTCGGCGAGCCCGGTGACGTTGACGTCGGAGAGCGCGAGCTTGGACCCCGCGTTGGCCAGCTCGACGGCGAGCGCCCTGCCGATCCCCGACCCGGCTCCGGTTATGACTGCGACTTTGCCATCGAAGGACTTCACTGGCCCGCCTTTCGTTCCGCTGGATGCGATGAGCGGAACGATAACCTACTGATAGTAAGTTAGCTAGACGACGGTGGCTCGGATGACACCTTGGCGGGTCGCGGCGCGCCGAGCAGCCCGATGTGGCCCTCCTCGTGGAACCGCTCGGTCATGTGCGGATAGTGCAGCTCGAACGCGGGCCGCTCGGACCGGATGCGCGGCATTTCGGTGAAGTTGTGCCTCGGCGGCGGGCAGCTCGTCGCCCATTCCAGCGAGTTGCCGAAGCCCCACGGGTCGTCGACGTCCGCGGTGTCGCCGAACCGGTAGCTGCGCACCACGTTCCACAGGAAGATCAGCATGGACGCGCCGAGCAGGAAGGACCCAATCGTGGAGACCATGTTCAGCGTCGTGAAGCCGTCACCGGGCAGGTAGTCGGCGTAGCGGCGCGGCATGCCCTCGTCACCGAGCCAGTGCTGCACAAGGAACGTCGCGTGGAAGCCGACGAAGGTGGTCCAGAAGTGCCACTTGCCGAGGCCTTCGTCCATCATGCGACCGGTCATCTTCGGGAACCAGAAGTAGACCCCGGAGAACGTCGCGAACACGATCGTGCCGAACAGCACGTAGTGGAAGTGCGCCACCACGAAGTAGCTGTCCTGCAGGTGGAAGTCGAGCACCGGCGCGGCGAGGATGATCCCGGTGAGCCCGCCGAGCAGGAACGTCACCAGGAAGCCCATCGCCCACAGCATCGGTGTTTCGAAGCTGAGCTTGCCGTGCCACATGGTGCCGATCCAGTTGAAGAACTTGATGCCGGTCGGCACCGCGATCAGGAACGTCAGGAACGAGAAGAACGGCAGCAACACCGCGCCGGTGGCGAACATGTGGTGCGCCCACACCGCGAACGACAGCGCGGTGATGCCCATCGTCGCCAGCACCATCAGCTTGTAGCCGAACAGCGGCTTGCGGCTGAACACCGGAATGACCTCGGTGATGATGCCGAAGAACGGCAGCGCCACGATGTAGACCTCGGGGTGGCCGAAGAACCAGAACAGGTGCTGCCACAGGATCGCACCGCCGTTGGACGGGTCGAACACGTGCGCACCGAGGTGCCGGTCGGCGGCTAACCCGAACAGCGCCGCGGTCAGGATCGGGAACGCCGCGAGCACCAGCACGCTGGTGAACAGGATGTTCCAGGTGAAGATCGGCATCCGCCACATCGTCATGCCCGGCGCACGCAAGCACACGATCGTGGTGATCATGTTGACCGCGCCGAGGATGGTGCCGAGACCGGACACGATCAGCCCGAAGATCCACAGGTCGCCGCCGACACCAGGCGAGAACGCGGCGGTGGACAGCGGCGCGTACGCGGTCCAGCCGAAGTCGGCGGCACCGGCCGGGGTCAGGAACGACGACACCACGATCGTGCCGCCGAACAGGAACAGCCAGTAGGAGAAGGCGTTGAGCCTCGGGAACGCGACGTCCGGCGAGCCGATCTGCAGCGGCAGCACGACGTTGGCGAAGCCGAACAGGATCGGCGTCGCGTACAGCAGCAGCATGATCGTGCCGTGCATGGTGAACAGCTGGTTGTACTGTTCGGCCGACAGGAACTGTAGCCCTGGCTGCCCCAGTTCGGCGCGGATCAGCATCGCCATCGCGCCGCCGATCATGAAGAACGCGATCGACGTGACCAGGTAGAGGATGCCGATCTGCTTGTGATCGGTGGTGCGCAGCAGCCCGAGCAGCGCGCCGCCTTTCTTGCCGCGCACCGCTGGCCTGCTTGGTACTGGTGTTGCCACCTCGGGGGCTGCCTCGGGGTGGGACTCCCGTGTCTCTGTCATCGCAGTCCGACCTCGCCGACCAGTGTCCGACACTTCCGCCGCTGTGGCCAGCGGTCAGGGGTGGTCAATCCGCGTGATCACGCCGCCGTGATCCGCTTACGGCGGGCGATGGCGGCCCAGCGTTCCGACTCGTCGAGACCGCCCCAGATGCCGAACGGCTCCTCGGCGGTCAGCGCATGATGGCGGCACTGCACCAGCACCGGGCACGTCCGGCAGACCGCCTTCGCCGCCTCGATCCGCGCCGACCGGGCGCGACCACGTTCGGCGTCAGGGTGGAAGAACAGGTCGTTGCTCACGGTGCGGCACGCGCCGTGGCGCTGCCAGTCCCAGTTGTCGGAGACAGGGGTGGGCAGTCGGGATGTCTCGGCCACGCCGGGGTCACCTCCTTGATCCATTGCGAGCATCAAGGTGGTACCCACTAGGTCCCAGGTCGAATCCCCCGGCGATCAGAGAGATTATGGGGAAATGACATTCACCGATCGCACCGACGCCGGCCACAAGCTGGCCGCCGAGCTGGCGCGCCGCACGTGGACCGATCCAGTGGTGCTGGCGCTGCCGAGGGGCGGGCTGCCGGTCGCCGTCGAGGTGGCCACCGCGCTCGACGCGCCGCTGGACGTCGTGGTGGCGCGCAAGGTCGGCGCGCCGGACCAGCCGGAGCTGGCGGTCGGCGCGGTCACCGCGGACGGCGTCTACCTGCTCGACGACGACACGCTCACCGCGCTCGGTCTGCGCCGTCCCGACGTGGCGCAGCAGATCACCGCCGCGACGGCGGAGGCCCGCAGGCGGCAGGACCGGTTCGGCGCGGCCGAGCCGCCGTCGCTGCCAGGGCGGGACGTGATCATCGTGGACGACGGCCTCGCGACCGGCATGACGGCGTTGGCGGCCGTGCACGCCGCCCGGGAGCACCAGCCACGGTCGGTGTGTCTCGCCGTGCCGGTCGGGTCCGGCGCCGCGGTGCGACGTCTCGAAGCGGCTGCCGACACCGTGGTGTGCCTGAGTCAGCCGCCGAAGTTCACCGCCGTCGGCCAGTGGTACCGCGACTTCCGCCAGGTCACCGACGCCGAGGTGGATGCACTGGTGACGCGCTGAGCGTCCGCTCGAACCACTCCCCGGCCTCGTCGGCGACCTGCTCCAGGGTGCCGGGCTCCTCGAACAGGTGACTCGCGCCCGGCACGATGCGCAGCTCGTGCTCGGCGTTCAGGCGGGCGGCAGCCTCCTCGTTGAGGGTGATCACCTGCGGGTCGCGCTCCCCCACGAGCAATAACGTCGGTGCTCGCACATCGGCGAGGTCGTCACCCGCGAGGTCGGGCCGTCCGCCTCGGGACACCACCGCGCGCACCAGGTCGGGACGGTGCGCCGCCGCACGGAGCGCCACCGCCGCCCCGGTGCTCGCGCCGAACGCGCCGAGGGGCAGTCGCGCCGTGGCCGCGTGTCCCGCAACGTGTTCCAGCGCGCCGATCAGCCGGGGCGTCAGCATCTCGATGTCGAACCGGTGCTGGGCGGTGTGCCGGTCGTACTTGTCTTCGTCCTCGTCGAGGAGGTCGAACAGCAACGTCGCCAGCCGCCGGTCCTGCAGTGAGCGCGCGACCGCTCGGTTACGGGCGCTGAAGCGGGAGCTGCCTGAGCCGTGTGCGAACACCACCACGCCGATCGCGTCGGCGGGCACGACGAGGTCGCCGGACAGCTCGGTGCCGCCGCTTCCGATGGTGACCGGCACCGTCACGGCAGGCCCCCGCCGACGTCGCCGAACTCGCTGTCTTCGCCTGGCTGACCGGTCAGGTCGGTCACCGCGGCCACAACGTCCGGGTGCCCCAGCGCGCGCGGCTCCGGCTCGCCTACCTCACCGAAGACGATGACCCCGACGCCGCCATCGCTGAGCTTGGTCGCAGCGTCGGGCACGGTGCCAGGATCAACAAGGAGCAGCGAGCGCGGCGGGTGCGCCTCGCAGAAGTCGACGGCTATCGCCGCACCGGTGCCGCTCGCGACGACGTCGATCGGCAGTTGTGCGGCGGCGAGTTCGTTCACGTGCTGGGTGGCTTCGGTGAGCGTGTCCATCGCGGGCAGCCGGCACCACAGCACCTGGTGCCGCCACAGCAGGTGGTGCCAGCTCGCGGGGACGTCGTCGTGTTTGGCCAGCCCGTCCGGGTCAAACACCATGATCGCGGGCGCGCCGGCGAGGCCCTCGGTCACCAGCGTGGGGCCGACCTCGCGCGGGTGGGTCTCGAACTCAGCCATCCGCCTGCCTCCCGATGTTGGGGCTCAGTCCGTCCTCCCGGTTACCCGGACGCGGCCGATCCAATCCCGCGTGGCGTCAGCCGGTGGCGGGCAGCACCTGACCGGTCACCTCACCGAAGCCGATGCGAGTCCCGTTCGGTCCCGGCGCGGAGGCCGTGATCGTGACGACGTCGCCATCGTTGAGGTAGGCACGGTGCGTACCGTCGCCGAGCAGCAGCGGCTCGGTGGCGTCCCAGGTCAGCTCCAGCAGGGAGCCGCGCTCGTCCGGCTCCGGTCCCGACACCGTGCCCGAGGCGTAGAAGTCGCCGGTCCGCAGCGACGCGCCGTTGATCGTCAGGTGCGCCAGTTGCTGCGCCGCGCTCCAGTACATCGACCCGAACGGCGGCCGGGAGATCACGTGCCCGTTCAGCCGCACCGACATGCTGATGTCCAGGCCCCAGTCGGCATCCGGTGCCAGGTAGGGCTGCGGCGCCGGGTCCTGCGGCGGGGTCGGCACGCGGGCGTGCGCGAGCGCGTCCAGCGGCACGACCCACGGCGACACCGACGTCGCGAACGACTTGCCGAGGAACGGCCCGAGCGGCACGTACTCCCACGCCTGGATGTCGCGCGCCGACCAGTCGTTGACCAGGGACACGCCGAAGACGTGGTCGGCGAACCGCTCGACCGGCACCGGCTCGCCCAGCGCGCTCGGGGTGCCGACGACGAAACCGACCTCGGCCTCGATGTCGAGCTTGCGCGTCGGGCCGAATGACGGCGTGTCCTCACCGGTCTGCTTGCGTTGCCCTCGCGGACGCACCACCGGCTGCCCGGACGCCACGACGGTGCCCGCGCGGCCGTGGTAGCCGATCGGCAGGTGCTTCCAGTTCGGCGGCAGAGCGGCCGAGTCTGGCCGGAAGATCCCGCCGACGTTGTGGGCGTGGTGCTCGCTGGCATAGAAGTCGACGTAGTCGGCCACCTCGAACGGCAGGTGCAGGTGCACGCCGGCGCGGTCGAGCCGGTGCGCAAGCACCACCGGCCGGTGGGCAGGGTCGGTCAACCACGTCGTGATGCGCTCCCGCACCGCGCGCCAGGCCGGCCGACCCGCCGCGAGCAGCGGGTTCAGCACCTCGGCGTCGAGCAGCGGCACGAAGTCCTCGCCCTGGACAGCGGCGATCGCGGCCACGTCGAGCACGCTGTCGCCGATCGCAACGCCGATCTTGCGGGGACCGTCCTCGGTGCGCGAGTACACGCCGAACGGCAGGTTGGCCACGCCGAACTCGCTGTCGGGCGGGATTTCGAACCAGGTGTCACCGTTGTGCGTCTCGTCCACTCCACCACCCTAGGTGGCTGGTGTCGAACGCGCCTGTTGTGGCTGGGTGCGGGCGGAGGTGGGCGGATACCAGCGAGAACCGCCCGTGGCGCCAAGGCTTCGCGCTGGCGGGATAGCCTCCGTGATCGCTGATTAGCGGTCGTGACC
>WHTY01000166.1 GCA_009377475.1 Actinophytocola sp.
ATCGGGCCGTGCTCGCTTCGCTGCGCGCGTCCGGCCGTTCGCTCGACGGGTGGCCTCCGTTGTGGTCGCCCATCGCGTCCGTCTCGCTCACGAGTACGCCCTCCGCTGGTCCGGTGGTGGGATCTCGGCGCCCTTGTACTCCACGGGGATGCCACCGAGCGGGTAGTCCTTGCGCTGCGGATGACCGTCCCAGTCGTCGGGCATCAGGATCCGCGTCAGCGCGGGGTGGCCGTCGTAGACGATGCCGAACATGTCGTAGGCCTCCCGCTCGTGCCAGTCGGCCGTCGGGTAGACGTCCACAATGGACGGCACGTGCGGGTCGTCGACGTCGAGGCTGACCTCGAGCCGGATGCGACGCCGGTAGGTCATCGACAGCAGGTGGTAGACCGAGTGCAGCCGCTGCGGTACGTCGGAACCGTAGTCAACGCCGGAGATCGAGCTGCACATCTCGAACCGCAGGCCGGAGTCGTCGCGCAACGTGCGGCACACCTCGACAAGGTGCTCGCGCTGCACGTAGAAGGTCATCTCGCCGCGGTCGATCGTCACCTGCTGGATCGCGCTCGGGTCGATGTCCCGGTCCGCGAGCGCGGCGAGGAACTCGTCGGCGAACTCGTCGAAGCCGTCGCCGAACGGGCGCTTCGCCGCGGGCGGGGTGTAGGCGGGCAGCCGGAGGCCGCCGTAGCCGGAGGTGTCGCCGGTGCCCCTGACACCGAACATGCCCTTGCGCTCGCGGCCAGCGACGACCGCGCGGGCGGGCTCGGCGCCGAACGGCTCGACGCCGGTGTCCGGCCGCTCCGCGCTGGACTGCGCGTCGCCGGTGCTCGGCTCGGCGTCGTCCTGACTTGGTGTGGTGGTGGGCTCGTCAGATTCGGTCACGCCAGCGTCAGCGCTCCTCTAGCAGTTGCAGCGGGATGGTGCTGCTGCGTTTGCCTTCCACCTCATTGGGCGGGACGGTCCGCAGCCGTTCTTCACGGGTCTTGGCCGAGGCGTGGGCGACGGACGACGGCGGGAGCGCGAGTTCCTCGCCCTTCTCCGCCTTGAGCTTGGCGCGGTTCGGGCCCATCGGCTCGTGCTTGATCTTCTCGTGGAGCTTCATGATCGCGTCGATCAACATCTCCGGCCGAGGCGGACAGCCGGGCAGGTACATGTCCACCGGGACGATGTGGTCGACGCCCTGCACGATCGCGTAGTTGTTGAACATCCCGCCGGACGAGGCGCAGACGCCCATCGCGAGCACCCACTTCGGCTCGGACATCTGGTCGTAGATCTGCCGCACGACCGGGGCCATCTTCTGGCTCACCCTGCCCGCGACGATCATCAGGTCCGCCTGGCGCGGCGACGCGCGGAAGACCTCCATGCCGAACCGGGACAGGTCGTAGCGGGGACCGCCGGTCGTCATCATCTCGATTGCGCAGCAGGCGAGGCCGAACGTCGCGGGCCACAGCGAGGACTGGCGCGACCAGTTGGCCAGCTTCTCGACGCTGGCGAGCATGATCCCGCTCGGCAGTTTTTCCTCAAGCCCCATGCCAGGCTCCTCCCTGAACGTCGGTAAGCCTGCTTAGTCCCATTCCAGACCCCCTCGTGCCCACTCGTATACGTAGGGAATCGTGATCGCGACGATGAAGACCGTGACGGCGATGAAGCCGAACATCCCAACGGCGTCCGCTGCCACCGCGTACGGGTAGAGGAAGACCATCTCGATGTCGAAGAGGATGAACAGCATCCCGGTCAGGTAGAACTTCACCGGGATCCTTCCCCCACCTGCGACCGGCTGCGGCGACGGCTCGATACCGCACTCGTACGGCTCGCTCTTCGCCTTGTTGAACCGTTTCGGCCCGACCAGCGGCGCGATCGCCACCGAGAACACGGCGAACCCGAACGAGAGCGCGAGGAGCAACACCAGCGGCAGGTAGGCGTCGAGCCCGCCCGAAGCTGCGATGTCGTCCGGCATGAACCACACCCATCCCTTCGCGATGGCAATAGGCTTGTGAAATCCTTCACGAGCCCTGGCAGCGACGTTGTGAAGGGGTTCACAAGGCTTTGGGTCCGCAGTCTAAGACCCTCATCACTTTCTTGTCTGCGGGGGATGGTCAACAGTCGCCGTTTCCGCCCGCATCGTCAGGGTGTGAGCGCGAAACGGCCAGTTGGGAGAGCCTTCCGTCACTTTCCGCACGCGATGTTACGGTTCTCACAACGCAGAGTTACCAGCGGGTAACCCACGTCACCGCGCGGGAGCGGGTGGGGTGACGGCGGGCGGGCCGGGTTGGCTGGGCGAGGCGCGGTTGCTGGGCGGGCCCAAGGTGCCCTTCGGTACATATTCGGTACCCAAGGGCACCTTGGGCTCGGATGGCTCGGGGCGCTGCGGGACGTCGTTAGCGCGGCGCTGGCGTGAGCCGGGACGCCGTCGCGATGATGCGGTCGACGGCGTCGCCGCCCCGCTGGTCGTAGCAGCCGGACAGGCCCTTGTAGATCAACGGGATCAGCCGGTTGATGCGCAGTCCGTACTTTGTCGCGGTACGCATCACCTTCGGGTTGCCGATCGCCCGCGCGAAGGCGTTGCCGAGCCGGTAGTAGCCGCCCATCAGCTCCGACAGCGCCAGCGGGTACGCCGCAAGCGCGCGTTCCCGCGACGGGCCTTCCGGCCTGGCGAGCGCCTGCACCACGCACTCGGCGGCGACCTGCGCGGACTCCATCGCGGCCGAGATGCCCTCGCCGTTGAACGGGCTCACCATGCCGCCCGCGTCGCCGAGCAACAGCAGGCCGTCGCGGTAGTGCGGGGTGCGGTTGAAGCCCATCGGCAGGCCGGCGCCACCGACCTTGCCGACGGCGTTCTCCTCGCGGAAGCCCCACTCCTCCGGCGTCGAGTCCAGCCAGGTGCGCAGCAGCGTGCGGTAATCGGTGTTGCGGAACGCCGCCGACGTCGACAGCATGCCGAGCCCGACGTTGACCGTGCCGTCGCCGAGCGGGAACGCCCACCCGTAGCCGGGCAGCAGGCGCGGGTTGGCGGGGTCGCTGCGATCCCACAGTTCGAGGTGGCCCTCGATGTAGGGCTCGTCGTGGCGGGGGCTCTTGTAGTACTGCCGGACGGCGACGCCCATGGGGCGCTTGTCGTTGCGGTCGATGCCGACGCTGCGCGCGATGCGCCCCGAGACGCCGTCGCAGGCGAGCACCAGCGGCGCGCGGTAGGTCACCGGCGTCTTATCCGGGCCGACCTTGGCGGTGACGCCGACGACGCGCCCAGTGCGGTCGTCCGTGACCGCGCCCGTGACCGAGGTGCGCTCATACAGCCGCGCGCCCGCCTTCTGCGCGGTCTGCGCGAGGAGCTGGTCGAAGTCGTCGCGGGTGCGCGAGACGCCGTACGGCGGGTAGCTGGCCAGGTCCGGCCACGGCAGTTCCAGCGTGATGTCGCCCGCCAGGATGCGCAGGCCGGTGCTGTGCACCCAGCCCGCCTCCTCGCGGGTGTCGACGCCAAGGTCGATGAGCTGCTTCACGCCGCGCGGGGTGAGCCCGTCGCCGCAGACCTTCTCCCTCGGGAAGGACGTCTTCTCCAGCACGAGGACGTCGAGTCCCGCCCTGGCGAGGTAGGTCGCCGCCGTCGATCCCGCTGGTCCAGCGCCGACGACGAGGACGTCGGCATCCTCGTGCGGCGCGCGTCGGCTAGGCGTCGTCATGGTGTCACTGTACGGGGCGGCGTCAGCTCGCCTGGCGAGATGTTCCCCACGGTGGTCGCGCGGCGCGGCTGGGGCCCCGGCCCCGGCCGCGGCGAGTGGATCTTGAGGCGTTGTGGCGATACGTGTCGCCGGAAAGTCGCAAGATCCGCTGCGGCAGCTACCGCGTGGGTTTGGTGGCGCGGTGCACCGCGACGACGCCGAACGTGAGGTTCAGCCACTCGACGTCCTCCCACCCGGCCGCGGCGATGATCTCGCCGAGCTGGTGCTGGTCCGGCCAGGCGGCCATGGACTCCGCGAGGTAGGAGTACGCCTCGGGGTTGGACGACTGGCGCTTGCCGAGCCAGGTCAGCGCGCGCATCAGCACCTTCTCGTGCACCAACCGGATCGGCGCGAACGGCGGCGTCGACACCTCGCAGACCACCAGCCTGCCGCCCGGTTTCACGACGCGGGCGATCTCGGTCAGCGCGGCCTTGGTGTCGACGAAGTTGCGCAGTCCAAACGCGATCGTGACGGCGTCGAAGCTCTCGTCAGCGAACGGCAGCCGGAGCGCGTCGGCGGCGACCATCGGCACCTGGCGGCGCTTGCCGCTGCGCAGCATCCCGAGCGAGAAGTCGGCGGCGACGCACCACGCGCCCGCCTGGCTGAACTCCACCGTGGACACGCCCGTGCCAGCGGCGAGGTCCAGGACCCGCTCGCCCCGCTGGGCGTTGAGGACCCTGCCGGTGGTGATGCGCCAACGGCGGTCGAAGCCGAACGTCATGACCGAGTTCGCCCGGTCATAGCCGCTGGCGACGTCGTCGAACATCGCGGCGACGTCGCGGGGGTCCTTGTCAAGGCTCGCGCGGGACATGCGATGCAGCCTAGTCCGGTGTCAGGTGCGACTCACGGCCACCAAGGTGAGACTCGCGCGAAATAAGGTGAGACTCGCGGCGAATACGGTGAGACTCGCGGGTCAGGCGGGGGACGCGCGGCGGCGCAGCCATACGGCGAGCGGGGCCGCGATCAGCCAGGTGATCGCGATCGTCGTCCCGGCGGGGAGCAGGCTGAGGGTGAACGTCCTGCCAGCGACCCGGACCAGATGATCTGGGTTGGTCGCGTCGTACTCGACGTGCACCAACTGCCCCTCGACCAGGCCCTCCGGGTAGAGGACGCCGTCCTGCGAGATGTGCACCGCGCCGTCCGACGTCTCGAACCGGACGATCGTGCGATCCCAGGCGACGGACAGCACCTGGGCGTTGGCCGCGCCGAGGTTCGACTCGATGGCGTTGTCGTTGCGGTAGGCCGCGAGCACAAGGACCAGCATCAGCAACGTGATCAGTCCCGCCACGCTGAGCACGAGCCAGCGCGCGATTCGCCATCGCCGCTGTTGCCGCGCCATCGTCGTCACATCGCTGAGGTTACTGCCGTGCCATCAGACACCGCGTCAGCCACCCACCGCGCGGGAGACGGCCGCGCGCAGCCTGCCGTGCAGGTCCCTGCGGGTGTCGCGTTCGACGGCGACCTCGACGACGCGCAGGCCGTCCGGCTGCGCGAGCGCGGCGCGCAGCTCATCGCTGCTGGTCACGCGGGTGTGCGGGACGCCGTAGCCCGCGCAGAGCGCGCCGATGTCCGCGCCGTGCGGCGTGCCGAAGACCCGCTCGAAGCTGCGGTTGTGCGCCGGTTCGCCCTGTTCCAGCAGCGAGAAGATGCCGCCGCCGTCGTCGTTGACGACCACGATCGTCAGGTCGGGGCGGCGTTCCAGGGTGCCGGTGAGCAGGCCGTTGCTGTCGTGCAGGAACGTCAGGTCGCCGAGCAGTGCGTACGACGGCCCGTGGTGGACAAGCGCCGCGCCGACGGCAGCGGAGACCGTGCCGTCGATGCCCGCAACGCCCCGGTTGCGGTGCACCAGCAGGTCAGGGCGCACCGGGCCCGTCGCGAGGGCGATATCGCGAGTCGGGTTGGACGAGCCGACCACCAGCAGCGAGTCGGGTGGCAGCGCGGCCATGACGTCGGCGGCCACGGCGGGACCGGACGGCCACGGCTCTGCGGCGAGCGCGGCGGTGACAGCCTCGCGGGCGGCGACGTCAGCGGCGCGCCACCGCGCCAGCCACTCCGGGTCGGCGGGCTTGGTCGGCTCGGCGAACCACTGCCCCACCTGCCGGACGTTGTGGGCGGGCGCTGGCCAGTCGGTGTCGGGCCGGACCAGCAGGACCTCGACGTCTGCGTCCGCGAGTAGCTGCTGCACCTGCCGGAACACCGTGGGACGTCCGATGCACAGCACCTGCTCCGGCTTGTGCGTCGCGACGAACTCCGGCACGGCAAGCAGCCACGCGCCGCTGGTGATCGCGGAGTCGCCGGACACGCCAGCGCCGCCGGTCTCGGCGATCAGCGGCCAGCCGTTGGCGTCGGCCCACTCGGCAGCGGCGGCGACGCCGGAGTCGCAGGCGATGACCAGTCCGGTGCGGGTGGAGGGGACGACGAACGCGGGTAGCGCGCCGTAGTCGGGCAGCTCGGTCCAGCGCTGGCCGTTGGGCCTGCCGTCCAGCGGCTCGACCCAGGCGTCGGCGTCCGGGCCGACGTCGGGCACAAGCGGCTCGCGGAACGGCACGTTGAGGTGCACGGGACCGGAGCGCCACTCGCCGTAGGCGGCGTTCCACGCGCGGCAGACCTGGCTGCGCCAGTAGGCGTTCTGGCCGGTGTGGGTGTCGGCGATGGCGAACTCGTTGAAGTAGCGGACGGCGTCGCCGTAGAGCCGGTCCTGGTCGATGACCTGGTTCGCGCCCGACGCGCGCAGCTCGGACGGACGGTCGGCGGTGAGGACGATCAGCGGCACCCCTGCGCGGTCGGCTTCGAGCACGGCGGGGTGGAAGTTGGCGGCAGCGGTGCCCGACGTGCAGACGACGACGGTGGGACGTCCAGTGCGGGCGGCGATGCCAAGCGCGAGGAAGCCAGCGGAGCGCTCGTCAATGCGGACGTGCAGGCTGATCCGGCCCGCCTCCGCGGCGTCGAACAGCGCCATGGACAGCGGCGCGTTGCGGGAGCCGGGGCACAGCACGACGTGGGACACCGTGTTGCGCACCAGTTCGTCGACGAGCACCCTCGCCTGGGCTGTCGATGGGTTCACCTGGCGGCCCCGCTGCGATCACTGGCTGTCGGCACACGGCATATTCTCCCAGACATGCCAGCCACACGAGTGTCCGAACTGTTCGACCCCTCCGCGTGGGAGGAGGTCGACGGGTTCGACTTCACCGACATCACCTATCACCGCTCCACCGAGAGCCGCTCGGGTAAGCGCGTGCTCCGGGTTGCCTTCAACCGTCCTGACGTGCGCAACGCGTTCCGTCCGCACACCGTGGACGAGCTGCACCGGGCGCTCGACCACGCGAGGATGTGCTCCGACGTCGGCGCCGTCCTGCTCACCGGGAACGGACCGTCGCCGCGCGACGGCGGCTGGGCGTTCTGTTCCGGTGGTGACCAGCGTATTCGCGGCAAGACCGGATATCAGTACGCC
>WHTY01000153.1 GCA_009377475.1 Actinophytocola sp.
CCGACCGCAGGCCAATCCAGATACCCCGACTTCATCGGCACGGCGCCGCCGCCTACGAACCGAGAAGGAGGACCGAAATTCTCGGCATCCTCAACGCCGGAACCCGCCCGCGATATGGGCATCTCGAGTGCCGTGCACCAGACACTGCCGCCGACCTGGCACGTCAGGCGCGTCGGCACGGCGACGCCGCCGACGCGAGCGAACGCGCGGCAGCGCTGTCCGACACCGACCCCGACACGGCGCGGCGATTGCTCGCCGCTGCCACCGACCACTGGGCGAACGGCCACCCGCAGCGCGCGCGAACGGCGTTGCGACGGGCGCGTCCGCTGACCAGCCACCACGTCGCGAGCCCCGCCACGCTGCTCGCCGGAGAGATCGAACTGCGCAGCGGCAACCCGGCGGCAGCTGCACAGGCAGCCCGCCACCAGACTGGTGCTGGAGCACTTCGTCGCCATGTCCGCGACGTTCAACGGCCACCACACGAAAACCGCGAACCCGCTGCGCAGCGTCATCCGGCTCGGGGAAGAGATCGCGGACCCGACGGCGAAAACCCTAGCGAGCCAGGCGGCGTTCACCCTCGGCGACGCCGCGACGACGCGCGACCTCGCGCTGCAAGCCGTGGCGTGCGCGCAGGCGAGCGGCGACCTCGCCCGCGTGCCGTGGGCGCTCGTGTATGGGGCGATGTCGGCGTTGCTGTCCGGCCAGCACGCGCCCGCGATCAGCAGCGCGCTGGAGGGACTGCGCCTCGCGGAGTCCCTTGGCCAGCCGAACTGCGCCGTGGACCACCTGACGATCCTGGCGATGCTCGCGGCGTTGCGCGGCGACCGCGAGACGACCCGGCTGCGATTGGACGACGCGGCGTCCGGCGTGGTCGAACGGGGCCTCGGACGTCCCGGTTCACTGGCGAGTTGGGCGGCGGCGTGCGCCGACCTCGCCGGGGACCGACCGGCCGACGCGCTGCACCGCTTCCACCGGATGACCGCAGGCCCGACGTGGAGCTTCTCCCCCATCCGCGTCATGGCGACACCGCACTACGTCGAGGCGGCCGTGCGCTGCGGGAAGCACCGCGACGCCGCCCGCGCCGTCCGGCACTTCGAGCGGTGGGCGGGCACCACCGGCGGACAGGCCCGCGTCGCACTCGTCCACCGCTGCCTGGGACTGCTCGCCGAGCACCCCGGCGAAGCGCACGATCACTTCACCGAGGCGATCCGGCTGCATCGCAGCTCGGGCGCGTCCTACGACCTGGCCTACACCGAGCTGCTGCTCGCCGCCCGGCTGCGTCGCCACCGCAAACCCCGGCAGGCGCGCGACGTGCTCATCGAGGCTGCGCAGATCTTCGACGACGTCGACGCCCATCACTGGCGCGACCACGCGCGACGGGAGCTGCGGGCGTGCGGCTACTCGGTGGAGCAGACGTCCGGGCCGCCGGGTGACGAGCTGACGCCGCAGCAGGCGCGGATCGCCGAGCTGGTGGCCGAGGGCGCGACGAACCGCGAGATCGCGGCGACGTTGTACATCAGCCACCGCACGGTCGACCACCACCTGCGCAACATCTTCGAGCGCCTCGGCATCCGCTCGCGCGTGGAGCTCGCCGCGCTGTACCGCTGAACGAGCCGGACGCCGCCGGACCCCGCTAGATGTCGATCACACCTACTCGCGATGTTGCGGGAATACGTCCGGTTCGAGCCTGTTGCGCTTTCGGAGTTGAGTGCCGCGTCGCGAAAGAAGTTGATCTACTTTGCTCCCTGAGTTGCCAAAATTCGTTCCAATTGTCCGGTTCTGATGGTCAGCCACGGAGCAAAGTAGATCAACTAGGCCCAACAGCGATCACGATGCACGGCACTCTGGCTTCACCGGCCAAAGCGCAACAGCCTCGTTCATCCGGTTTGGCGAGCAACAGCGCGAGTAGACGTGATCAACTTCCCCGGTGGAGAGCGCACGCTGACACCGGGCGCGCCGGCCAAGACTGGCGATTTCACCGATACCGGCGAGTAGCTTCCGGCCGCAAGAATCGATAACCGTTCGTCAGCAGGCGGACCCGACCGAGAGCAGCATCGAGGCCCCGCGCGGGCCGTTCAACGTCGGCATAACGTCGGTGTCGAGCTGGGTGACCGGCTTCGGCGGCGGCACCATCTACTACCCGACCAACACCAGCCAGGGCACGTTCGGCGCGGTCGCGATCGCACCGGGCTACACCGCCAGCCAGTCCAGCACGAGCTGGTACGGGCCCCGGCTGGCGTCGCAGGGCTTCGTGGTGTTCACCATCGACACCAACAGCCGCTACGACCAGCCGAGCAGCCGTGGCAGGCAACTGCTGGCCGCACTCGACTACCTGACGCAGCGCAGCTCGGTCCGGGGACGGATCGACGCCGACCGGCTCGCCGTCATGGGGCACTCCATGGGTGGCGGCGGCTCGCTGGAGGCCGCGTCCGACCGGCCGTCACTGCAGGCGGCGATTCCGCTGACGCCGTGGAACACGGACAAGACCTGGTACGAGGTGACGGTGCCGACGATGATCATCGGCGCGGAGGACGACAGCATCGCCCCGGTGCGCAGCCACTCCGAGCCGTTCTACGAGAGCCTGCCGCGGAGCCTGGACAAGGCGTACCTCGAGCTGAACAACGCCAGTCACTTCGCGCCCAACTACTCCAACACCACGATCGCGAAGTACAGCATCTCGTGGCTGAAGCTGTTCGTGGACAACGACACCCGCTACCACCAGTTCCTCTGCCCCGCGCCGAGGGCCTGGGAGATCGAGGAGTACCGCGAGACCTGCAACTACACGCCGTAAGCCACGGCACGCAGGGGACCGAGCGCCACGGGTCTCATCGGGTGAGGTCGCCCGATGAGACCCGTGCGCTTACCGCGTCAGGGCGCTTACCGCGTCAGGGTGGCAACGGCGCTCTCATGCAGACTGCCGAAGTACAGCCGCGCGTCGCGCTCGCGCACGCCGGTCAGCATGTGGAAGCCGTCGATCTCGCCCTCGTAGGAGTGGACGATGTCGCCCCGCTCGTCAACGCCGATGACCCGCACCGTCTTGCTCGGCGCGGGTTGCAGCGACGTCGGCAGCTTCGTGACCACGGTGCGGAGCGGGCCGGGCAGCTTCTGCACCACATCGAGTGCGGGATTGCGCGGCGCGGGGATCGCGACCCAGATCAGGCCGTCGCTGCCGGTGGACGAGTTGTCCGGGTAGCCGGTGAGGTCACCGACGAACAGGTCGGCCGTGCCCGCGCGCTGCCCGGTCAGCCAGAACCGCCGCACCTGACACGCGCCGGACTCGGCCACCGTCACGAACGACTCGTCGGCCGCCAACGCGACGCCGTTGGCGAAGTGCAGCCCGCTCAGCAGCTCGTCCACCGTGCCGTCGGTGTTGCGGCGCAGCAGCCGCCCGGTGCGGGTCTGCTCGATCAGGTCGGTGCGCCACTCCGGGATCGGGTAACGCCGGGACGAGTCGCTGAAGTAGATCGTGCCGTCACTGGCGACCGCCGCGTTGTTGCAGGCCAGAATGGGCGCGTCGAACACCGTGTCCATCAGCACGCGCACGTCGCCAGAGGACAGCGACACCGCGAGCAGCCCGGCGTCCGATGCGCACACCACCAGCTCGTCGTCGCCGTAGAACTCCAACCCCAGCGGACGACCGGGGCAGGTCGCGACCGTCTCGACGGAGCTGCCGTTCTTGTCGATGCGCAGGATGCGGCCGTCGGCGAGCCCGGTGTAGATCCGGCCCTGCTCGTCGACGAGGACGTCCTCTGTGCCCTCGCCGTTGACGGGGATCACGGTGGTGGCCTGGAAGCTCATACGTGCTCCTTAGCGGTAGGTGAGCAAGCTACGGTGTTCGGCCTCGAAGTGCACGTGCTCGTTGAACGCGAGCAGCGTGAGGCCCGACCGACCGGTCACCAGTTTGGTGATTCCGGCGTTGCATGTCACGCGGTGCAACGCCGTGAACCGGCCCGGCTGGTCCCCGATCGCCCGCGCCGCGAGCGCGCCGATCACGCCGCCCGAGGTGAACACCACCGCATTGCCACCTTTGGGAAGCCCGGAAGCCAGCTCGTCGAACGCCGAGTTCACCCGATCGGCGAACGACGTCCACGGCTCCAGGCACGCGCTGCCGTCGGCTGCCGCGATCCAGGCGAGCAGCGCCTCGTCCAGCGCCGCCTGGATCCCGCGCGGGTCGACCGGCTCGGGCAGCTCAGTGCCATGACCGCGCAGGACGTCGATGACGTCGTACTCGTTCCAGCGCTCGTCCTCGACGGCGTCGAACCCGGCCAACGACGCGGTGTCGCGCTGCCGGGCCATGGTGCCGCAGCGCACCTCGGTGAACTCGACACCGCGCCTGCGCAGCTCGTTTCCTGCGACCTTGGACTGCTCGGACCCGACGTCGGACAGCTGGTCGTAGTTCGCCGACCCGAACGACGCCTGGCCGTGCCGCACCAGGTAGATCGCGCCCATCAGCCACCGGCCTTCGCGATGATCTCCTTGCAGCGCCACTCCAGGTAGCCGACGAACATCCAGTAGTCGGCGTAGCGCGGGTTGCGGGTGCCGCCGTCGTGGTAGCGCCGGTACAGCTGCTGGATGATCACCGCGAGCCGGAACAGCCCGTACACCTCGTAGAACGTCCAGTCATCCACCGCGAGGCCGGTCTTGGCGAGGTAGTAGTTGACCACCTCGTCGCGGGTGAGCATGCCGGGCAGGTGCGTCGGCTGGCGCCTGCTTTGCGTGAAGACGTCGTCGTCATCGGCGTGCACCCAGTACGCCATCGTCGCGCCCAGCTCCATCATCGGGTCGCCGAGCGTGGACATCTCCCAGTCCAGGATGCCGACCACGTTCATGCCATCGCCGAAGACGATGTTGTCGAACCGGAAGTCGTTGTGGATCAGGCAGGTGGCGACGTCGTCGGGCTGGTTGGCCGCCAGCCAGTCCATCACCTCGGTGTAGGCGGGGACGTTGTCGGTGCGGGCCTTGCGGTACCGGTCTGACCAGCCCTCGATCTGCCTGCGCACGTAACCCGCGCCCTTGCCGAGGTCGGACAGCCCCGCCGCCTCGACGTCGACCTGGTGCAGCTCAACCAGCTTGTCGATGACGTCCTTGCACAGCTCGCGCACCGCGTCCCGGCTCAGGTCGAGCCCTTCCGGCAGGTCGCGACGCAGGATGATGCCCTTGAGGCGCTCCATGACGTAGAACTCGGTGCCGATGACCGACTCGTCGTCGCAGAACGCCACCATCTCCGGCACGGAGCCGAACACCGGCTTGAGTCCGGATTGGACCCGGTACTCCCGCGACATGTCGTGCGCCGAGGCCGCGCGGTGGCCACCGGGTGGCCTGCGCAGTATCAGGTCGCGGTCCGGATAGGACAGTTCGTACGTCAGGTTCGACGCCCCGCCGGGGAACTGCCGCACCGTCGGCGGCGTGTCCCCAAGGCCGTCGACCCGCGCCGACAGCCACGCGTGCACGGCGGCGGCGTCGAAGGCGTCCTCGTCCCTGACCTCGCCCGCGGTGTCGACCAGTTCGCTCATGACAGCTTCCGCACGAGGCTCAGCGGCGCGAACCGCAGCACCTGCGCCAGCACGGTCCACGGCCACCACGGCACGTACGCCTTCGCCTTCTCCGCCTCGATGGCGCTGACCAGCGCCTTGGCGCCCTTCTCGCCGGTGACCATCAGCGGCGTCTTGCCTGCGCGGCCGGTCATCTCCGACTCGATGTAGCCGGGCAGCAGGGTTGTTACAGCGATGTCGGCTGTGTTCTTGCTCAGGTGCTGCGCCCGGATGCCCTCGGCCAGCGACGCGGCGGCGGCCTTCGACGCGGCGTAGGTGGTGACGTTGCCGCGCATCCCGCGCACCGCGCTCACCGACGAGACGACGACGAGGTGCCCGGCCTTTTGCTCGCGGAAGATCTCCATCGCGGCCTCGCACTGCGCGAGCAGGCCGATGACGTTGGTCTCTATGGTCTGCTTGTTCGCCTCGAAGTAGCCGGTGCCGATGGGCTGGCCCTTGCCGAGCCCGGCGTTGGCGATTACGCGGTCGATGCTGCCCAGCTCGTCACGGAACTCGCCGAACACCCGGAACACCGCGTCGGAGTCCGTGACGTCGAGCGCCTTGGTGATCACCGTGATGCCGGGGTGCGCCTCGGTCAGCTCCTTGGCCAACATCTCCAGCCGGTCGGTGCGCCGCGCGCACAGCGCGAGGTTGCGCCCCTTGGCGGCGAACTCCCGCGCCATGCCATCGCCGAGGCCGGAGCTTGCCCCGGTGATCAGGATGTTTTTCCGTTCGCTCATGTACTCGGTGTGCCTTTCTCGGGTCGGGTGCCTTCGCGGCGGTCAGCCCTTGACGTCCGGTGCGGCCTCGATCTTCGACCGTAACCGCTGCCAGAAGCCGATGCGCGCTTTGTCGGCGAGCGCGGGCAGGAATCGTTCGAGGAAGCGGAACTTGCGGCCTTCGGCGTGGGTCAACACAAGGAACGTGTTCTTACGTTGCGCGGCGACGACCTGCTCGGCGACGTCCTCCGGGGTGACGTCGGAGCGGTCCATCAGCCGTTCGGTGACGGCCTGCGCCTCCGGGTCGGGGCTGCGCAGGCTGCTGCTGAGGTTGGTGCGCACGAAGCCGGGGCAGACGACGGTGGTGCCGATGCCGTACGGCGCCAGCTCGTGCCGCAACGTCTGCGAGAGCGCGACGACCCCGGCCTTGGAGACGTTGTAGCTGCTCATCGCGGGCAACGTCGTCAGCGCCGCCAGCGACGCGATGTTGACAAGGTGCCCGCTGCCCTGCCGTTTGAACAGCGGCACCACGGCGCGGCAGCCCCGCACGACGCCCATCAGGTTGATGTCGAGGATCCAGTCCCAGTCTTCGAGGGATACCCGCTCGAAGCGGCCCGCCGCGGCGACCCCGGCGTTGTTGACCAGCACGTCCAGCCCGCCGAGTTGTGCCTCGCACCAGCGCACCAGCGCGTCGAACGACGCCGCGTCGGTGACGTCCAGTTCGTGGAAGTGCGCACCCAGCTCGGCAGCGGTCTGCTTGCCCGCCGGGTCGATGTCGGCGATGACCACGGACGCGCCGGTGTCGGCGTAACGACGTGCGATGGCCTTGCCGAGCCCGGACGCGCCACCGGTGACGACGACCCGCTGCGTCATGCGCGCTCCCTGTACGGTGCCAGCTCGATGCGGGCGATGACGCCGAGGTGCACCTCGTCCGGGCCGTCGGCCATCCGCAACGAGCGCGCGCCCGCGTAGGCGCCCGCGAGCGGGAAGTCGTTGGTCAGGCCTCCGCCGCCGTGCAGCTGAATCGCCATGTCGATCACCTGCTCGGCCATGCCCGGCACGCTGGCCTTGATCTGGGAAAGCTCGGACAGCGCACCGAACGCGCCCTGGGTGTCGAGCAGCCAGGCGGTGTGCAGCACCTGGAGGCGGGCCTGGTTGATGGCGATGCGGGCACGGACGATGCGTTCGCGGTTGCCGCCGAGATTGACCAGCGGCTTGCCGAAGGCGGTGCGCTCCATCGCGCGGGTGATGGCCAGCTCCAGCGCCCGCTCCGCGAGGCCGATGAGGCGCATGCAGTGGTGGATGCGGCCCGGTCCGAGACGTCCCTGCGCGATCTCGAAGCCCCTGCCGAGCCCAGCGATGACGTTCTCCTGCGGCACGCGGACGTTGTCGAAGGAGACCTCGCCGTGGCCGTACGGCTCGTCGTAGAAGCCGAACACCGGCAGCATCCGCTCCACGGTGACGCCGGGCGTGTCCTTCGGCACCAGCACCATGGTATGCCGCTGGTGGCGGTGGGCGTCCGGGTCGGTGAGGCCCATGAAGATGACGAACTCGCAGCGCGGGTGGCCGATGCCGGTGGAGAACCACTTGCGGCCGTTGAGCACGACGTCGTCGCCGTCCGGAACGACCGTGGCGGCCATGTTGGTGGCGTCCGACGACGCGACCTCGGGCTCGGTCATGCAGAACGCCGAGCGGATCTCGCCGGCCAGCAACGGCCGCAGCCAGCGCTGTTGCTGCTGCTCGCTGCCGTAGTGGATCAGCACCTCGGCGTTGCCGGTGTCCGGGGCGTTGCAGTTGAACACCTCCGGCCCGAGGGCGTGGCGACCCATCAGCTCGGCGAGCGGGGCGTAGTCGACGTTGGAGAGCCCAGCGCCCTCCCCGGTGGCCTCGGAGTACGACTTGGGCAGGAAGAAGTTCCACAGGTCGCGCTCGCGCGCCTTGGCCTTAAGCTCGTCCACGAGCGGCAGCACCACCCACGGGTCCGCTGCTTGGTGCAGGGCGCGCAGGTAGTCCGCCTCGGTCGGGGCGATCTCGGTGGCGATGAACTCGGCCACCTTGTCGCGGTACTCGGCCGATCGCGCTGACGGCGTGAAGTCCATGACAGGACACGCTACGCTACTTATCGAGCATTGCTCAATAGTGACGCGAGGCCGACGCAAGGAGGTCGCATGGCCGACGCCGATCCGGCGCGCGCCCGCCAGCGGCAGGCGTCCGGACGCCGTAGCGCCCGGCAGAGCCCGGCAGAGCGGCGCAAGCAGCTCATCGGCATCGGGCTGGAGATGCTGACCACGCGACCGCTGCACCAGATCACCATTGACGACGTCGCCGCCGAGGCCGCGATCTCACGCAGCCTGCTGTTCCACTACTTCCCCACGAAGCGGGACTACTACGCCGAGGTGGTGCGCGCGGCCAGTCGGCGACTGCTGCGGGCGACGCGCGTGGAGGGCGAGACGATCGACGACCTTGTCGCGGGATTCCTCAGCTTCATCGAACGTCGGCACGAGCCGTACATCGCGCTGTTTCGCAGCGCGGGCACCGACGACTGGGTGCACGAGATCTTCCGCGACACCCGCGCCGCGCTGACCGACCAGGTGCTCACCGCGCTGGACATCGACGCGCCGAGCGAGCTGGTACGCGCCGCCGTCGGGGCGTGGCTCGCCTACGCGGAGGAACTGGCGCTGGAGTGGGCGCAGCACGGCACCGGCACCCGCGATGAGATCCACGCGCTGCTGACTGGCGCGCTGGGGTGCGTGGTGCGGTCAGCGCCGTAGCGCGCCGGCCACGACCCTGCCGTTTTGCCCGCCAAAGGAGGCTGTTGCGCTTTGGCCGGTGAAGCCGGAGTGCCGTGCATCGTGATCGCTGTTGGGCCTAGTTGATCTACTTTGCTCCGTGGCTGACCATCAGAACCGGACAATCGGAACGAATTTTGGCAACTCAGGGAGCAAA
>WHTY01000034.1 GCA_009377475.1 Actinophytocola sp.
ACACAAGACCGACCGCAAGCACACACCGCCCGGCCCACGCCAGTGGCCCGGCACGCTCGCCGCCGCGCCGCTCGACCGGCCCTGGCGAACCGCCACATAACGCGGTTCGCGGTACTGCATCGATATGGATAGCCAATTTCGGGAAATTGCCCGCTGCCACCGCACGAATGGCGGCGGGCATTTTCCTGTTCGCGCCCACTTCGACACGCCGGGAAACGGCATTGCCGCGCTATCGACGTTGACCATATTCCACAGCCGCCATAGCATAAAACACGAATTTCGGCAGTCAAAATGAGCGAGGAGCTCAGCTATGGCCGGTCACGTCACTCGCGTTGTCGATCTGATCGTACGCACCGTCCAATCGGGTCTGCGGCAGGTCGAATCGCTGCCCACGCTGGATCTCAAGCGCGGGCTGCACCTGGCTGTCGCGGGGCTGCTCCTGCTCACCAACGTTGGCTACGCCGCGCCGATCGTCGCGGGTTCGTTCGGCATGGCCGCAGCGCCCGCGCCACATGGCGTCGACGGCGGCACGGCGGTCTATCTCCAGCCGCCACCCGTTCCGTCGAACAACGACGCCGTCGTTGTCGTCAGCGCGCTCCCGAGGGGCGCCATCGGGAAAGCGCCTGCCCTCGACGGGCTCGGCATTCCGCGCAGCGCACTGCGCGCCTACCGCGCGGCCGAGGACCACAGCAACGCGACGGACCCGCAGTGCGGGCTCAACGCCGCGTTGCTGGCCGCGATCGGACGCGTCGAGTCCGGTCACGCGCGCGGCGGCAACGTCGACAAGTCCGGCACCACGTTGCAGCCGATCCTCGGGCCGCAGCTCAACGGCGGGCCCGGGGTGGCGGCGATCGGGGACACCGACAACGGCCTCTACGACGGCGACACCAGGTGGGACCGGGCGGTCGGGCCGATGCAGTTCATCCCGTCGACCTGGGCGAACTGGGCCGCGGACGGCAACGACGACGGCCTCGCCGACCCGCACAACATCTACGACGCCACGGTCGCGGCGGGCGACTACCTCTGCGCCGGTGACCGCGATCTGCGCCAGGCCGACGACCTGCGCGCCGCGATCCTGAGCTACAACCACTCGACGCGGTACCTGGAGATCGTGCTGGCGTGGCTGGACGTCTACTCCGGCGGGGCCGTCGCGATCCCCGACGTGCGCATCGGCGGCGCCACTCAGGTGTCGCACAAGACGTCCAACGACGGCGACCGGCACGAGCGTGACGAGCGCGTCAAGGCCGCGCCGATACAGCCGAGGCAGGAAGAGAGCCGGCCGCCGAGTTCGGGGACGTCGGGCCCGCTGCAGGTCGGCGGACCGGTGAAGCAGCCGAGCCAGCCCAAGCCAAGCGAGCGCAAGGGCCCGGCTTCCGACCCGTCCGATGATCCGGTGGAGGCGGTCCGGGACACCGCGAAGAAGCTGACGAACGCCGAGTTGGTCTCGCGCACGCTCGACGTCGAGCCGTAAGACGTTCGCTGCTGTACCACGGGTTTCACTCCGTGGCACGGCGCCATGTTCCGACAATGATTCGATCCCGATTGGTGCTGCGATGACCCAAACGACCCCGGCCCGCGACGGCAACACCGCGAACTTCTCGAAAGCAGTCCGCGCGGGCGAATTCGTGTACGCATCGGGTCAGGCGTCGGTGAATGACAGCGGACAGATCGTGTCGGGGACATTCTCCGACGAAATGCATCGATCCATCGAGAACGTGCGAGACATCCTCGCGGAATTCAGCCTCGACCTCTCCGATGTGGTCAAAGTGGGCGCGTACATTCAGAATCCAGACGATATCGGGGAGTTCCACCGGCTGTATCGGAGGTTCTTCTCGCCGCCACTACCGGCGCGGACGACCATTACGAACTGCCTCACGGATGCGATCAAGTTCGAGATCGACGTGGTGGCGTATGCGGGCACGAGCCACGCGGTGGTGTAATGCCGGGCCAACTGGCACTGGGTGGCCACATCTTTTCCGGACCGGCATAGGGTTGACGGTGTCACCATCACCGCAATTCCTACGACCGGCGGCGACCCCGTCCGCCACGCTTGCGGTAGATATAACTATTCCATACAATGAAATGAACTTGCCCGAATTGACACGCCGGTCGGCCTGGGAGGTGCCGACGCGAAGGGCCACTCGGTCGACACTTCAACAGCTCACATCGATAAATGTCGTCACCGTACCAGCCCAATGATCCGGTAAGTCGCACAAACGGGGCCCCTGAGTAACGGTACGGCCGTGAGTAGAATTCAAAACTGAAATTTCGATTTTGGAAGAGGTGCGCGACGTGCCACCCCGACGTAAGCGCAAGAAGGACTCCGAGGACGGTTCGCCGACAGAGGAGCGGGACTACACGGTACGGGCCGTGCAACGAGTCTGCGCTATCCTGAATCTCCTGCAGGAGGGAGTGGACGGCGGTGTGCCGCTACCCGCGGTGGCCGTCGCGACCGGGCTCCCGAAGTCGTCCGCGTTCCGCTATCTCTGGACGCTCGAAAATCACCGGTATGTCGAGCGAAATCCCGAAACTGGTTTGTTCCAACTCGGCCTCGGTTTCGTCGGCATGCAGTCACAGCATGTCGAGGTGTTGCGCGAACGTGCCCGACCGGTGCTGGAACGGCTTCGCGACGACCATGATGAATCCGCGAACCTGGGCATTCTCGATGGGGACACCGTCATCTATCTGGACATCGTGGAGAGCAGGCGGACTGTTCGACTCGCCGCGAGTCGTGGTGACCGTGACCCGTTGCATTCGACGGCGCTGGGAAAGGCCATCGCGGGTCAGCTCACTGACGACCGGGTCCGCGAATTGCTCGACCAGACAGGCCTGGTCGCTCGCACGCCGAACACGATCACGACGGTGGGCGGGTATCTCGACGAGTTGGCGAAGGTACGGCGGGTCGGCTACGCGGTCGACAACGGGGAGAACGAGCTGGACGGCCGGTGCGTCGCCGTTCCGATCCTCGGTACGCGACTTCCCGCTGCGATCAGTCTGAGCGCCCCTGCCGCCCGGTTCCCGATTCAAGCAGTGGAGCCAGCGGCGAAGGCGCTGCGGAAAGCAGCCGCGCAGCTCAGCACGACGCCAGTTCCGGACGACTGACCCCGCCCGAACGCTCTACCGGAAAATCTCACCGCCGAAACGTGGTGAACGCCCAGCGTATAACAGGGGAAGCGCCCGGTGGTGGTCACGTTGGCTTGCCGAAACGGCGTGCAGTCAACGCCACGAAGACTACGATCAGCGCCACAACGAACCCAACCTCGACGAGAATGGGAAGTTCGTATCCGAACAGTGCCACGCCTGACGTGAATGGTCCGTGCGAATCGGCCGCACTGACCTGGGCCGACAGCACCACTCGCCTCAGCAGGTCGACGCCGTACGTCAACGGGTTGAGATGAACGACAACAGCAAGCCACCCAGGGAGCGTCTGTATTGGAAAGAACGCACCCGACAAGAACATGGTCGGCATCATCACGAGCGGCATGATCGCAGAGAAACTCTCCATCCGCTTTATCCAGCTCGCCAGGAACATCCCCGCGGCAGTGCCAGCAACCGCGATCAGTATGACGATCGCGATCGTGGCAACGACGGTCAGCAACTCCAACTTGACGCCGAGAATCGGCGTCAACAACAAGATCGCTATCCCTTGCATCGAGGCA
Organism: Actinophytocola sp.; assembly: GCA_009377475.1. Taxonomy (GTDB): domain Bacteria; phylum Actinomycetota; class Actinomycetes; order Mycobacteriales; family Pseudonocardiaceae; genus Haloechinothrix_A. The sequence goes on from WHTY01000034.1 coordinate 3,660, forward strand.
ATCGCCGTACCTCCTGCCATCCTTCCGATGACCAGGCTGACTCGATGAGGCGGTGCAACAAGCATTTCACGAAGGAAACCGAATTCTCGGTCCCAGATAACAAGAACACAGCTGCCTATACCCGACATGAGAACGATCATCGCGACGACGCCGGGTAAGATAAACTGGACGAACTCAACGTTTCCATTCGACCCAACAAGTCGGTTGAGACCCAACCCGAAGACAGCCAGAAACGTGAGCGGTAGTACGAAGCTCGACAATAAGCGTCCGGGGGCTCTCACGAACCTCAAAAGCTCGCGGTGCGCCACCATCAGCGCGGTACGAACCTCAGCAACCCAGTCAAAGCCTGCCGTGCGACGTGCGTCGTGACCAACTCTGCCGTCAGCCACTCCGTCATTTTCGCGTACCGTCATGTGAAGTCCTAGCGTTGGCTGGTCGTTACAGTGCGAACCTGTTGCTCTTGCGCGGTCAGCCCACCACCGTCGTCGCGAATCTCCCTGCCCGTGAAGTGCATGAAGACATCGTCAAGGGTTGGCCGGTGCACCCGTAACTGCTGTAGCTCGACATCAACGCTGGCAACCAGGCCCGATACAGCTCGCGCACCGTCAGGTACATATACGCGCAAGCCGTCCGCGGTGACGTGCGTGTCATAGCCACATCGGAGTAGCGACTCCTGCGCGACCGTGTCGTCAGCCGTCACAAGATCGACAGCGTCGGCACCGACCATCGCCTTGAGCGCTGTCGGCGTATCACACGCAACGATCTCACCGTGATCCATTATCGCAATTCGATCCGCGTTCTCCGCCTCATCAAGATAATGCGTCGTCAAAAATATTGTGACGTCTTCTTCTCTCATCTGAAGCACGTCGTGCCACATCCTGGACCGCGTCTGTGGATCCAATCCAACGGTCGGCTCGTCGAGGAATAATATCTGCGGCGTGTGCAAAAGAGCGCGCGCGATTTCCAAGCGACGTATCATTCCGCCGGAGAATGTCGCGACCCTACTATTTTGACGATCCAATAAATCCACCAGCTTGAGAACACGCTCCATGCGTGCTGGCACCTCACTACGCGGTACCCGATAGAGCACAGCATGAAAACGGAGATTTTCCTCAGCGGTAAGTTGCGGATCAAGTGTGTAATTCTGAAACACCAGACCGATGCGCTGGCGAACCTGTTGCGCCTGCCGCACGATGTCAAACCCCGCCACGCTCGCACCGCCAGCACTCGGCCGCGCCAGGGTGCAGAGCATGTTGATCGTGGTGGTCTTTCCCGCCCCGTTGGGGCCAAGAAAAGCGAACAGTTCTCCCGGCTTCACATCAAACGACACGCCTCGCACCGCGTCGATCGAACCAAACCGTTTGGCCAGGTCAGCAACCTGAATCGCGGGGAGCTCCTTGCTACCACTGCTGACTGATTCCGGACGAGACTCGCTGTGCACCGACATACGGCAAATGTAGGGCACCGAGTGCCATCGTGGCATGGGTGCAATTTCGGCGTTAGTGCCGCGACGCGTATGCTCGGGCCATGGCCAACACGACGGAGATGTCGAGCGGCGATCGGCTTCGAGCCCGCAGGCGGCAACGACTCGCGAATGAGGTCGAAATAGCCGCCCTTCGCCTTTTCGCGGAACGTGGTGTCGATGCGGTCACCGTTGACGATATCGCGCAGGCCGCTAACATCTCTCGGCGTACCTTTTTTCGTTACTTCGCAAGCAAAGACGACCTCTTGCACGGCAACCCCGAACGTCAACGAGACATCGTGCTCGAGGCAGCGGGTGCCGCACCGAACGATGTGGCATCCGGTGCACTGGTACGCAGGATACTCCTCGCGCTTGCCGCCGACTTTGACGACCACCGCGAGATGCTCCTACTCCGGAAAGAAATCGCGGAGAAATTTCCGAACGCTATGCGCCAAACGCACAGCGGTCACACCTCACTCGTCGCAGCAATCCTTGAGGTCGTTACCACGCGCGCCGAGTCGGAATTTTCCGCGCGCGTCCATGTGCACGCAGGATTCGGAGCGATGCAAGCGGCCGTACGTACGTGGTTTACCGGCAGCACGTCGCAATCGCTTCGCGAACTCACCGCCGCCGCTCTCGACCTCATCGGACTAACCGACACGGGCTGACGCAAGAAGCTCGCAGCCATTCCAGCGGAAAATCACTACGGGTGGTCACATTCATACGCCCCGAGCGTAATGCGGAGGACAGCATCGTTCGCCGAAAGGGGCATCATGCTCACATAGCGAACCACAGATGTAGTCAGAACGGCTCCTGCGGACGACGAGCGGTACAGGGCCTGCGCCATCCCGGGCGCGGCGTGTCGCAGCAGGAACATCGAACGCTCATTCAGTAAGCTTGGTCTTGGGCGTTGGGTTCCAACCTCGCCCATCGGGCGGCCATGACGCTCCCATCGGGAGCACGGCCCCGCAGGAGCGTTTCGCTGTCATAACACGTCGCGACCCTGCCCACCCGACGGCATGCCGACGTCGCGACCTCGACATCTTCCTCATCCGAAGGGGCGTGCTGCCATGCAAGACAACCGTGACGACTGGGCCGCGAGCTGGGAACAGCTCGGCACTCGCACCGACGACGCGGCGGTTCCCATCCGCGTCGGCGTGCTCTCTACCGGAGACGACTTCTCGGTCGCGATGAGCATCGCCTCCGGTCCGCCAGTGACGTTCAGCGACCGAATCGCCGCCGACCTCGCGGAGCTGATGGCATGGGCGACCGAAGAACGCGACATGCTCACGGACCTACGCGAACGCGAGCGCACCGACGACGCGAAGACCCTCCTCAACCGCGCGATCCTGACCCACAGACAGTGGCGGACGATCACGCGAGCCATCGGTGACAACGCGACCGGCGATGATGGCGCCGCAACGGCAGCGCTCCGCGCCAGTGCACCTCGCACCTGGCTGGAGCAGCACGACGAGTGACAGTCAGTCCGACGACAAGGGCAGCTCAGCCGTTCGGAGCCGTGCCGCCCGCTTCGTTGACATTACCTACCACCGGACGTAGGTTTTTCATTTAATGATCCTTTAGTTTTGTGTGCCAAAACATGGCACGCGGGAGGAAGAAGGGGTTCGCCATGGCCGTCGGTTTCCGATCTTTCCTCCGAGTTGCCCCCGGACAATCGCTCGTGGAAACCGTCATCGGCCACATCGCACGATGGTCCACGGCGAAGCAGATCGACATCGACCCAGCGACGCCGGGGAGATACCGCTTCGCGGACGACAACGTCCTCACCATCGTCCGCGAACACAACGGCAACGACCGCATCTACCGCTGGCGACGCGTCCACGAGGCCGCGGTGCGCGGCGACGTCTGGCGCACCACGTTCACCGCCGTGGAGCGCCCGGACGCGCCCGGCTGGCTCTGGTCGGAGATCGAGACCATCGACGGGAACCGGCCGGACCCGAGTTCGCCGTTCGCCTGCATGTCCGTGCCCCGAGTGCTCCGCGACCTGCTCGGCAAGTTGACCTGCTACGACGGCAAGACCCAGATGACCGCGGAGCCACAGTGGGTAGCACGGCACCAGTTGCCCGACCTCATGGACTACCTCGCCGACGACTCCAGACTCGGCGCGGTCTACCTCGCCAGCCAGGGCACTCGCGACATCGACAGCTTCGTCGCCTGGGCCACCCAGGTCACCTGGCATCTCACCGGGCTGGGCAGCGTCTTCCTGCTCGACAACACGATGAACCGCGAGTTCAACGAGATGGTGGGCACCGGCCACGCCGTGCCGTCCGGCACCGTCCGGACCTTCCTGCCGCGCGTCGAACTCGACGATCCCCGCGATCCGCAGCGTCACAAGATCCTGGGCATCGGCCGCATCACCGAATCAAGTCCGCGACGGCTCGCCGGCATGCTCGGCCTCATCGAACGCACCAGGGGCGCGGGGGCGGCATTGCCCGCCGAGGCGGTCGACCTCGACCGCGACCTCCTCGCGAGAGAAGACGGTCCCACGATCATTCAGCCAACCGGCCTGCGCTCGGTGACCGTCGCCGAGGCTGTCATGGCGAGCAGGCCGAACGAACACCACGGGGACACGGCGGACGTCCGCGTGTTGCGGGAAGAACTCGACCGGCTACGGGCCGAACTCACCCGCGAGCGCACCCAACGGGCGGCCATTCTCGATCACGTCAAGGCGCTCACCCAGGAGATCAACACCCTCCGCGCGGGCGACGACATCGACACGTCACCACGCCAGCGGCTCAGCGTCTCCTGACGCCTGATCACCACTGATCAAGCACGTCCAGCCGGACGTCGAGCAGAGCGGGATCACGCAGGTCGATCACGTGCACTCCGTTCCACCGCACGAAGCCGATCTTCTCAAGCATCGCACCGATCCGCACGCTCGCCAGCTCCGCCGAGACGCGGTCGGCCGTCGTGTTCCGGAAGCCGTCGGGCGCCACACGGCACGCCGCCAGCCGCGCGGCCCGTGCCAGTGAGCGCAACGTCCCTGCGATGAGCAGCGCGCCGAGACCGTGCCCACGCCACGCCTCGACGATGTGGAAGCCCCGCACGATGACCATGCGCGCCACACCGTCACTGAGCAGCGCGTCGAGTTCGGGGGCGAACCTCCCATATTCGGGGTCGATGACGGCTTCCGCGATGAACTCCAACGCCCATTCCCCCAGCTCGGCGGAGTCGAGCGGATTTCGTTTCCTGCGGAGGTCGGCGATCACCAGCTCGATGTCCCCCACATGTCTGTGATCCGCCGGGCACGCAACCAGACGTCCCACGTCCGCGGAGACGTCCCACCGCTCGGGCATGTGATCGCCGTCGTCCGTTTGCCACCAGAGTCGGCGATGCGTGAACGCCAACGAGATGGACATCGGATTGGCCGGGAGTTGCGCACGAGCTCGGGTCACGCGACCACCTCACGTCCTGGCAGACCCTCACCGCAGGGGCCAGATCATATTCCTGCCATCAGTAACTGAGATATATCGTACTGTGTTATATAGACATTAGTGAAATCGTCTCTGGATTTTTGTCGCTGAGATGTATGGGCTTGATCGCCTATGGCATCTCAACCCGTTTCCGAGGCGACGCAGGAATTCGGCGCGCGTGTGCGCAGCCATCGCACGCGCCTGGGCTGGAGCCAGGAACGCCTCGGTGATGCCTGCGGCATCCACTGGTCGATGGTGGGCCAAATCGAACGGGGACAACGCAATGTCGGCCTCCACAACATCTTGAAACTCGCGGCCGCGCTGGCGATCGACCCCGGCGAACTCGTCCAAGGTCTGCAGCCGCCGAAACCGAAGAACTGACTCATGCGACGTCGCGCATGATCTCCGCGCGATGCGGCCAGTGCGACCAGAACGCGCCGGTGTAGCCGCGCTCGATCAGCCGCAGCAGGAACGGATTGTCGGCGTAGTTGTTGTCGTCCGGCGTGAGCCCCGGCAACGTCGGCAGCATCACGCGGTACAGATCGTCTTCGGGCACGAGGTCGTGCAACAGCTCGATCGACTTCGCCCAGCGCCCGTCCGGCGCGTCCACCGTCGCGCGGTCCTCCGGCAGCTCCGGCGAAAGGAAGTACACCGGCCGGAACCGACCCTGCCGGTCGAACATGAACTGCCGCTCGTACTCCACCGTGGCACACCGTCCCTTCGGCGTCAGCACGATCGGCTCGGTCGCCGTACTCGACTGCAGGCCACGCACCGTGCGGACGCCATCGCAGTCCTGAGCGAGCTTGATGCCGAGCGGCGAGTAGGGAAACGCCCTGATACCCAGGCTGTATCCGGTGACCGTCGCGTCAAGGTCGAGCGTGCGCTTCACGCACTCCCGCAGGGTGTCGGCGGTCTCGCCGGGCATGCCGAGCAGCACCTCGACCATCGTCGGAATCTTGTGCTCGCGCGCGAGCGAGCACACCCGGTGCGAGTCCTCGAACGTGTAGTACCGACAGCCCTTGCGGGTGACCTTCCACCCGTCGAGGACGTCGTCGCGCACGTGGTCCGGTGCGAGGTTGATACCGCCACACCCGGCTTCGGCGAGCAGCGCCGCCAGCTCGTCGTCGAACGGCGTCGGCTGCACGTAGATCCACAACCGCAACCGGTGCAGCGACGACGCCGGATCGGTCGACTTGCGGCGCACGATCTCGGTCAACACCGCCTTGGTGTGCGCGACCGCGAGGTTGAACTCGCTGTCGGTCGTGTGCACGTCAACAATGCCCTGATCGGTCAACGACTCGATCTCGTCGACGACGACCGCGACCTCGCGGCGCGTGAACTGCGTGCCTTTGGCGTCCGGCTCGACGCAGTGCGAACAGGCGTACACGCAGCCGTTCTTCGTCAGGATGTTGCCGAGCCCGCCGGTGCGGTAGTACCGCTCGTTGTCCACTTTGTGCGGCTCAGCTGACCGACGGACATAGGAGGTGCTGGTGTTCACGATGTCCAGGCCCGTTGTCGCCTGACTGGGGTACGGCAGCACCTGTCGCACCTTGCCGTCGCCGTGGTTGATGAGCAGCCCGGCGATGTCCTCCGGCCGTCCGCCCGCCAGCAACGTCCTGGCAAGCCGGACCATGATCTGCTCGCCCGGCCCCTTCACTCCGTATGAAATGCCGAAGTAGTCGGTCAGGGCGAACGGCATCGACGAGAACCCGACACCGCCCGCCACGATCGGCGCGGACGTGCCCACCTTGATGGCGTCGATGACGTCTCGATGCGTGTCGAGGAAAACCCGTTGCTGCTGCGCGTAAATGGTGTCGGTGTTGCGAACCGTGACGCCGACGAGCAGCGGGTCGCGCGTCGCGAAGTACTCGCTTAGGCACGCGCTCCAGTCCTCTCGGCGAAACGTCAGGTCCACCACCTCGACGTCGAACCCGTCAGCCTCAAGCGACGTCGTCAGAATGTCGAGCGCGTACGGCGTGATCGGCGGGTACACGAAATTGGGATTGACCAGCGTCACCAATGCTTTGCCCATAGATGCCATCTCCAACGGCAGAGGGGTCGGTGCGCACGGGCTCAGCGTTCGCGGCACGCAACGCGCGCGCCGTGCGGGCCGCGGCACCGAGTTGTTCGACGGGGACACCGAGCACCGCGCTGAGCCAACCCCGCCAGTACGGCCCCGGCACACGTTTCCCGCGTTCCCAGCGCGCTACTTCTGTCCTGCCCACCCCGTAGTTGTTGGACAGCGACATGAGCGCCTCGGCGAGCGCGTGCTGACTCAGACCGCGCTCTTGACGCGCACGCCGCACCAGGATGCCGATCGGCTCCCTGCGGTAGGGACGACCTGAATCCGCCCCCTTGCGGCTGTACGTTGACACGCACTCGACGCTAGGGCGACGTCGATCCGCGCACGATCCACTTTCCGCGCGGACTCATCCAGTCCGCGCAACCGTCATTTCCGCAACGTCGTCGACGGATACTCACCGAACCGCGCGTGGTACGCCGACGCGAACCGGCTCAGGTGCTGGAAACCCCAGCGCGCCGCGATCTTGCCGACGGTGGTGGTGTCCGGCTCTGCGGCCAGCAGATCCTGGTGCGCCCGCTCCAGCCGCACGTTGCGCAGATGCCGCATCGGGGTGACATCGGTGTGGCGGCGGAACGCGTCCTGCAACGCCCGCGCGCTCACGCCCGACGCGCTGGCGAGGCTGCCGATGGTGTGGTCCCACTCCGGGTGGGCTGCCATGATCTCGATCGCGGCGTCGACGACCCGGTTCGGCACCGGCATCGCCTCACCGTTGAGGATGCTGGTGTAGTTGTTCGGCTGCGCCAGCAGCAGACCCTCCATCAACCAGCGTTCCAGCCCCTGCGCGGCCGTGGAGTGCGACCAGGTGCGGTCGGTGCGGTCCATTTCGTTCACGAACCGCCGGAACGCACTCGCCCACGTCGCGCTCAGGCCCTGCATGGTGTCCATGCCGAGCTGAAACTCGATCGGCCACGGCAGCGACTGGTCAAGCAGGTGGCGCAGCGTGGCCTCCAACGCGGGCCGCTCGATCCTGGCGATCACCAGCTTCGTCCCCGCGGCGAGCCGCATGCTCAGATACTTGCTCGGCGACGCGACCGGAATGAACTCCGGCGTGGCGTTGATGCTGTCGCCGCCACACCGGAACGTGCCTTGCCCCTCCAAAACGAGCATCACGGGAAAGAACGTCTCGCATTCCCCCGGCTCGACCTTGACGTCACCCCCGTACGTGATGGATGCCAGCGCGGTGTTGCGAATCCGCTGACAGTTCATATGCGTGTCGAGTTGCGCCGCCCGGCCGACCAGATTAATTCGGTGGTCACAAAATACCTGTGCCACTCGCTCCCGCGTATCGTCGAGATCCGTTGAATCGAAAAGCGGGTACTGCGCTAATGGAAGTCTACTCATCGTCGTGCATGGCCCTATCTACTAAGCATGAGTTCCCCCTCTACATGCGTCGCCAACGCTCGCAGATTTCCACCGGCGTTTCTAGGTCCATTCGTGTAATGACCATGTGGTAGAAAATCGACGCTCTGTGTCCGGTCTACTGCCACCACGGTGTGGATCACTTCACCGGCTGTAAAACTGCCGTGAACTGGCGCATCACATCGTCCTGCGCGACGATCCGATAGCCGCGAAGGTCGGCCGATTTCGCCGCGACGCCTTCCGCTATCTCAGCGACGTACTGCAAATGACTCGCGGTATACACCCTCCTGGGTATCGCGAACCGGACCAGTTCGCGTGGCGCGGGAATATCGGGCAAACCCGCCTCGCCCGGGCGGCCGAACACCAATGTGCCGAGTTCGGTCGTGCGCACCGCACCCGTCCGATACAGCTCGTTCACGAGCGCCGTCGCTGGTAGTTGCCGCGGCGGAATGTGCGGCAGCAACTGGCCCGCGTCGACGTAGACGGCGTGACAGCCGGTCGGCCGCAGCACCGGTAGCCCCGCCTGTGCCAGCAGATCCGCGAACCAGCGCGCGGACTCCGCCCTGTACCGCAAATAGTCCACTTCGGTCACTTCGAGCAAGCCCTGCGCCAGCGCGTCGAGATCGCGACCGGCGAGGCCCCCGTAGGTCGGGAAGCCTTCGGTCTCGATGACTTTCGCGCGGCACCGTTTCGCCAGCGCGGCATCGCGCAGCGCGATCAGGCCGCCGATATTGGCGACGCCGTCCTTTTTCAAACTCGCCCAGCATCCGTCGGCAAACCCGAAAACTTCTCGCGCTATTTCGCGTATTGTTCGGTCTCCCGTATCCGGCGATCGAGACGCGATCAGATAGGCGTTTTCCGCGAACCGGGACGCATCGAGGAAAAATGGGATGCCGTGTTCATCGCACAATCGCCGAACCGCGCGCGCATTGCCGATCGAAACCGGCTGACCGCCATTCGCGTTGTTGGTCACGGTCAGCACGACGCAGCGCACCCGCGCGCCCGTGTCCCCGGCGAGCAACCGGCGCAGCCCGTCGAGGTCGATGTCGCCGCCGAACGACGTCGTCTCGTCGTAGTCCACCGGCAAGTCGACGGCATCGGCCCCTGCCGCCTCGACGCTGGCGCGGGTGCTGTCGAAGTGCGTATTGGACACCGAGACATCGCCCGGGCGAAGCAGCTCATGCAGCACGATGCGCTCAGCGGCCCTGCCCTGGTGCACCGGGATCACTTCGGGATACCCCGTCAGTTCCCGCACGACCCGCTCGAACCGCTCGAAGGACCGCGCACCCGCGTACGACTCGTCCCCGGAGAGCAGCGCGGACCACTGCGCGGCCGACATCGCGCTGGTACCGGAGTCCGTCAGCAGGTCAATCGTGATCAACCGGGCGGGAATCCGGAAGATGTTGTAGCCGGCTTCGACCAGCGCAGCCTCGCGTTCGGCTGCCGAGGGAAAGGGAATCGGCTCGACGGCCTTGATCCGAAACGGTTCCATGAACGCTGGCATGTGTGCCCCTCCCGTGACGCGCGATGGTCGTTCCGAGTCTCCAGAAGCACGCGATCGACACGCCAGGGCCAGTTGGTGGAATCCGCTCGCGTCGCCTGGTCGCAATCCGTTGCGCCACTCGTCGTCCAGCCGTTTCATACCGGCATGAGATGGCCCCCTGCGTGGCTAGACTGAAATCCGATAGGATTTTGAAACAACGCGTTTAATCGGGAAAAGGGGTGGGTCCGCTGGCGACCGGGCGGCAATCCAACGGCAAGGCTGGCGACAACAGCGGCGGCGAGGTGTCACCGCGCGAAGAGCGTGACTACACCGTCAGAGCGGTCCAGCGCGTGTGCGCGATCTTGAATCTCCTCCAGGAATCCGTCGACGGTGTCCCGTTGCCCGCGCTCGCGATGGAAACCGGGCTCCCGAAGTCGTCGGCGTTCCGGTACCTCTGGACGCTGGAGAACCACCGCTACGTCGAACGCGACCCCGAGACCGGCCTGTTCCGGCTCGGGCTCGGCTTCGTCGGCATGCAGTCGCGCCACCTCGAGGTGCTGCGCGAGCGGGCCCGGCCCTGGCTGGAGCACCTCAGGGACGAGCACGACGAGTCGGCGAACCTCGGCCTGCTCGACGGCGACCGGATCATCTACCTCGACATCGTGGAGAGCAAACGCGGCGTCCGGCTCGCGGCGAAACGCGGCGACCGCGACCCGCTGCACGCGACCGCGCTCGGCAAGGCCATCGCCGCGCACATGGACACCGACCGGGTCAAGGAACTGCTCGAGCAGTCCGGGATGGAGCAGCGCACGCCGAACACCATCACCAGCGTCGACACCTACCTCGACGAGCTCGCCAAGGTGCGCAGGGTCGGCTACGCCGTCGACAGCGGCGAGAACGAGCTGGACGGCCGGTGCGTCGCGGTGCCGATCCTCGGCACCCGGTTGCCCGCCGCGATCAGCCTCAGCGCGCCGTCCGCGCGGTTCACCGTGCAAGACGTCGAGCGTGCGGCGGCGGCGTTGAAGAACGTGGCGGAGCAACTCGGCACGATGCCGGTGTCCGACGACGAGGCGTCCGACGCCTGAGCGAACCACACGGCAGGCGTGGGTGCGCGCCGCACCCACGCCTGAATCGGCCCCTTGCCGCACGGGCCGCACGCCACGTTGGGTGGGCAGGCACGCTGAAGAAAAGCGGCCCCCGGAAGGTGGCGCCCATGCGGTTCGCGCTGCTGGCGCCGTGTCACGACACGGCGTCACTCGCCCCGACCCTTACCACGTTCGATCCCGACGAGGTCGAGGTCGTGGTGCTGCCGTCCCGCCGCGACGGCCACGTGCCGTGCGACGACGGCGTCATGTCGCAGAGCACGACCGACGACATGCTCGACGAGTTGGCATGGCGCGGGCCGTGGGACGGCGTGCTCGTCGTCCTCGATGCCTCAGCGGGTGAGGACCGACCCGCCGCGCGCCAGGTGGCCCAGCGGGTGCGGCGCATCCTCGGCCCCGACGTCCCGGTCGGCACGGTCGACGACGCGCGCGCCGACATCGCGGACCAGCTCAGCGAGGGCCTGACCGTGTTGCGGACGCTGCGCACGATCGCGCTCGACCCGGCCGCCGGTCCGGCGAGCTGGTGACTACTCCGCGACCCGGGATGGCGCGTTCCGGCCCTACCGCAGCCCGCGTGCCCGCGCGAGTTCCTCCGGTTTGCCGACGTCCTGCCAGGGGTCGTCCATCTGCCAGACGCCGACGGGCTCCCCGCGGTCAAGGCATTGCTCGAACAGCTTCGTGATCGGGTACATCGTTCCCATCGGCACCCGCGAAAGCAGCAAGGGGTTCAGCACGTAGATGCCGCTGTTCACCGGCCAGGTGTGCACCGGCTTCTCCGAGACGCGCAGCAGCCTGCCGTTGTCGCTTTCGAGCACGCCGAACGGCACCTCGTGGTGATACTCGCTCGCCGCGATGGTCGCCATCGCGCCACCGGCTTCGTGCGCGTCCAGTAATTTTCCCACCGCGAAACCGGTCACCAAATCCCCGTTCATCACCAGAACCGGCCATTCCGGCCGCGCGCCAGAATCCCACAGCAAACTCAATGGACCGCCCGTGCCCAACGGCTGGTCATGGTCGTCCCACAAATATTCAATCGAGCAGCCGAACGCGGAACCGTCGCCGAAATGATCCTCGATCATATGCCCGAGGTAATTGACGGAGAGAAAGATTCGCCGGACGCCGGACGCGGCGAGATGCAATACCAGATGTTCCAGAATAGGACGTCCCGCCACCCGCACCATCGGCTTGGGGATGTTGTTCGTCACGGGCGCTAGTCGTTTTCCAAAACCACCGGCGATAATGACGGCCCAGTTCTTCCTTCGCAGCGTCGGAAGCATGCCGTTGCTGGCGTGCACCCCGACCACTTTGCCGTCGTCGTCGACGACAGGGACCTGCGAGACACCCACCGCGCGCATGACGTCGACCGCGCGCGCCCTGCTGTCGTCCGGCCCAGCGACAGCCGTCGGCTCGGCGGCCAAATCGCTCGCGCTCGCATCGACGTCCCTCCCGTTCACCAGCGCGTCGCGGACCGCGTCCGCCGTGACGACACCGATGAGCCGCGATTCGGAATCGACAAGAAAAGCCGCGTCGAAACCGGTCGCTTGCATGGCGGCGAGACAATTCCGTAAGGACGATTCCGAGGGCAGCACGGTGTCGGAGAGAGAAATCTGACGCGTGTCCATAAGAAGCTCCTGCACAGCTTTTGGCCACAGGTTTGCGAATTAACCGTCATAGAAGGTCGAAGAAGCAACCAGGGGCCGCGTTAAACCCTCATGGAAAACCGCGCCACAGGTGGGGACGTGAAGCGGATAGAAGTGCTCGCCCATGGGACAGCAGGCCCATCCCCACAGTTCGTAGCGTCGAACACCTGGAGCACTCGACTCTCGGGAAAGGGGTCACGGCACATGCAGACGAACGCCGACCCGCCGATCGGACAGCTCATTCGGTCCGCACGACAGCGACTCAAGATCAGTCAGTACGAACTCGCTGACCGCCTCGCGGCGATCTCGGGCAAGGCCACCATGGGCAGGGATCGGGTCGCCCGCTGGGAGCGGGGGCGCCAAGTGCCACGCGACGAGTGGCGCCAGTGGCTGTCGGTCGCGTTGCAGATCCCCAAGTCCACCCTGGACGCGGGAGCGGCAGCGGCACGCAGGCGCAGCCAGCTCGGCCACGCGGCCGTGACCGCGAACCCGCCGGTCAACTCGAACACGTCGCGGCGCAACCAGGGCTCGCCCGCGTTGTTGCCGGTGTTCCGGTCTCGCGTGCAGGCCGGGATCCTCGCCGCGACGTTGATGAACCCGAACCGGGCGTTCAGCCTCACCGAGCTCGCCGATCACGCTGGCGGTTCGCTCGCGTCGGTGTCCAAGGAGAGCGATCTGCTCGAGGCCGCTGGCATCCTGGCGCGTCGCAACGAGGGCACCGTCCGCCTGGTGCGCGCGGTGACCGACCGGCCCATCGTCGGCCCGCTCACTGAGCTGATCCGGGTCACCTACGGCGTGCCGCAGGTGCTCGGCGAAGAACTCGGCCGAGTGCCGGGCATCGCCCGGATCACGGTGTGCAGCACCTGGGCGGAACGCTTCGCCGGTCTGCCGGGCATCGACCCGACGACGGTCCAGCTCCGGCTCACGGTGCCCGACGAGACGGCGCTGGACGAACCGGAGCTGGAGGCCGCGATCGAGCGGTCGAAGAAGCGCATCCGCCGCGAGATCAAGTACACCATCGTGGCCGCGGAGGAGCCACATGCCGAGGTGAACGGCGTGCCGATTCCCCGCCAACGCGATCGACGTCCGGTCGTCGACGTCGCGGTGATGCGCAAGCCGCGCGGGCACCCGTCCATCGTGTCGTCCTGGGAGCAGGGTCAAGCGGTCATCACCGAACTGCTCGAGGACGGTCAACTCGAGCTGATCAGCGGCACCGACGCGGACGCGACACCGTTCTTCGAGGTCGCGGAGTCCCACCTCGACGCAGCCGACCAGCTTGCGACGAGCGCGCCAACGGCGGCGTTCCTGCTGGTCTGCGAGGCCGCGCAGCTCATCGGCGCCGGCATGCTCGCCCGTCAGGGACTGCGGTCAGCGGCCAACTCGGCGTCGAACGCCGTCAGCCGCGCGGTCACCGCCCAGTTCGGTCTGCAGTTCTCGCAGATCGAGCTGTTACGCCAACGCTCACTCGAACTGGCGACGCCAACCAGCCGCGACAACCGCGCGACCCCGTCCGACGTCGCCGACTACGCGCCGACCGTCCGTTCCCTGCTCGACGCGGCACGCTCCCTCACACCTCGGATGGGGGTGTACGCCTGATCCACCCGGGGCACGCTGCCATCCCGCAAGCACAACACCACACAACACGGCACAACTCGACATCGTTGCCCGGCGCCGACCCACAGCGGTCGAGCCGGGCGGCGGCGCGAGTACCGCCGAGCGCGCGCGGACGACGTCGTCACCCCGATGCGCTGGTGGGCGCACTCCGCCGCGCCTGCCGCATTCTTGACCGTTCGCCATCGCACGCCGTAGAGTCAATCACCAGTTGAGATATTCGTTTCATTAACTCTCACACCGTCCAGTCCGCCGCGATACGTCAGTTCCGCGGCACCGGGCGACCACGCAGAGCGAGTCGCGATGACAGCCCCCGCCTCACCGCAGCCACAGCCGGTCGTAGCAGCCCCGACCTACCCCGCACCCCGCCCCGGCACGCGCGGCATCCCGGCACGCCCGCACGCGCCTGACGCAGCCGAGCACGGCGGGGACGACACCAAGGAGTTCGCGATGAGCATGGATTCCGGCCCGACGACGTTGCGGCACCGCCCCACCCATGTGCCGACGCGCAACCGCAGGTCGCTGCCGCGCGGCGAGAAGCAGTTCAGCGCGCGGCTCTACCGGGAGGCCTACGGCTGGTCCGTCGACGAGACCGGATCGCTCCAGATGGGCGGCGGCATGGTCGGTGTGCTGGTGCAATCGATCTTCGCGGGCGCGACGGCGGAGTACCTGCAACGGCAGGAGTCGTGCGGGCCGGTGCTCGAACTCGGACTGGGCGTCGACGGCTGGGTGTTCCTCGCCGACCCGAATGAGCTGGTGCTCTCCCAGCCGGAGATGCCGCCCGGCGTCACCGTGCTCGGCTGCCCGTACAAGGTGCCGCTGCCGACGCCCACCAACCGCGGCGCGCGGTGGATCAGCCCGCCGCGCAGCAGGGCACGCTGGCTGCCCACCCTCGCCACCGTGATCGCGGCGGTCATCGCGGCGACCCCGAACTGACGGCACGGGCCTCGGCCCAACGCGGTGAATGACGCTTTCGCTGCGCCCAACGCAGGGAAAGCGTCATTCAGCGCACCGCAGCGGCGTCCGGCGACGGCGAATCGACGGGGCTTTCCTCAACCATTGGGGTGTCGTAGAGTCACACCAATCGGATGATCTGTTGCGCTCAGTGAAACCATGTGGTCGCTGAGAGTGATCTCGGGGGACGCGGCACCGACCTTCCGGTGCTCGCACCGGAAGGAAGAGGAGCCCACATGTCCCGACGCGGCCGGTCGGCCCGTATCGCCAGTCTCGCTTTCGTGTTGTTGATGTTCTTCGCCCCCGCGAGCGCGGCGGCGAACCCGCTGGGCGGCCTCACCGGCGACGCCCCGGTCGATCCGTGGCTCATCGACAGGCTGGACGACGTCTCGGCCGGCCAGGACCTGACCGTGCTCGTCCACGGCAAGGACCTCGCCGCCGCCAGGTCCGGCGCGGCACGCGCGGGCCTCGAACGGCTCGGCGACCTGGAGCGCATCGGCGTGACCATCGCGCGCGGCACGCCGTTGCAGGTGACGCTCGCCGCGCGGCAGCCAGGCGTCACCTACGTCGAGGGCAACCGGCCGATCCGGCTGTTCACCACCAGCTCCCACGACGCGACGCGCGGCACAACGGCGCTGACCGACTCGCTGTCCCGCTCCGGCACGGCACTCGACGGCTCCGGCGTGTCCGTCGCGGTGATCGACACCGGCGTCGACCCGACGCACCCGTTCTTCCGGACCGAGGACGGCGACAGCGTCGTCGTCGCGAACCTCAAGTACCTCTGCGGCGTCGTGCGCACCAACCTCGACGCGTGCTTCAGCGATGTCGGTCCACTTGTCGACACCGACACGCTGTCCGCAGGCGGCCACGGCACCCACGTCAACGGCATCGCCGCCGGCCAGCCGACCGACCTCGCCGGTGGCGCTACCGCACGCGGCGCGGCGCCCGGCGCGCGGCTGGTATCGCTGTCGATGGGCGCAGGCCTGGCCATCATCAACGCCGACTTGGCGCTGGAGTGGGTGCTCAACAACCACGACGCACCGTGCGGCGATGGCGTGCCCGCCGCGGAGTGCCCGCCGATCAAGGTGATCAACAACTCCTACGGGCCGACGTCCGGCGGGAAGTTCAACCCCGACTCGGCGACCGCGAAGCTCCAGCGCGAGCTGGCGGCCGAGGGCGTCGTCACGGTGTGGGCGAACGGCAACGGCGGCGGCAACGGCGACGTCAACCGTTCCAACCCGCCCGGCCAGGACCCCACCCCAGGCATCATCTCGGTGGCGTCGTACTTCGACCAGGACAGCGGCACCCGCGACGGCGTCGTGTCCGGCTACTCCTCGCGCGGCGATCGGACCGCGCCCGCGACCTGGCCGGACATCTCAGCGCCCGGCGAGAACATCACCTCGGCCTGCCGTCCGCAGCTGGTGATCTGCTCAAGCGGCGGCAGGCCGCAGTCCGGTGTGAACGCGCAGGACGTCGCGGCGTTCAACACCATCAGCGGGACGTCGATGGCTGCCCCGCACATCGCGGGCATC
Source organism: Actinophytocola sp. (assembly GCA_009377475.1). Lineage (GTDB taxonomy): Bacteria > Actinomycetota > Actinomycetes > Mycobacteriales > Pseudonocardiaceae > Haloechinothrix_A. Next base: position 20,321 of record WHTY01000034.1, read on the forward strand.
GTCGCGCAGCTGTTCCAGCTCAACCCGTCGGCCACGCCCGGCGAGATCGAGGACGCCCTGAAGTCGACCGCCCACCGCTACACCGACGGCGCGCGGTACCGCAGCACGGACGACTACCAGAGCTCGTTCGACAAGGGCACCGGTCTCGTCGACGTCGTCGGCGCCGCCGATGCGCTCGGCGGACAGCTCACGGTGGCCGAGCCGCGGGCGGCGTCGTCCGACACGACGTCGGAACCGGCCGCCACCTGCGGCGGGTAAGTAGCCCGAGCACCTATCGGCCATTACACCTATCGGCCATTACGGAGATTCGAAACGGCAGCGGTCTTGGGAGCGGCAGGTCAGAACCGCCACTCCCAACCTGCCGCGTTCGTCATGACACCGTTGAGGATCAACGTGCCAGTGGGCACCGGCAATCGGAGTTCCACGGTGCCCGCGTACTCGCTGTTGGGCGCGAAATCGTCCCGCAACGCGTCACCGGGATCCGTGCATTCGCCCGGCCAGGCGTCGTGCTCGGTGCCATCAGGACCGATCGCGGCGAAGAAGCCAGGAGTCAGGATGCGGCCGAGCGTCTCGGCTCGTTTCCTGTCGGTGCCGGTGCGCACGGTGACGTCGAGCAGAATGGTGTGTTCACCTGCCGGTCTGCTTCCGACGCTCGCGCACGGTGGGTCGACCAGAATCTCCTCGATCACGAAAATGTTCTGATCCGGAGTGTCCGCCGAGCCGAAACCCGCGACTTTTCCCAGTGCCTTCGGGATGTTGCCGCGAGGCGTGCGGGACGGCTCCGCGCTTGTCGTCGGCGACGGCGACGTCTGGGCGCGGTTCTCAGCACGGTCGTGCCGCGTGGGGCCGCTCCAGTCCGCGGCGAAGACCAACCCGGCGCCTCCCGCGACCACGGCCGCCGTCAGCGCGAGACCGATGACCCGCCCGCGTATCGGGTGCCGCGCGGCGGCGGCATCCTGTCGTTTCCTGGCGAGGTCGGCAACCGAGGTGCCTTTTATCGTACGCATCACGGGTCGTGGTGAGTCCGACGGAGACGCTGGGGCGCTCCCACTACGGCCACCAGCGCCGTGATGGCGCCTATGGCGGCAAGCCCACCCCAGAGCATCGTGAGCGGGCGCCCGGATCCGTCGTCCGACCTCGGAGCGCTGTCGGTCGGCGGCCCCGCCTGGCTGTCGACGCCGGCTCCCTGGTCGGCCGACATCGCCGGCCTCGGCGGACGCGTGAACGTGAGCTTTCGGGAGTTCTCACCGCCAGCATCGCCACGAGGCGCGGCGACGTTGGGCTCGGTCCTCGGCGCGACGTCGGGACGTCGCTGCTCGGTGTGCTGGCTCAGTTTCCCGTCCGGATCGCCGATCGGCGCGGCGGTCGTCGTTGTCGGCACGTCGTCCTTGCGCAGCCGCAACGCCGCAGTCGCGTCGATCAGGCCGTGCTGGGTGCCCGCGAGCGGACGTGCGGTGGACTGCAACGACGTCAGCACGTCCTCGCGTCCGCGCTCAGGGAGTTGGGACAGCAACAGCGCGGCCGCCCCTGCGACGTGCGGCGCGGCCATCGACGTGCCCTGCAGCAGCGCAAAGGAGCGGCCTGGCACGGTCGACACGATGCAGGTGTCCGCCGAGCACGACGTCCTCCCCGAGCTACGGGAGTCGCCACCGGGCGCCGCGAGCGACACCGAACCGCCTCGCGTGGAGTAGGAGGCGATGCTGCCGTTCGGCCCGGTCGCCGCGACGAGCAGCGCGTTCGAGCCGTAGTCGTCGCTCATCGGGATGGTGTTGTTGCCCGCGGCGAACACCACGACGACCCCGGCGCGAGCGGCGTCCGCGACGGCGCTCGCGACCGCATCGCTGCTGAACAGTCCGGGCACCAACGTCCCGAGCGACAGGTTGATCACCGCCGCGCCCTTGCCGACGGCGAACCGGATCGCCCGCGCCACGTCCTCGGTCGATCCCGTGCACTCGCCGCGGACCTCGTCATACGCGAGCGCCTGCACCGCGAGCACCTGCGCCTTGGGCGCGACACCGTAGGACTTCGACACGACGGTGCCCGCCACGTGGGTGCCGTGCGCGCAGCGATCTTCCGCGTAGGTGTTGTCACGGCAGCCCGACGCGCTGTCGACGCACACCGCGTGCTCCGCGATCCGGCCCCGCAGGTCGGGATGCTCGTAGTCCACCCAGGTGTCGATGACGGCGACGGTGACGCCCTTGCCCTCGTTGCCCAGCGCCTGCGCGCCGGGGATGGTGGCCTGGGCGAAGTTCCACGTCCGCGCCTGGCCGCTGTCCGCGTACACCGCCTGCGGAAGGAACACGGCGACGCACAGTGCCGCCAGCACCGGGATGAGCGCCCGCATACCCGCCTCCCGTCATATCCTCAGCAAAATATCAGTTGCAGACAGCGAACTACAACCAACGTTTGTGGGATAACGACGACACGCGGCCGCAGGTGACGGGATGCCCGGCGCATTCGCGAGAAAGGACTCCTCGACGGCCGAGTCGCGGCACGGTTAGCGGGCATTCCAGCACACGCGGCAACCGGCGCCCGCGATTCTGGCCCCCACCGGGAATGGCATTGTTCACGCTAACGGCTCAACGTATTGCGAAATCGACGGAGAAAAGCCATTCGCTGACCCTTGCGGGCGCGATCACCTGGCTTTGCGCGACTCGTGATAAGCGTTCGGCCATGGCGAATCCTCACTGACACCCGAGGGGAAAGAGAGATGAGCGCGACGATATTGGTCCCCACTCACGATACGTCATCATTATCGGCTCGTGGGACGATTTCTCACCACAACTAATCCATTTGGGGTCCAACTCCCGCCAGGCAGCCGATTCGACAGCAATGGCGGACCACTCCCCCCGCGACCGCCCAAATCTCGGCGATGGGCGGCGGCACGACGTCGTCGCTGGCACCTACTCCGCGCGGGTGGCCCCGCGCGGCCGCACTCACCCGGTCAGCACCGGCAGTAACAGCAACAGGATTTCAACACCAGAACAGCCTATTTCAGATACGCCCGGTTCGTCCTATCCTTGTCAGCCATGGGCGGACGGACGGCGATCGCGACGCAGCACCGCCCCGTCGATCCCGGCTTTCGCCGCTGCCCCTCGCCAAGGCGCGTCGGCCTGTGCGTCGTCGCCGTGTTGGCGCTCAGTGGGTGCGGCCCGAGGGTGGGCTATGAACTGGCGGCGATCACGGACGGTCCGGCCGTCAGCAGGAACCACGACTCCCAAGCCCCGCAGCGCGTCGTTCGCAAGGAGAAGGCCGACCGGTGGCATCAGCATGAGCGCAACGCCGCCCCTGAGCCGCCGCGCACCACCACCACGAAACGACCGGCGCCCCCCAAACCGCAGCCGCAGCAGCCCAAACCGCGCCGCACGGCGACGCGTGCCCCGGTCCCCGCTGCCGAACCAGCGCCGAAACCGAAGAACGAACGCTGCGACTGGATGGCGAACTTCGAACACGGCAAGGCGGGCCGCCCCGCGGACTGGATCATCCTGGACACCGGCGCGTGGGGCAGGGCGGAGGTGCCCGGCGATCGCATCTGGATCGCGCCACGCACGCCGTGCGACAAGGTGTACTCGGTGGCCGTGCACGAGTGGACGCACCACATGCAGGGTCATGTGTATCGCGACTGGGCCGAGGTGGAACGCGAGCTCGCTCCGTACGGCGGGCCGGAGATGGTCGCGGACTGCGGCGCCTTACTGCTCGGCGCGACGTGGATCAAGTACGGCTGCCCCGGTCGGCTGACCACCGACGCCGCCGCCGCCATCCTGCGTGGGGAGCGACCGCGGTCCCGATCCCGGCACGGCTGACCCGAGTGGGCCGAGGCGCGGATCAGCGACCAGGCGTCTTGTCCGCCGAATCGAGGGCGACGACGCGCAGGAACCACAGCGCCATGATCCCGTCGAACAACTGCCGCGCCAGGTCGACGTCGACGTCGTCGACGACCCCGACCGGCAGGTGGGGGCCGAGAATGTGGCGGATCCGGCGTGCGAGCCGTTTCACGACGTCCTGCGGGACCTGCGGACCATCGGTCAGCGCATTGACGGCGACGAGCACCCCGTCCCACGGCCCGTGAAACACCAAGTCGTCCAGCACCCGTTCGGCTGCAGAGCCGAACTGCGCCGCCGTCTCGTTCGTGCGGTCGAGAGCGGAAGACAGCCCGAGGGTGACCACCTCGACGTTGAACAACGTCAGATCGTCCCGCACGGGTTCGAGTGAGTCGGCGCCCTGGTGCGGAGCGATCATGGCGAAACGCATCAAGCTCACCTTCCGCTCGACTAGGCGGCCATGTTTTACTGTTTAGAACGAAAGATTCATTAAATGCTATGACCAACGGTACGGAGTGTCAACGACGGCAGCCGCCGCCAGGACACGGGTTACGCACCCCGGTGGGTGAGGACCGGCGAGTCCTCGCCCTTCGTCGCCGTGAGCAACGACGTCACCCACGCCGCGCTGGCGGGCACGGCGACGTCCAGCGCGCCGCACCCGGCGCAGCTGTCCCCGATCAGCCGCAACTCGGCCAACGACAGCGACGCGGCGGCGTCGCCACCGAACACCAGCAGGGCGGCGGCGTCGCTCCGAATGCCGAGCAATCCTGTTGCGGCCGCCGCCGCGAGCCCGACCTGGTCCACGAACTCCAGCCGGGCGGGCAGCGTGCCACCGGAGAGCACCGCCCGCATCGCAAGGCAGGCGTCCGCCACCGTGCCGAAGTAGGCGATCCCGACCTCGGCCCGCACGTCGTCAGGCGCGTCGGCCGAGCTCCGCGCGCACTCAAGGGCCACGGTGACCTCCGTGATGACCGACCGCGGCCCTGCGGGAGGAACCGGTTCCGGCAGCCGGTGCCGGTGGCTGTCGTCATCGGTGCGCACGATGTCCCCGGACGGCAGCACGAACTCCATGCCGAGGACCGGCCATTGGCCCCAGTCGTAGACCCCGGTGGGCTCGCTGCCGAACGGCGGCCGCAGCCCCTTGGCCGCCGCCGCGGACGCTGCGGGCGCCGTCGCACAGGGCAACACGGCGACGCCGTGGTCGTACGCGACCGACAACACCTCGGCGACCTCCACGGTGGTCGCCGGAAACACGACGACGTCCGGCACCGCCTGAATCACCGCGCAAGTCGCGCCGGGGCGGTCGTCCCGCTCCATGCTCCCGGCACTCCCGCGCCGGACGTGTTCCCGCCCGACGATGCTGGCCACCGTGTCCGCGAATCCTGGCGCGAGCCGCATCGGTCACCGCCCGCCGGTCACGGACGCCGATCCGGCGACGACCCTGGCCTGCTCTGGTGGATGTCGCATGTCCCTGCTCCTGTCACCACCCGACCCCAGGAGTTTCACGCAACAAAACGTGCCATCTATTTCGTGGCAACGATATGACCGGCACCGCGGGGTGTCAAACCGGCGTGTCGCGGGCGTGTGCAACAGGCCCACGCTGCGAGGGCACAGTGGGAGCACAGGCCCAGCACAGTGGGAGCCAGTGGGAGCACAGTGCGAGCGTTATGCCGCGACGCAGGTCGAGCGCTGCTTGCCGAGGCCATCCACCTCGATCTCCATGACGTCGCCCTGCCGCAGGTAGTCGTAGCGACCCGACAGCGCGACCCCCTGCGGCGTTCCGGTGTTGAGCAGGTCGCCGGGTTCGAGCACAAGGAACTGCGACAGGTGCCGGACGATCTCGGCGACGGAGAAGATCATGTCGGACGTCTTGGCGTCCTGCCTCGGCTCGCCGTTGACCCACGAGCGCAACGTGAGCGCCTGCGGGTCGGCGACGTCATCAGCTGGCACGAACCAGGGGCCGAGCGGGTTGAACGTCTCGCACGACTTGCCCTTCGACCACTGCCCGCCTGGCCTGCCAATCTGGAAGGTGCGCTCGGAGACGTCGTTGGACGTCACGTAGCCGGCGATGCACTCGCGGGCCTCGCCCAGCGAGTCGAGGTACCTGGCGCGACGGCCGATCACGACGCCGAGCTCGACCTCCCAATCGGTCTTCGTCGAGCCACGGGGAATCCGGACGTCGTCGTGCGGGCCGACGACCGTGTTCGGGGCCTTGTAGAACAGAATGGGTTCGCTTGGCGGCTCATCGCCCGACTCCGCGGCGTGGGCAGCGTAGTTCTGTCCGATGCAGAGCACCGATCCCGGCCGGGCGATCGGCGCTCCGATTCGGGTGCCATCCGGTTCGACGGTGGGCAGGTCGCCAGCTTCGTACGCGGCACGCACGCGCCGCACGCCATCAGACGTGAAGAACGCGCCGTCGATATCGAGCGTGATGCCGCGCAGGTCGTGATAGACCCCGTTATCGGAGAGCAGGACCGGCCGTTCCACGCCAGCCACGCCAATTCGCATGAGCCTCATCCGCCCGGCCATACCCTCTTCCGTTCGACAATTAATGAAACCCATAGTTCATTGTTTGCGAGAATAGGGACGGCAGGCGGCTGGCGCAAGGCGACCAGTCGCTCACGACGTCGAAACCGGGCCCGGACCGGAATGCGCGTTAGGCCGAACGGCGCATATTCCGGCGACATCGGGTGAGGCTCGCCGCACTGACCAGCCAAACCTCACCCGAATACGTCACTACTTCTTTTTCCGCTGGTGGTATGCCTCGACGACATCGGCGGGGATCCTGCCCCGATCCGAGATCTCGTAGCCCTGTTTGCGGGCCCATGCCCGAATAGCCTTGTTCTGGTCACGGTCAACCGCCGGCGAAGCCGATCCCTTGGCACCCTTCCCGGCGCGCTTACGGCCACCGGTTCGACGGGCGTACTCGACATAGTGCGCGATAGAGTCACGCAGTTCACCGGCGTTCTGGTCCGACAAGTCGATTTCGTAGGTGATGCCGTCAAGACCGAACTGCACGGTCTCGGCGGCTTCGGAACCGTCCATGTCGTCAACGATCTCGACAAGCACTTTCTGCGCCATCGATCCTCCTGCGGCTAGGGCTCAACGAACGTCAATCTCTTTGGGCGATGAGCACGGAAACACGGTCAATCTTCATGTTAACCGTAACGCGTTACGCCGAGACAGCGCGGTTACCGTATCAGCGGGATTAGCCACCGCGGGGAATGCCGTCTCCCGCTTTCCTAACCAGCGGCAACGGGAAACCCGACACCCAACCCGGTCATCCACCCGCGCTCCCAATGCGAGATCGCATTGTCGGTGCCATCCTGAACGTCACGGATCCGACAGCGGGACGGTGGGGCGGGATGGTTAGCAGCCATGCGTAGCGGAACGATTTCGGAACGTGCTCACGGCCATCGCGGGATTTGACGATGGCACGCAAAATATGTTTCATTTGACAAAATGAGTACTTCGTACGAGCAGGGTGAGGCGGCGAAAGGGTCGGCGCCATCGGCGACGCCGACCGAGCCGAAGCTGCTCGCCGACCGGTACGAAGTGGGGGACCTGCTCGGCCGCGGCGGCATGTCCGACGTCTATCGCGGGCGCGACGTGCGGCTCGGGCGCACGGTGGCGATCAAGATCCTGCGCGCCGACCTGGTCCGGAACGAGTCGTTCCAGGAGCGGTTCCGACGGGAGGCGTGCCACTCCGCCGCGCTGAACCACCCGGCGATCGTGTCGCTGTACGACACCGGCGAGACCGGCGAGACCGACGGCCCAACAGAACCGACACCGTTCATCATCATGGAGTACGTCGAGGGCAGGACGCTGCGCGACGTCCTCGCCGCGCACGGCCCGCTCAACAAGCAGCACGCGCTGCGGATCATGGCCGACGTCTGCGCCGCGCTCGACTTCTCGCATCGCCACGGCCTCATCCACCGCGACGTCAAACCCGGCAACATCATGCTGAACAAGTCCGGCGCGGTGAAGGTCATGGACTTCGGCATCGCCCGCGCGGCCCACGACGCACGGGCGGGGATGACGTTGCCGAGCACGGTCGTCGGGACGGCGCACTACCTCTCGCCGGAGCAGGTGCGCGGCCAGGACGTCGACGCGCGCAGCGACGTCTACGCGGCGGGCTGCACGCTGTACGAACTGCTCACCGGCAGGCCGCCGTTCACAGGTGACTCCCCGGTCGCCGTCACGTACCAGCACCTGCAGGAGACACCGCAAGCGCCGTCGAGTGTGCGTTCCTCGCTCGGCGCCGATCTCGACGCCGTCGTCCTCAAGGCGATGACGAAGGGTGCGGCGAACCGGTACCAGAGCGCCATCGAGATGCGCTCCGACCTGACGCGGGTGCTCGCCAGCAAGCCGCCAGCGGCGCCGAAGATCCTCGCGTCGGAGACCGAGGTGGCCGCGAGCCAGCCGCGCCACATCCGGCCAGCCCATCCGGACCGCTCGGCCGACACGAGCGTGCGGCGCGGGATGCCGTGGCTCGCCGCGTTCGGCGCCGCCGCGATGCTGGTGTTCCTGCTGTGGCAGTTCAACCCGTGGGCGTCGGAGCCGGTCGCCGCGATTCCGCGGATAGCGGGGCAGCCGTACATGGTCGCGGAAAGCGAATTGCGTGAGCTCGGTTTCGACAGCATCGAACGCAACGTGGTGCCGTGCTGGGCGCGGACGTTCGGGAAGAAACCGGAGTGCGACAGCGAGGAATACGGCAGGGTGCTCGGGACAACGCCGAACGAGGGCACCAAAGTCGCCACCAGCACCGGAATCGTTGTCGACATCGGCCAGGCGCCAGGTCGGTTCCCGATGCCGGACCTCGTCGGCAAGAAAAAGGGCGAGGTCCGCACGCTGTTGGCAGAAAAGGGACTGTTGCTCAATCCCGACATCAAGGAAGTGAAAAACCGCGACCCCGACCGCGCCAACGTCGTCGTCACGCAATACCCGGAACCGGGGTACAACGTCGCCCAGGGCGACGCGATCAAACTGTCCGTATACGAACGACCCACCATGGTGCGCGTCGTCGACTACGTCGGAAAGAGCGAAGAAGCCGCGTATGCCGGTCTCAGCAGCGTCGGTTTCGAGGTCGTCACCGAATGGACCACGTCGGCGGAACCGAAAGGCACCGTCGTCAGCCAGACACCGGATTCGCACAAAGCGGTGAAAGGCTCGGACGTCGTCATCACGGTGTCCGACGGCTCGGAACATCCGATGACGATGCCCGACGTCTTCGGCATGACAGAAAGCGAAGCCCGCGATGAATTGGCCGACGCGGGCCACACCGGCGTGGTGCAGGTCGCCGAGTACGAACTGGAAGCGAAGTACCAGCAATATCACGGCCTCATCGTCGCGACCCGGCCAGAGGACGGAACGACGATCAAGCAGGCGGACCGGGTCGTGCTCTACGTCGGCGAGTACCGCGACGAGTCCGGCAAAAGCGACCCGCCACCGGAGCCAACCGGGAGTCACGGGCCGCCCGAGGAGCGACCACCAGGTCCGTCCCGGCCTGAGCTGCCGCAGCAGGAACCGCGAGGCCAATAGACATGAGCGACGATGAGAACGAAAAGAACGAGAAGGGCCGTCCGGGACTATCGACCAGCGAGATGCTGTGGATCCTGCTCGCCATCGCCGCGGTCCTGCTCATCTCCCGACTCGTGCGCGACGTGCTCTGAGCGAGAAGGGGCCCCGGCTGGGACGGTCCTACTCAGCGGGCTGCGCGCCGAGCAGCGCCCTGAGCTGGGTCAGCAGCTCGGTGCGGCTGTCCGCGCCGAGCCGCTGGCGGATGCGGGCGATGTGGTGTTCGACGGTTTTCGCCGAGATGAACAGCCGCGCCCCGACCTCCTTGTACGTCAGGCCGTCCACCACGAGCCGCGCCACCTGCGCCTCGCGCTCGCTGAGCTGCGCGACGCCGGAGCCGTCGTCTGTGCTCGCGCTCTCGCGGCGCACCGGACCGCCCTGCAGCGAACGCGCGCAGTCCAGCAGCCGAAGCATCGCGGCGCGGTCCGTGGTGCGGATCGCGGCCTGCCGCGCCAGCCACGCGCCGTCCCATCCGGCCCCGGCGTCCCGCAGGCCGCGCGCGGCTGCCTCGACCTCGTCCGGGTCGACGTCGCCGTGCAACACCCGCAGCCAGCACTCGGCCGCAGCCGACATCGTGGCGAAGTGCGCGCCGTGCTCGGCGTTCGCGCGCAACGCGGCGGCGTGCCGTTTCGCGTCCCCCGACCGCTCCCCGGTAAGCGCCGCATGTAGTTCGTGCCAGTGCAGCGTCGTGGACCACAGCGGCGGATCACCCAGCCGCCCCAGCAGGTCGTGCGCCTGCGCGAGGTGCGGCGCCAGCCTGCCCTGATCGCCGAGCCGGGCGGCGGCGACCGCGAACTCACCGAGCGGCAGGACCGTGAACAGGTCGACCGGCTGCCGGATCACCGCGGCGCACGCTTGTCCCCACACCTTCCGCAGCGCGGCGAGGTCGCTCTTGCGCCGTGCGAGCCCGACTTCCAACGCGACGGCGAACAGCCAGTCGCGCGGCTGCGCGGGTTGGCCCACCGCGGCAAGCCGCTCGGCAGCGGCGCCCGTGTCGCCTCGCGTCATCGCGATCCAGGCGAGCAGCAATTGGTGCCTGGCCGCCATCGGCTTCCCGCCGGTGCCGTCGCGCACCGCCCGCACCAGCAGCGGCTCCGCGATCGCCGGTTCGCCGCACTGCAACGCAAGCACCGCGGCCAACGCTGCGGGACTGTCCGGCAGCAGCACCGTCCTGCCGACCGGCTCGAGCATCTCAGCGGAACTGATCAAAGTGGACAACGCGGTCGTCGGCGCGCCATCGACCGAAGCCAGCACACCGCGTGCCATCGAAGACAACGCGCCGGACAGCAACGTCGGCGGCTCGTCAGCGCCGGATCGCTCGGATTCCGCCAGCACCCGCTCGGCGTCAGCCTGCCGTCCGGTGGCGAGCAACCCGATGGCCGCGAACGCACGCGACTGCACGGTGCCGGACCACCGCAGCATCTCGGCCGCCCGATCCAGCCTGCCCCGGTGCGCGAGCGCCGTGCCCGCGATCCGCGCCGCGTCCGCGCGGTCGGTGGCGTCGGCACTCGCGATGACGTCGTCCGCGAGCCGCAGCGCGGTGTCCAGGTCGCCGGTGAGCGCTACCGCCTCGGCACGTCGCGCCCCCATCTCGGTGGCGGGGGCGCCCGCGTTCACGGCCGCGTCGTACAGCCGCACCGCCAGCAACGGGTCCGTGGCGAGTGCTTCGTCCCCTGCCGCGCGGAATGCCCGTGCGATCCCCGTGCCGGTGATCCCGGCGCCCAGCCACGGCCGCACCAGCTCAAGCGCGGGCGCGCCCCGGTCCAGTTGGCGTTCGGCGAGCCGGTGACACACCGCAGCCCGGCGCTCGGCGGGAACCAGCGTGCGCAACGCCTGCGCGACAACCGGCAACGGCGTGCCGTCCGCGCTGACCAGCCCGGTGGTGCGCACGCCGTCCAGCAATCCGAAGAGGGCGTCGGATGTCATGCCGAGCGCCCCGCACAGCAGGTCGAGATCGCCACCGGCTCCGGCGTCGGTCGCGAGAAGCAGCCGAATCGCGGCAGGGTCGAGCTGGTCGAGTTCGTGACGCAGCTCGGCAAGCACTGGCTCGGGGATCTCGGGTGGTCCGGCGAGCCGTCGCCCATCGAGGCGGCTCACGACGCGGTGCACCAGGCCGGGCACGCCGCCGGTGCGAGCGTGCACGAACTTCGCCCACTCCGCCCCATCCGCACCGAGCTGGGTCTCGATCTGTCCGTTGTCGAGTTGCCGCAACACGATCTGGCCGCGCATCCTGGCGAGCACGTCGCTCAGCGCGGCTGGCCGGGGCAACGGACGCGCCGCGACGACGAACCCGAACCGCTCGTCCTCCGCGCACTGCCGCAGGTCGTCGAGTACGGCATCGTCGAGGGCGTGCGCGTCATCAACCAGCACCAGTGCGGGTTCGACGTCGCCCGCGCCACGGAGCTGGTCAAATCGGACGGTCGGCACGCCGCCCTTGCCGCACAGCACCTCGAGGTAGTCCAGCAGAGCGGTCTTGCCGTACTCGCCGGGCGCCACCACGGCGAGCCGGACGTCGGCACGCTCCCCGCTGGCGATCGCGGCACACAGCCGCGCCGTCGGCTGGTCCAGGATCGGCTCGTTCGCCACGGTTCGCGTCACCGGCCATCCCCATTTCTGCCCGCGCCCCGCGAGGCACGGCGCAGCAGCACGGCGGACCGGCGCGGCGGCGGTTCCAGCGGCGCGATCTCCACTGGCGGCCGAGGCGGCGGTGGCCCGATGTCGATCTCGTCCTCCTCGCCGCCGGGGATGGGCGGTTCCGGCGCCGCTGGGGAGTTCGCAGGCGCAGGCGCGGGTTGCGGATCGGGCGCGAGCCGTCGCCGGGCGATCAGCGCGGCACCTTCGCACACCGCGTTGGCCGGATCCGCGCCGACCCGCACGGGGCAGTCGATGCCGTCACGGCGCAGCGTGGCCTCGGTCAACGTCGCCGCCTGCGGCATGCGCGCGGTGCCCCCGGTCAGCACAACGGCGGACAGCTCGTCGTCCGGCACGCGCGCGGCGAGCCGCGCGAGCTGGTCGGCGGCGGCCTGCAGCACCGGCTGCGCGATGTGGTCCAACTCCCGGCGACCGATCGGGACGTCGGCAGCGGCAGGCACCGGGATCATCGCCTCCTGCTGCTCGGCGAGCACTTCCTTCGCGCGAAGGCACCCGCCGCGCAGTCGCGCGCGCAGCCGGGGGTCGTCCGGTTTGTCCAGTCCACTGAGGACATGCTCAACCAGCAGGTCGTCGATCACCGTGCCCGCGTTCGGGTCGGGGCTCGCCGCGTGCGCGAGCAGATCGAAGCCCGCCTGGCCGCGCCGCAGCAACGCGGATTCCACGCGCTCACCCCCAATCCGGCATACGGCGAGCACAGTACCGGCGTCGACCTGCTCTCCCACCGCGTGCCACTCCGCCGCCGCGACCGGGGCGGGCAGGACCAGCGCACCCGGCAGGCGAGCGGACTCCAACGCGTCGTGCAGGACGCGTCGGCGATGCGCACCCCACCCGGCGGGATGGGTGAGCACGATCTGATGCGGGGGCCGCCCGAACGAGTTCGCCAGTTGGTCGGACACCCATCCGGCGAGCGCGGCGGTGAGGACCTCGCCCGGATACGCCTGCCTGCCGACGACGACCGGCACCGGGTCCCCGACCCGATGCAACAGCCCACGCACGGTGCGCTCCGGCGGCCCCTGCTTCGCGATCGCCCGCCCGGCAAGCACCGCGCCGTCCGACGTCACGTGGACCGCCGACTCGACCCACTCGCGGCCACCCTCCAACGGCACGACTTCGGGGTCCGTCCACGACCTGTCGCCGTACCGGCACACCGCGGCGTGCGTGCGGGTGTGGCCGAGGTCGATCCCCAGTACGTACGGCATGGCTGGCTGGTGTCCTCCGGACCTGTCGCTGTTAGTGATCTTCCTACCAAACATCGTCCCCCATTCGAGTTCCCCTAACCCCCTAACACTACTAACCGGACTCCCAGTTACCTCACAGTAAACAACAGGGGCGTCATCCCCGATGTCACCACATCGGGGGACCCCTACGCTTCCTTGGCGGACAAGACCTACCCGCGAGGAGACATTCCGTTGATGCATCACCAAGAAACGCTGTACGACTTCGTGACGAACCTCCTGAGCGATTCCGCCGCTCGGGCGGGCTTCGCCGACGACCCGACCGGCACACTCTCCTCGGCTGGGCTGCAAGACGTCACGCCGCAGGACGTGCAGGAAGTCGTCCCGCTGGTGCTCGCGTACGCGCCGGGCGACGGCCTGGCCTCGCTCGAAGCCCAGCTGTCCGAACTGCCGTCCGACCCGGAGGCCGCGGTCCAGCACCTGCAGGTCGTCGCGCAGTCCGCCGCAGCGGGCACCGTCCCCGCGCCCGGCTCGCTCTCCATGAACGCCGAGGGCAGCGGTGACCCGTTCAGCACCGCGCTCACCGGAAACGGTGACCTCGACGGCTTCACCGGCGCGATGACGTCCGAGTCCGAGCTCGGCTCGATGACCGGCGACGCCTGGGGCTCGACGGAGTCCCTCGGCGCCACCGGCACGCTCGGCAACGACTTCGGCTCCGGCGCGGCTGGCGCCAGGGGCGACCTGAACGGCATGGAGACCGCCATGGTGTCCGACTCTCCGCTCGGCTCCTTCATGGGCACCTCGCAGCTCAGCGCCGACGGCGCGGCGGGCGAGTTCGAGGCGGCTGGCGCCGAGATGGGCTTCGCGTCCGAGGGGCACTTCGGCGCCTCGTCGGCCGCGGTGCACGGTGGCGGCAGCGCCGACTCCGAGCTGGGCAGCATGCACATGCACGGCATCGGCGGCTCCGACGGCTTCGAGTTCGAGAGCGGCGGCGACCCGAGCCTGTCCCTTGACGGCGACACGCTGGCACGCGGCGGCGAGGTCGCCGCAGGTACGGTGGCGGGCTACGTGTCGTCCGGCGGCGACGCGTTCGCGAGCCAGATCAGCGACGGTGGCGAGGCCCTCGGCTCGTACCTGACGGGCGCCGCCGAGACCGCGTCCGAGCACATCCGGTCCGGCTCGGACTACATGGCCGGCCACGTGTCGGGCGGCTCCCACCAGCTGGCGGGGCAGATCCAGCAGGCGCCGTCGCAGATGCCGTCGCCGGACGAGTTCAACGCATCGGACCTGCAGGACGCGCGCGCCGACCTGCCGACCGGCGCCGGGATGCCGTCCGCTGGCGGCCTGCCAGCTGGCGACCTGCCCAACCCGGGCGTGCCGTCCGAGCTGCCGAACCTGCCGGTGGAGAACCCGCTGCCTGGCGACGTGCAGTCCCAGCTGCCGGACTCCTCGATGCCCGCTGCGCCGCAGCCGGAGCTGCCAGCGGCCCCGCAGCCGTCGGCGAACACCGTCCAGGATGGCGTCAGCGACAGCCCGCTCGGCAACGCCGTCCCGCAGGACGCGCCCACGCAGGACGTCAGCGGCGTGACTGACGGCGAGCTGGGCATCGGCGGCTGAATCGGGCACGCTCAGTAGTCGCAAGGTGGCTTGGTTCGTGATTTCGGACCAAGCCACCTTCACGTTTGGGCGATGACACGGCACACTCTCCGCGATGGCATCGCCCTGGCTCGACATCCTGGACGACACGATCCAGGCATGTGTACGGCACAACCGACAGGATCTGGCGCAGCCGCTGTGGGAACGACGCGCGCGGCTGCTTGAGCCGAGCCTGCGCATCCTCGTGCTCGGGGAATCGGGGCAAGGCAAAAGTCAGTTGATCAACGCGCTCGTGAACGCTCCGGTGTGCGCCGTGGGGGACGACCTGACCACGCGGGTGCCCGCGATCATCGAGTACGCGGACAGCCCGAACGCCGCGATGGTCGCCGCCACCGGATCGGGTGGACGTGGCGCGATCGAGGGCGACGCGGAGTCTGGGCGGCGGCTGCCGGTACCGATCGAATCGGTGACGAACCGGGCGAACTACGAAGCGGCCATGCCGGGCAGCGAGGTCGCGCACGCGAGGATCGGCCTGCCGCGCGGACTGCTGCAAGCGGGCGTCGTGCTGGTCGACACGCCGGCGTCGGGTACCCGGAATCTCTCGAATGTGCTGTCCGAGGTGTTCAGCGCGGACGCCGTTGTGCTCGCGACCGACGCCACCAGTGAGCTGTCCGTGAACGAACGCGAACTACTTGAGCGCGTCACGCGGATCTGCCCGACCGTGCTCGTCGCACTCACCAAGATCGACATCGTGCCTGGCTGGCAGGACGTCGCCGACCGCACCAGGGCACAGCTCGCGGACGCCGGACTGCCCGCGACCGTGGTTCCCGTCTCGGCAACGGTGCGGATGGCGGCGGCCCGTTCCGGCGATAAGGTGCTGAACGCCGAGTCCGGGTTCGAGGAGCTGGTGCGACGCCTGCGGCACGACTGGCTGGAGCGTTCCGACGAGCTGAACCAGCGGTCCGTCGCCGCGCTCAGCGAGGTGACCGTAGAGCGGTTGATCACCGGGCTGCGTGATGAGCACACGACGATGCAGCGCGCCAGCGGCGACGCGGTCGTGCGTTGGCACGCGGCGGGGCGCGAGGTCGAGCAGTTGCAACGGGTCTCGGCGCGCGGACAGACCCTGCTCGCCGACGAGGTGGCGGACCTGACGTCCGATTTGGAGTTCGACCTGCGCGACCGCACCCGGCGCATTCTGCGCGAAGTGGACGAGTACTTCGACACGGCCGATCCCTCCCACACGTGGCAGGAGTTCGATGAGTGGCTGGCGGATCAGCTCACCGAGGTGGCGGAGACGAACTTCGGGTGGCTGTTCGAGCGATTCGACTGGATCGCGCACAAGCTGGCCCGTTACATCGCGCCGCACCGGCCCGACCTCGTGCCCGACGTTGCCTATGGGGACGCGCCGCTGGAGCACGCCAACGGCCTGCGCAAACCCAACGTGGAGAAGTTCTCGGTTGGCCAGCAGCTGTTCGTGGGGATGCGCGGCTCATACAGCGGGCTCCTGATGTTCGGCCTCGCCACCACGGTCGCCGGCATGCCGCTGATCAACCCGATCTCGCTCGGCGCCGGTGTCGCGTTCGGACTCAAGAGCGTCTTCGAGGAACGTGGCACCAGGCTGAAACGCAGGCAGACGGTGGCCAAGACCGCTGCGCACCGCCACGTCGACGACTTCTATCTCGCGTGCAGCAAAGAGAGTCGGGACACCGCTCGGCGGTTGCAACGCATGCTGCGGGACCGCTATACGCAGTACGCCGAGCAGCGTCGCGCCGAGATCACGTTGGCCGCCAAGGAACTCAAGAAGGCGGTCGACAGCGAGACGACGGAGAAGAGTCGGCGCACAAGGGAAATCTCCGCCGCATTGGAGTCGCTTGGCATGCTGCGCCAGCAGGTGCGGACTCTGAACAACCAGGTGCAGGCGTCGATCGTGCCAGCGCCGCGTGAGCTGACGGCGTGAACACGACGGCGACCGCCGAGCTCACGCTGGTCCTGTTGGATCGGGCGGCCGCACTGTATCACGACAACCCACGCGCCATGGACATGCTTCGCAGGCAGCGGGCGCGCTTCGACGAGCCGCTTCGGTTGGCTGTCATCGGATCGCCCCGCTCCGGGAAGTCGACGGTGGCCAGTGCGCTGAGCGCGTCCGGCCGATCGTTGCGGGACATCGCGGCGATGGACACCGACGGCGTCGCGCCGGACGCCACGTCGTCGGAGATCCGCAAGCGGTGCGCCGATGCGGACGCCGTGCTCTGTCTGCTCCGTCGGCCGAGGGGTGCGGAACTGAACCTGCTGCGCGCGGTCAACGAGCATCCGGTGGCGCAGGCAGCGCCGATCAACGCGGTGGCCGTGCTGTCAAGGGCGGACGAACTCGGCGGCGGCCGGGCGGATGCGGTGATCTCGGCGCGGCAGATCGCGCGACGCGCACGGCGGGAGCCGGAGCTGCGGACGTTGTGCCAGGACGTCGTCGCGGTGGCCGGTCAGGCGGCGAGCGCGGGGCGCGCGTTGGACGCGACCGAGTTCGGCGCGCTGCGTGCCCTGGCGAGCGTGCCGACGGAGCAACTGGAGGCGCAGTTGCTGTCCGTGCAGCGGTTCGTGAGCACGCAGGCGCCGTTGCCGGTCGATGCGGGCACGCGGGAGCGGCTGCTGGACCGGCTCGGGGTGTTCGGCGTCCGGCTGGCCGTCACGCTGATCCGGCAGGGCAGCGACACACAACCGACGCTCGCCGCGCAGCTCGCGCAGCGCAGCGGTCTCGCCGAGCTCCGCGAGACGATCGAACGACTCTTCCTGGCGCGCATCGACGTCGTCAAGGCACGTGCGGCGCTGTTGGCGCTCGACGTCCTGCTGCGCATGGAGCCGCGTCGCGGCAGCGCCGCCCTGCTCACCGAACTGGACCGTGTCGTCGCCGGGGCGCAGGAGTTCCATGAGCTGCGCTTGGCGTCGGCGCTGTCCGCCGATCCCGCGCTGTTCCCCGACGGGTTACGCGAGGAGGCCATGCGGCTGATCGGCGGGAACGGGGTCGGGCCTGCGGAACGTCTCGGGCTCCGCGAGCCGTCCGGCGCCCAGGTCAAAGCGGCGTTGCGGGACATCCTCCGCCGCTGGCGTCTCGTCGCGCACTCGCCGGAGCTGGGCGCCACGTCGCGCCGCGCGGCGCTCGTCGTCCTCCGCAGCGTCGAGACCATCGCCACCGGCGGCGCACCCGCGACACCCGCGTACGTGCGTTAGGAGCAGGGCGCGGCTTCGGGCATTCGGCCGTCAGTTGGACGCATGGCTATGGCGGGCATCCGATGACGTCGGCCCTGGGAACGGGTGTCTTTTCCGAAAACCGATACGATCGCATCGCTACCGATACGGTCGTATCGGTTCGCGCGAAAGCCACTACCGCTAGCGGCGTCGCCATGAGCGACAACGAGAAGGTGATGGCACCTGTCCATCCCGGCGTCAGCACCGCATCGGCAAAGCCCACGCCCTGGTTTTTCGGAGGCATCTCATGAACACCCCCGACCCCATTGCCCGCATCCTTGATCACGCCGAGGATCTGTCGGTCGCGCACGCCCACTGGTCGGCGCGTGGCCTCGACACCCCGGACGGTGGTGCCGCCCGCCGCGCCGGACGAAGACGGTCGAGACGATCGACGCGCTGCTGCGTGAGCTTCACGCGCTGCGCTCGCAGACCGTGATCCCGACCGCGTGGAGCAGCAAGGCGGAGACGAGTGGGACCAGGCTGGTGCGGCGGCTGGCGGAAGCTCTGACTCAGCCGAGGTCGGCGAGCAACCAGATACGGACCGGACAAGCTCAAGGCTTGCCGGTGAGGAAGAAGAAACGGAGGAACAGCAATGGCAGATGACGGACGGTGCCCGGTGTGCGGACTGATCGTGATGGGCACTCCAGGATCACTGACGCCTATACACACCGAGCCGGGGAATCCCAACAAGCAGTGCCCTGGCGGTACGATACAGCCGCGATAAGGAGGTGCGCGTGACCCAGGCGACCAAGCTGGCATGCTCGATGCCCGGCTGCGACCAGGAAATCTGGTACAAGCCGGATGAGCACGACGTGTGCGCGGGCTGCCGCAAGCGGGGTGGTCCTCCGCCGGAGCCGCCTCCCCCCCCGGAGCCCGCGCCGAAGTGGCACGAGCTTGACCCGGAACTCAAGTGCGCCACGCCGGACTGCTTCTACGCCAGCTCGAACAACCCGCGCACGGGCCGGTACTGCATGAAGTGCTTCCTCGCGCAACACCCCGAACTGCGTGGCGCGCCCTTGTTCGTCGACCCTGTCCACGGCTACACCTACGACAAGGACGCCGACGGGAACGTCGTGGTGCACTGCATGGCCTGCATGACGCAATTCCGTGTGCCGCCGGATGAGTTCACGCAGATCCTCGACGCTGACAAGCAGCCGAACTGCGGCTGTCGTCGCTGATACACGGAACCGAGAACACAGCGGCATCGTGCCAGAGCCGAGACGTCGATGGCCGTGGATCGTGTCCCTGCCGCCGCAGTTCCTTGTGGGCCCCGGTGTCGGCTTGAACGACAGTGGCGAGTCGGAAGCGGTGGGTTCGGAAGCCATCTGCCTGGAGTTCCAGTGACTCGGTCCGCAGGCAGTTCGTAGCGGTCACCGGAAAGAACCGTGAAGTTGATCTCCAGTGCGCGGGGGTGGTGCGATTCGGACTCACCGGTCACCCTGGCCGGGAGTTGTCTTGGACGATGATGCGTCAGATCGAGGACGGGTTGGCTCACCTGTTCGGCGAGAAGTGGATGGAGAAGCGATGAACGTGACCGTCACCCGGGACGATGGCCTGTGGGTCGCCGTAGCCGAAGGGCTCCCCGAGGGGGTTGTCGGTGCCATGGACTACGAGCACTTCTCCGACCTGCACGCCGAGTTCCCCGATTTCCTCGCCGACCTGCTTGACCGTGATCCCGGTCCGATCGAATGGCGCTATGAGATCAAAAGCTGGAGGCCGAGCGGGAACGCAATCGGAAGGACGCCCTAGCAGCGATGTCCGATGCCGGATTGTCGCAGCGGGCCATGGCCGATGTGGTCGGGGTGTCTCACCAGCGCGTGAACCAGTTGGTGAAGTCGTAGCGCGGCCCTGGAAATTCTTGCAGGGAACCGGCATCGCCTGCCGTCCATGTGTCCGGCGTCGCGATCGCCGCACGGCGTGGCAGCCGGTGCGGCGACATCGTTGTCAGTGACAGGAACGGTGGTGTTCGTCCGGGAACCCGCTGGCCACGGTCAAAGGCACCCCGGATGTCACACGTTCTGCCACAGCGCTACGGCAGGTATCCTGAACCCATGAGTGAACCTGCCATCACTGTTCGAGCCGAGGACCAACCGTCCTGGTCAGATGTGGTGCGCCACGCCGAGCACGGCGACACCGTATCCGTTGTCGCCCACGGTGAGCGCGTCGCCGACGTGGTGCCATCCGGAGAGCTGGACCGCCTACGCGAGACCATCGAGGTGCTCTCCAACAGCGAGCTGGTTCAAGACCTACGCGAAGGTCTCGCCGACGCCCGCGCCGGACACGTCTTTACGGCTGACCAGATCGCCGAAGACCTCGCCGCCCGCCGCGATGCTGGCGAATGACGTCCGAACCCTACGCCGTCGAGTTCACCCCGGCTGCTCGCCGCCGCCTGGCAAAACTACCGCTGGCCGCCGCATCTGCGCTCTACGAACACATCATGGGGCCAGTGGCAGGCAACCCACACCGCCTTGGTAAGCCGCTCGACGCGCCGTTTGACGACGTGTGGAGCACGCGACGTGGCGACTACCGCGCTCTTTGCCGAGTAGACGACTACGAACGCACAATTACGATTCTCGCCGTAGCACACCGACGCGATGCCTACCGGCCTGGCGGCTCGCGGCAGTAACGCCGCGTTACCGGAAGGCGACGTTTGAGGATACAAGGTCGCAGTCCGGAGGGAACCACCAGATAAAGAGGCACACCTTTCCCATCGTTATATGCACGTGTCGGACGAGTTGAAGCAAGAAATCGCCGGGCAAATAGCCCCGCTGCTGTGCCCGCGTGAACCCGCGTAAAGCGGCCCCAACGGATGCCAAATGAGACGAGACAAGACTCAGGCCCTTTCCGAAGTCCGGAAAGGGCCTGGTCAGAACGGAGCCGCCTAGGGGAGTCGAACCCCTGACCTACGCATTACGAGCTGTTCGATCTTGCGTACGCGAAGGTTCGTCGTGTGCGTTGACCTCGGGTTTTGCTGACCAAGTGGACCATGCCGACCAGTCCCAACCGCCCCTGAATGAGACGAGAAACGAGACGGACGGCCCAGCACTCGCACTGACCGCCGATGTACCATCTGGCTACTTTACAGCCGACCGGCGAACCACGTTTGACCTGCAATTTGCTTTGTGTCGACGTCTCTTGTCGACGCATTGCCGAAACAGCACCCGCAAG
>WHTY01000047.1 GCA_009377475.1 Actinophytocola sp.
CTGCCACCGGCTCGTGCACCACGCAGGCTGGACAATCCACATGGCCACCGACGGCAGGCCCGAATGCCTGCCGCCCGAATGGCTGGATCCGACACGCCAACCACGACGGTTCACCGCACCCCACACCGAACCCATCGGCTAGGGCGGACCACGCGGCGAGCGGGCCACCGCGGACGCGCACAACCACACACCGGCCCACCGCGACCAGCACCGCTGGCCGCGGCACAGCCGCGCGCTCAGGTGCGCGTCAGGGGGTCTCGACCTGGTACTTCGGCGGGTCGGCCTCGACCACGGTGATCGCCACGTCTTTCTGCTCACCGTCGATGGTGACGGTGCAGGTGAAGGTGTGGCCTTGCTCCACCGGCTGATCGGCGGGACACGACGCGCTGCCCGCGTCGAACTCGACGTCTTCCTGCGTCAAGATCTGCTCGACACCGTCCTCAACAGCGGCGGCGTCGAAGACCTTGTCCTTGAAGAAGAACCCGGGCGCGATGAAACCCAGCACCAACACAACGGCGACAAGCAGCACCAGCACGCCGATGCCGATGACCAGCGGCGCCTTCGACTTCTTCTGCTGCTCCGGCTCCATCCCGGGCGGGTACTGCCCGAAACCACCGGGCTGCCCGCTCGGCGGGAACGTCCCGCCCGGCTGGCCCGGCTGACCATAAGGCGCGCCGTACGGCTGCTGCGCCCACTGCTGGCCCCACTGGTCCTGCCCCGGCTGCCCCGGCTGGCCGGGCGGGGCCCAGGGCTGAGGCTGCGGCCCGCTGGGCGGGAAGGTCCCACCCGGCTGCTGGGGCTGCGGCCCGCTCGGTGGGAAGGTGCCGCCCGGCTGCGGCTGGCCGTACGGCTGCTGCGCCCACTGCTCCTGACCCCATTGCTCCTGGCCGGGCTGCGGGTAACCGGCAGGGTACTGCGCCCACTGCTGGCCCCACTGGTCCTGCCCCGGCTGGCCGTAGGGCTGCTGCGCCCACTGCTCCTGACCGGGCTGGGCCGGTTGGCCGTACCCAGGGGCAGGCCCGCTGCCCGCCTGCTGACCACCTGTCTGGTCGCCGTAGGGCTGCTGCGCCCACTGCTCCTGACCGGGCTGGGCCGGTTGGCCGTACCCAGGGGCAGGCCCGCTGCCCGCCTGCTGACCACCCGTCTGGTCGCCGTAGGGCTGTTGCCCCCACTGCTCCTGACCGGGCTGGGCCGGTTGGCCGTACCCAGGGGCAGGCCCGCTGCCCGCCTGCTGACCACCCGTCTGGTCGCCGTAGGGCTGTTGCCCCCACTGCTGCGGGTCTTGCTGCGGGTCGCTGCCGCCATACGGCGTGCTCATTGTGTCCTCCGCCAAGTGCCACGTTCGTCGCCTGGGTGATCCAACCACACCACGGGGCATACGCCCAGCCTCCCCGGCATACGCCCCGTCCTACTCATATCACTCAGACGTTGCCTGCCGCGACAACTCCGCGTCGCAGAGACCGCGCCGCCGAGCCAGCGGCCGCGCCGACCGGGTCCGCCTTGCCGAGCACGTCCCTTAGCTGCTCAAGCATGTCGATCACCTGACGGCACCAACGCACGAAGTCACCGGCTGACAGTTCCTGGCCGTTCTGCTCCGCCGTGGTGAGCACCTTCTCCAACGACTCGCCGCGCGCCCACCGATACACCGGCCACGCGAATCCGGCGTCGGGCTCGCGGGTGCGGCCGAGCCGATGCCTGCGTTCGTCGTCGACCAACTCGGCCCACAGCGCCGCCGTGCGCTGCCAGGCGTCGCTCACCGCGCCCGCGGGCAGGCGCGGCTCCCCCGCGCTGTCCCGGCGCGCCTCGAACACCAGCGTGGACACCACGGCGGCCAGCTCGGCGGGTTGCAGGTCGCGCCACAGTTCGTGCCGCACGCATTCCGCCGCGAGCAGGTCGGACTCGCTGTAGATCCGGGTCAGCCGCGTGCCGTCGTCGGTCACGGTGTTGCCGTCCGCTGCGAGGTAGCCGCGCTCGGTGAGCAGCGCCCGGATCCGGTCGAACGCTCGCACCAGCGAGTGCGTCGTCGCGGCGACCTTCTCCTCCAGCTTGCGGTTCTCCGCGACCAGACGTTCGTAGCGCTCCACCCAGCGCAGGCGGGCCTCCCGGTCCGGTAGCCCGTGCGCGGAATGCGAGCGCAGCGCCTTGCGCAGGCTGACCAGCTCGGGATCGGAGTTGGCGTCCCCGCGCTGCTTGCGCCGCCGTCCCGGCGCGACGATGCCGCTGTCCCGCAGATGCGACGCGATGTCGCGGCGGGTCTTGGGCGAGCGCAGCTCCACCCGCTTCGGCAGCCGGATGTGGCCGAGCTTGTCCACCGGCGCGGGGAAGTCGGACGCCGACAGCGGCCCGGACCAGCGATCCTCGGTCACCACGATCGGCCGGGGCTCGGCCACCGGGTCCAGGCCGGGGTCGACGACCACCGCGATGCCAGCGCGCCTGCCGGACGGCACCGCGATCACGTCGCCCTTGCGCAGCTGCTCCAGCGAGCGCGCCGTCTCCTGCCGCCGCGACGCGGTGTTCTGCTTGGCGAGCACCTTCTCCCGGTCGGAGATCCGCTTGCGCAGTGCCGCGTAGTCGCGCAGGTCGTCGAAGTCGGCGGCAACGGCCTCGGCGTAGCCCGCAAGGGCCTCCTTGTTGCGCTCGATCTTGCGGGACAGCCCGACGACCGAACGATCGGCCTGGAACTGGGCGAACGACTGCTCGAGCAGCTCCCGCGCCTCAGCGGCTCCCACCTGCGCGACCAGGTTGACGGCCATGTTGTAGCCGGGCCGGAACGACGACCGCAGCGGATAGGTCCGGGTGGAGGCGAGCCCGGCGACCTGCTTCGGGTCGATATCGGGCTGCCACAGCACGACGGCATGGCCTTCGACGTCGATGCCGCGCCGCCCCGCGCGTCCGGTGAGCTGGGTGTACTCGCCGGGCGTGAGGTCGACATGCGCCTCGCCGTTGTACTTGACCAGCCGTTCCAGCACGACGGTGCGGGCGGGCATGTTGATCCCGAGCGCCAGCGTCTCGGTCGCGAACACGGCCTTCACCAGGCCCCGGACGAACAGCTCCTCGACCGTCTCCTTGAACGCGGGCAGCAGCCCGGCGTGGTGGGCGGCGATGCCGCGTTCCAGTGCGTCGCGCCACTCCCAGTAGCCGAGCACGCCGAGATCGCTCTCCGGCAGGTCGCGGGTGCGTTCGTCGATGATCTCGCGGGCCAGCTCCACCTCGTCGGGGCCGTTGAGCCGCAGACCAGCGCGGCAGCACTGGTCCACGGCGGCGTCACAGCCTGCGCGGGAGAAGATGAACACGATCGCGGGCAGCAGGCCGTCGCGATCCAACCGGCCAATGACGTCGACCCGCGACGGCGGCCGGTAGCGCGGCCCGCGCGGGTAGCTGCCACGTTTGCGGTTCCTACCCCGCAGCGCGGCTGGCCCGTACGCCCTGCCGATTTCCTGCGCTTTACGCAGCAGCGACGGGTTGATGCGGTCGTGCCGCGCGTCGTCGCTGGCGGGATCGTCGGCTTTCTCGGCGAACAGGTCGAACAGCCGATTGCCGATCATCATATGCTGCCACAGCGGCACCGGCCGGTGCTCGTCGACGACGACGGTGGTGTCGCCCCGGACCGTGACCAGCCAGTCGCCGAACTCCTCGGCGTTGCTGACCGTCGCGGAGAGCCCGACGACGCGGACGTACTCCGGCAGGTGCAGGATGACTTCCTCCCACACCGCGCCCCGGAACCGGTCCGCGAGGTAGTGGATCTCGTCCATCACGACGTAGCCGAGGTCGGTGATCGTGGACGAGCCCGCGTACAGCATGTTGCGCAGCACTTCGGTGGTCATCACCACGATCTGCGCGTTGCCGTTGATGGAGACGTCGCCGGTGAGCAACCCGACGCTGTCGGCGTCGTAGCGGGCAACCAGCTCGGTGTACTTCTGGTTCGACAGCGCCTTGATGGGCGTGGTGTAGAAGCACTTGCGCCCCTCGGACAGCGCGAGGTGCACCGCGAACTCGCCCACCACGGTCTTGCCCGCGCCGGTCGGCGCGCAGACCAGCACACCGTGCCCGTCCTCCAGCGCCTCACAGCCCTGGCGCTGGAACGGGTCGAAGTCGAAGGCCGCGGCCGCTTGGAACGCCGTGAGCTGGGGATACGCCGAACGGCGGCGTGCTTCGGTGTACGCGGCGGCAGGAGACGTCAGTCGGTCAGCCACGTGGCCAGGGTTTCACATTCGCCGCCGACCGCGCATGCGGAATCCCGGCTCGCTCGCGGGGGCCACCACCGGACGCGCAGCCATCAGGTGACGTCGTCCGTGCTGCCGCCATCGGCGCTGCCCCGCGAGGCACTGCCACGCGCGCCGCCCCGGCGCTCACCTGCCCCCTCGTCGGGATCGCCGTCGGCGCCGCTCGGCTGGTACTCGAACGCGGCAGCCTCGTCGTCGGAGAGCGAGTCCCAGCCGAGTTCCTCCCGCCGCCGGTCCAGCTTCCTGTCGTGCACCCGCGTGATCTGGATCGCCATCTCGAACAGCAGTACCAACGCGAGCGCCAGCGCCAGCATGGAGAACGGGTCGGCTGGCGTGATGATCGCGGCGAACACGAACATCGCCATGATGATCCCGCGCCGCCAGCGTTTCAGCTGCTCGTACCGGACGACGCCGACCCGGTTGAGCATCACGATCAGCAGCGGCACCTCGAAGCTCACCCCGAAGACGATCAGCAGGGTGAGGATGAACGAGATGTACTTCGACCCGGTGAGCGCGGTCGCGAAGTTCTCAGCGCCGATGCCGACCAGCATGTGCAGCGCGAACGGCGTGATCAGATACGCGAGCACCGCACCCGCCGCGAACAGCAGCGAGGCCAGCGTCACGAACACCCGCGCGTACTTGCGCTCGCTCGAGTACAGCCCCGGCGCGATGAACGCCCAGAACTGGTACAGCCAGAACGGGGCGAACAGCACCGCACCCGCGGCGATACCGACCTTGAGGCGGATCATGAACGCCTCGAACGGTTCGGTCTGCAGCAGCTGGCACTGCTTGCCGCCACCGAAGTCGACAAGCATCTCCGACGGCAGGCCACAGTACGGCCCCCGGATCAGATCACCCAGCGAGGGAAACGTGGCGACGCCGCTGTCGAACCAAATGAACCCGATGATGCCCCCCGCGATGATCGCGAGCAGGGCATAGGAGAGCCGCCGCCGGAACTCGTAGACGTGTTCGATCAGCGTCATCGTGCCGTCGGGATTGTGCCGACGGCTGCGCTTGCGTCGCTTGTTGCGGCGACCGGGGCGCTCGGAGGTCACAGGCTCCGCCACCGAATCTGGTTCCGTTCTCTCGCGCGTGGGTGGTGCTTACGGGGTGATGCAGGCGCGCCGGCGCCTAGCTGGCGTTCTTGTGCGTCTGGTCCTGCTGCTTCAGCTCGTCGAGCTGCCGCTGCAGGTCAGTCACCCGCTGGTCGTCCGTGGTGCTCTCGGTGGCGCCGCTGCCGTCCGTCAACTGCTTGCTGTCGGGGTTGGTCGTGCTGGTCGTGCTGGTCGTGTTGGTCGTGTCCGACGCACGCGACGACGACTCGTCCTCGTCTTCGCGCAGCCCCTTCGTCTCGGCCTTCAGGATCTTCAGCGACCTGCCAACGCCGCGCGCCGCGTCCGGCAGCTTCTTCGCGCCGAACAGCAGGATCATCACGGCCAGCAGAATGGCCAGGTGCCACGGTGACAACGAACCCATGGTGGCCCTCCTCTCATGTAGTCACGGACCAGTCTACGACCCCGCGGCGGGGTGTCACGTGTACGGAGCCGCCCTATCCGACTTTGGCCACCGTTGGTGCAACGCGATCTGCAGCGCGGCCATGCGCGCCTTGAGCAGCATCAGCTCGCCGCGCCACACCTTGCGCACCGCCGTGCCCACCCTGCTGCACCGCCGCACGGATCGCACGACATGTAACACGACGACGGCGAACGCGATGCCACCGGCAAGCAACAACACGGCGCTGACGAGGTAACCGTTGGCTGGATCGAGCACGGTGATCACCTTAGCCAGCCTGGCAAGTCGTGAGCGCGCTGGCCCGCGCGACACCGGCAGCAGCCCGCTCGCGCACCCGCCGCGCCAGCTGGGCGGGCTCCTCGACGGCGATCTCGCCGCCCATGCCAAGCACCACCCGGACCAGCCAGCTCTCGTCGCCGTAGCGCATCCGTACCCGTAGCCTGCCGCCGTCGAGCTCGGCCAGCTCCTCGCAGGAGTAGTACTCGGCGACCCAGCGGGCGTCCGGCGCAAGCACCAGCACGGCTTCCGGCTGGCCCGGCCGGGCCGCGAACAAGCCGTCGGTGACGTCGTGCCGCTCGGCGTCGCGCGGCGGCGTCGCCGGTTCGTCCCGCACCTCGATCGCGTCGATGCGGTCCAGCCGGAACAGCCGCACCGCGTCGGCGCGACGGCACCAGGCCTCCAGGTAGCTGTTGCCCTCGACGATCAGCAGCCGCATCGGGTCGACGACGCGGTCGCTGATCCGGTCGGCGGACGCGGTGTAGTAGGTCATCCGCAGCGCTCGCTCCTGGGTGAGCGCGCGCTGCACCTCCTTGCGGGTCGCCGCCGTGCGCTCGGCCTCCCGCACGCCGAGACCGACGACCACCCCGGCAGGCTGCGCCTCCCCCGCGGCGGCTTCGATCTTGGCGATGGCGCGCCGCACCGCGTCGCCGTCGGCGACACCGGGGGTCTCCGCCAGCGCCCGCAGCGCCACCAGCATCGCGGTGGCCTCCCCGCCGGTCAGCCGCAGCGGACGGCGCATGCCAGCGTCGTAGGTGACGGTCACGGTGTCGCCCTCGAACGACAGGTCGATCAGGTCACCAGGGCCGTAGCCGGGCAGCCCGCACATCCAGAGCAGCTCAAGGTCCTTGCGGAGCTGCTTGCCGGTGACGCCGAAGTCGGCGGCGGCCTCCTCGATGTCGATGCCCGGCCGCGCCAGCAGATACGGCACCAGCGCGAGCAGCCGAGGCATCCTGGCCCCGACGGATTTCATGCCGTGCTCCTTCCCCCCTCGTGCGGTATCCCCTCGGCCCCGACGCCCTCGGCCAGCACGATCAGCCGTTCGTGCACCGCCTTGGCCAGCACGTCCGGTTCCAGCACCAGCACGTCCGGCCCGTAGCCCGCGATCCAGCGGGCGAGGCTGTCCGGGTAGTAGACGTCGAGCTCCAGTTCGTCGCCCGCGACACCGTCGACCACGCGCTTGCCGACGACCTTCGCACCGCGCCGGATGCCGGCGGCCGTCCCCTCGGCGACCCACAACCGGGCGGTGGCGACCGGTGCCTGGTCCGATGTGGCGCTGCCCGCCACGATCTCCAGCAGGTTGGCCTCGGCCGGTCGCCGCACCTCGCCCGGCTCGCCGATCGGCGTGACGGTTCCGGTCACCCGGGACAGCCGGAAGCAGCGGGTGGCGGCACGGTCGCGGTCGTGCCCGACGGCGTACCACCTGCCCCGCCAGGAGACAACGCCCCACGGCTCCAGCGTGCGTTCCCGCCGCTCGGCAGCCCCGGCGCGGCGGTACTCGAAGCGGACCGGCCTGCCCTCGCGCACGGCTGCCAGCATCGGCGCGAACGCCGCCTCGGTGCGCACCCGCGGCTGGATCGGCGCCCTGGCGGACTCGTCGATCTCCACCCCGGCCGCCCGCAGCTTGACCAGCGCGCCGTGCGCCTGCCCGGTCAGCTCGGGCGAGTCCCACAGCCGCACCGCGAGACCGACGGCGGCTGCCTCGTCCGGCGCGAGGTCGACTTCGCCCAGCTCGTAGTCCCTGCGGGCGATGCGGTAGCCGTCGACGTTGTCGAACGCCGAGTTGCGACCGGTCTCGATCGGGATGCCGAGCTCGCGCAGCTCACCCTTGTCGCGCTCGAACATCCGGAAGAACGCCTCGTCGCTCGGCGCGTCGGCGTAGCCTCCCACGATGCCTCGGATGCGCTCGGCGGTCAGGTACTGACGGGTCGAGAGCAGCGCCAGTACCAGATTCACCAAACGTTCAGCACGGGCGGTGGACACGAATCCGACTGTAGCTCACAAACTCGCGATCAACCGCTCCACTCGCTCGTCGACGTTGCGGAACGGGTCCTTGCACAACACGGTCCGCTGCGCCTGGTCGTTCAGCTTGAGGTGCACCCAGTCGACGGTGAAGTCACGCTGCGCCGCCTGCGCCGCCGCGATGAAGTCGCCGCGCAGCTTCGCGCGGGTGGACTGCGGCGGGGTGTCCTTGGCCAGCTCGATCTCGCCGTCGTCGGTGACCCGCCTGACCAGGCCCTTGCGCTGCAGCATGTCGAACAGGCCCCTGCCCCGGCGGATGTCGTGGTAGGCCAGGTCGAGCTGGGCGATGCGCGGGCTGGACAGGTCGAGGCCGTGCTTGGCGCGGTACCGCTCGATGAGCCGGTGCTTGATGGCCCAGTCCACCTCGGTGTCGATGCTGCTGTAGTCGTGCGTCTCGACGGCTTCGAGGGCCCTGCCCCACAGGTCGATGACCTGCTGGGTGGTGGGCGTCGCACCGTTCGCCTCGACGTGGCGCACCGCGCGGGCGTGGTACTCGCGCTGGATGTCGAGCGCGGACGCCTCCCTGCCGCCCGCGAGCCGCACCCGCCTGCGCCCGGTGAGGTCGTGGCTGATCTCCCGGATCGCGCGGATGGGATTGTCCAGCGTGAAGTCCTTGAACTGCACGCCTTCCTCGATCATCTGCAGCACGATGTTGGCGGAGCCCACCTTGAGCAGGGTGGTCGGCTCTGCCATGTTCGAGTCGCCCACGATGACGTGCAGCCTGCGGTAGCGCTCCGCGTCGGCGTGCGGCTCGTCGCGGGTGTTGATGATCGGCCGCGACCGGGTGGTGGCGCTGGAGACGCCCTCCCAGATGTGCTCGGCCCGTTGCGACAGGCAGTACACCGCGCCGCGCGGGGTCTGCAGCACCTTGCCCGCCCCGCAGATCAGCTGGCGACTGACGAGGAAGGGCAACAGCACGTCGGCGATGCGGGAGAACTCGCCGGAGCGGCCCACGAGGTAGTTCTCGTGGCAACCGTACGAGTTGCCAGCCGAGTCGGTGTTGTTCTTGAACAGGTAGATGTCACCGCCGATGCCCTCGTCCGCGAGCCGCCGCTCAGCGTCGACGAGCAGATCCTCCAGGATCCGCTCGCCCGCCTTGTCGTGGGTGACGAGCTGGGTCAGGTCGTCACACTCGGCAGTCGCGTACTCCGGGTGCGAGCCCACGTCGAGATACAGCCGGGAACCGTTGGACAGGAAGACATTGGACGAACGCCCCCACGACACCACCCTGCGGAACAGGTATCGCGCGACCTCGTCTGGCGAGAGTCTGCGCTGGCCGTGAAAGGTGCACGTGACCCCGAACTCGGTCTCGAGGCCGTATATCCGACGCTGCATACTCCCAATGCTATGTGCTCTCGGGCGAAAAGCGGTGAGCCAATTAGGCGGAGCCGCCGTTTCGTGACTCGTCGCCCAGCGTGATCATCACCCGAGCGGGGCGAGATCACTCCGCGGCGGTGTCCCCACCGCCTCCGCTGCTGTCGCTGCCTTCCTCGCCGCCCTCGGACTTCGTCTCGGGCTTTGGCCCGGACTTTGGCCCGGACTTTGGCTTCGCCTTGCCCGAGCTCTTGCCGCCGCCCTTGCCCCCGGAGCCGCCGGAAAGCAGGTCGTCGAGCACCGCTCCGGTGAGGCGGCGGAACGCCCGCTTCGGCCGGTGCCGCTCCAGCACGGCCACCTCCAGCTTGCCCAGCTCGGCGCCGTTGCTCAGGCCCGCCTTGAGCGCGCCAACGGCCAGCCCCATCGCCTCGCGCAGGCTAGGGCCGTCGGTGTAGCTCTCCTTGAGCTTGGCGACGACCGGGTCGGTCTGCCCGCCCATCACGAGGAACTGCGGCTCGTCGACGATGGAGCCGTCGTAGGTGAGCCGGAACAGCTGGTCCTCGCTGGCCTCGTCACCGACCTCGGCGACGGCCAGCTCCACCTCGAACGGCTTGACCTGCTCGGTGAAGATCGACCCAAGGGTCTGCGCGTAGACGTTGGCGAGCTGGCGGGCGGACACGTCCCTCGGGTCGTAGGCGTAGCCCTGCAGGTCGACGTGGCGGATCCCGGCGCGCCGCAGGCTCTCGTACTCGCTGTAGCGGCCCGCCGCCGCGAAGCCGATCCGTTCGTAGATCTCGGAGATCTTGTGCAACGTCGTCGACGGGTTCTCCGCCGCGAACAGCAGGCCGTCGGCGTACTTCATCGCCACGACACTGCGACCACGGGAGATGCCCTTGCGGGCATACTCCGAGCGGTCGCGCATGAGCTGCTCGGGCGAGGCATACAGCGGCATCGTCACGGTTCAGGCTCCAGTCCGTGTGGTCGACAGGGGTCGTCAGGGAGTCGGGGTCTCGGGGCGGGGTGTGTCCAGCGGGGCGGGAGCGGCCCTAGCCTGCCGCCTCGCTGCGTTCGGCGACGACGGACTCGGCGACCGAGGCGAGGTCGGGCTCCGACACCTGCGTCGCCCCTTCGGCGCCGGTGATGGTCACGACCTGCGGGTAGATCCGCCGGACCATGTCGAACCCGCTGGTGGCGGTGTCGTCATCGCCCGCGTCGTACAGCGCGGCAACGGCGCTCCGGATCGCGGCGTCCTTGTCGGCCGACGAGGTGTAGAGCTTCTTCAGCGCCGACTTGGCGTACGGCGCGCCCGAGCCGATGGCGTGGAACCCGGCGCGCTCCTCGTAGCGCCCGCCGGTGACGTCGAACGAGATGATGCGGCCCGTCGACGACGCGTCCGCCGCGTCCGCCGCGTCGGGGTCGTAGCCGACGAACATCGGAACGGCTGCCAGCCCCGCCATCGCGACCTCGAGGTTGGAGCGGACCATCGTGGCCAGCTTGTTCGCCTTGCCGTCCAGCGACAGCGACACGCCCTCGATCTTCTCGTAGTGCGCCAGTTCGACGGCGTAGAGGCGCACGATCTCCAGTGCGATGCCCGCCGTGCCCGCGATGCCGACGGCGGAGTACTCGTCGGTCATGAAGATCTTCTCCAGGTCGCGCGCCGCGATGACGTTGCCCGCGGTGGCCCTGCGGTCGCCCGCGATGAGCACGCCACCGTCGAAGGTGAGCGCGACGATCGTGGTGCCGTGCGGGACGTCGACGAGCGTGCCGTCGCCGACCGGCCGCGACGGCAGCATCTCAGGCGCCTGCGCGCGGAGGAAGTCGGTGAACGACGACGTGCCGGTGGTCAGGTAGGCAGCGGACAGCGGGCCGCGTGCCGCGGCGGCCGGGGTGTGATCCATACGTGCTCGTGATTCCCATCTTCGACTAGCTGCTGGCAAGCTGCTGACAACGAACTCAGGTTAAACCGGATCGAATCCGGCCGCGCGCGAGGTTACTGCCCGCCCTTTTGCACATAGGCGCGGACGAAGTCCTCGGCGTTTTCCTCGAGCACGTCGTCAATCTCGTCGAGGATGGTGTCGACGTCTTCGCCGAGCTGTTCCCTGCGCTCCTGCCCCGCAGGAGCAGCGCCTTCGTTCTCGTCCTCGGAGTCTCCGCCGCCGTGCTTCTCAATCTTTTCCTGCGCCATGAACGCCTCCTGATCGAGTTCTCTACGGACCAGATTACCTGCGACAGCCGACCGTGCGGCAGATCCGCGACACCGACACCATCACGATGTGAGCGCCTCGACAAGCTGTTCGGCCGTGTCCGCCTGGTCCAACAATGCTCCGACGTGCGATTTCGTGCCGCGCAACGGCTCAAGGGTCGGAATTCGGACCAATGATTCTCTTCCGATGTCGAAAATGACCGAGTCCCAGGACGCCGCCGCGATCGACGCGGCGTACTTCTCAAGCGCGCGGCCCCGGAAGTACGCCCTGGTGTCCTGTGGCGGGGCCGTGATCGCCGCCTGGACGTCGTCCTCGTCGACGAGGCGTTTCATCGTGCCCCTTGTGACGAGGCGGTTGTAGAGGCCCTTGTCGAGGCGCACGTCGGAATACTGCAAGTCGATCAGGTGCAGCCGAGGCGCGGCCCAGCCGAGCTTGTCGCGGGACCGGTAGCCCTCGAGCAGCCGCAGCTTGGCCACCCAGTCCAGCCGGTCGGCGCACTCGTCCGGGTCGCGGGCCAGCGCGTCCAGCACCTCGCCCCAGATCCGCAGCACCTGCCGGTCGGTGTCGGAGACCTCGCTTGCTTCGCGCTCCGCGAACGCCGTCGCGCGGTCGAAGTACGCCCGTTGCAGGTCGAGGCCGGTGAACCGGCGGCCGTCCGTCAACTCGACGGTGGCCTTGAGCGTGGGGTCGTGGCTGATCTGACGCACCGCGCGCACCGGCTCGCGCAGCTTGAGGTCGTCGAAGCCGACGCCGCTCTCGATCATGTCGAGCACCAGCGCCGTTGTGCCGAGCTTGAGGTAGGTCGAGTACTCCGACAGGTTGGCGTCGCCGATGATGACGTGCAACCTGCGGTACTTGTCGGCGTCGGCGTGCGGCTCGTCGCGGGTGTTGATGATGCCGCGCTTGAGCGTGGTCTCC
This sequence comes from Actinophytocola sp., assembly GCA_009377475.1. Lineage (GTDB taxonomy): Bacteria > Actinomycetota > Actinomycetes > Mycobacteriales > Pseudonocardiaceae > Haloechinothrix_A. Next base: position 12,470 of record WHTY01000047.1, read on the forward strand.
AGCCCGACCTCGACCTCGATGTAGTCGGAGCGCTGCGAGAGCTGGTAGCCGTCCTCCTCGCCCTGCTGGCCGATGCCGACCCTGCCAGAGCCGGTGACGACCTGGCGGGACACGAAGAACGGCGTCAGCCCGCCGATCACCGAGGTGAACGGCGTCGCGCGCGCCATCAGGTAGTTCTCGTGGGTGCCGTAGCTGGCGCCCTTGCCGTCGACGTTGTTCTTGTAGAGCTGCAGCCGGGGCTGGCCCGGCACCGTGGCGGCCTTCATCGCCGCCTGCTCCATGACCCGTTCGCCCGCCTTGTCCCAGATGACGGCATCCCAGGCGTTGGTGACCTCGGGCGCGGAGTACTCCGGGTGCGCGTGGTCGACGTAGAGCCGGGCGCCGTTGGTGAGGATGACGTTCGCGGCGCCAAGGTCCTCGACGTCGGGGTCCTGCGGCTGGGTGTTCGGGCCGGTGAGGTCGAAGCCGCGCGCGTCCCGCAGCGGCGACTCCACCTCGTAGTCCCAGCGCGCCCTTCGGGAGCGCGGGATGTCGACGGCAGCGGCGTAGGCCAGCACGATCTGCGTCGACGTCAGCACGGGGTTCGCCGTGGCATCCCCCGGCACGGCGATGCCGTACTCGACCTCGGTTCCCATGATCCGCCGCATGCAGTCTCCAATCTCAGGCCACCAGAGGGGTACCCGCTTTCCACCCTACGGCCACCGCGTCCCGCCGTCCCGCCCGACACAGGCGTGTCGGTGACGCACGGCTCTGGGGGCTCGCCAGCGGTGTTGCGCTCCCCCGCGAACCGCAGCGCCACGGAGTTGATCAACTTACCGCGCGCTGTTACCAACGGAACCACCCAAAACGGACACAGAATGGTCACCCGGCGCGGTAAGTTGATCAGCTTCCCGTATCGTGGAACAGCTCGCCGCCATGTGCCTGGTGAGGCGAGGTACAACGCCCCGCGACCCGGGGAGGCACAACGTCGACGCGCGAGCCCGTGCCGCACGCGGGTCGACGCGCGAGCCCGTGGGCAGGTCCGGCCCCGCGCGCAGCGCAAGGCGGGGACGACGCCAGCGCGCCGTCCCCGCCTCGGCCGTGCTACAGGTACTGGCCCGTGTTGGTGGCCGTGTCGATCGCCCGTCCCGAATCCTGGTTCTTGCCGGTGACCAGGGTCCGGATGTAGACGATGCGCTCGCCCTTCTTGCCCGAGATCCTGGCCCAGTCGTCCGGGTTGGTGGTGTTGGGCAGATCCTCGTTCTCGGCGAACTCGTCCACGATCGCGTCAAGCAGGTGCTGCACTCGCAGGCCAGGCTGCTTGGTTTCCAGCACCGACTTGATCGCGGCCTTCTTCGCCCGGTCCACGATGTTCTGGATCATCGCGCCCGAGTTGAAGTCGCGGAAGTACAGCACTTCCTTGTCGCCGTTGGCGTAGGTGACCTCGAGGAAGCGGTTGTCCTCACTCTCCTCGTACATCCGCTCCACGGTGTGCTGGATCATCGCGTCGATCGTGGCCTCGGTGTCGCCACCGAACTCGGCCAGATCGTCGCCGTGGATCGGCAGGCCTTCGAGCAGGTACTTGGAGAAGATGTCCTTCGCCGCCTCCGCGTCAGGCCGCTCGATCTTGATCTTCACGTCGAGCCTGCCTGGCCGCAGGATCGCCGGGTCGATCATGTCCTCACGGTTGGACGCGCCGATGACGATGACGTTCTCAAGGCCCTCGACACCGTCGATCTCACTGAGCAGCTGCGGCACGATCGTCGTCTCGACGTCGGACGACACGCCGCTGCCACGGGTGCGGAAGATCGAGTCCATCTCATCGAAGAACACGATGACCGGCGTGCCCTCTGACGCCTTCTCCCGTGCCCGCTGGAAGATCAGCCTGATGTGCCGCTCGGTCTCGCCGACGAACTTGTTCAGCAGCTCGGGGCCCTTGATGTTGAGGAAGTAGGACTTGGCTTCCCGTATCCCTGCCGCGTCGCCCTTGCCCTCGGCGACCTGCTTGGCCAGCGAGTTCGCGACGGCCTTGGCGATCAGCGTCTTACCGCAGCCGGGCGGGCCGTAGAGCAGCACGCCCTTCGGTGGACGGAGCTGGTACTGGCGGTACAGGTCGGCGTGCAGGAACGGCAGCTCCACCGCGTCGCGGATCTGCTCGATCTGCCGGAACAGGCCACCGATGTCCTCGTACCGGACGTCGGGCACCTCTTCCAGCACGAGGTCCTCGACCTCGGCCTTCGGCACCCGCTCGTATGCGTAGCCCGCCTTGCTGTCGACGAGGACCGAGTCACCCGACTTGAGGGTGTCCTCGGTCAGTGGGTCGGACAGCCACACGACGCGCTCCTCATCGGCGTGGCCGACGACGAGCGCCCGCGACGGGCCCTCATCGGCCACTGGAGGCATCACCTCACGCAGCGCGTACACCTCGCCGGTGCGCTCGTAGTCGCCGGACTCGACGACGGTGAGCGCCTCGTTGAGCCGCAGCGCCTGACCACGCCGCAACGACTCGACGTCGACGGTCGGCGACACCGACACGCGCATCTTGCGGCCAGAGGTGAACACGTCGACCGTGCCGTCCTCATAGCGCTCAAGGAACACGCCGTACCCGCTTGGCGGTTGCGCCAGCCGGTCGACTTCTTCGCGCAGCGCCATGAGCTGACTCCGCGCGTCGCGCAGCGTCTCGACAAGCTTGGCGTTGCGCTCGGTGAGCTGCGCTATTCGCTCAGAAGCCTCCGCGAGGCGCTGCTCGAGGACGCGGTCGCTGTTGGGCGAGCCGGCAGCCCTACGCCGCAGCAGAGCGACTTCCTCCTCGAGGAACCGTATCTGCCGCTCCTGTTCCTGGGTGATCTCCCCATCACTTGCGGCAGGCGTCTCCGCCGTGCCGCCGCTCTCTCTTGGGTCGGCTTCCTCATGCCTGCCACCGGGGCGGTCCTGTTGCATGCGGCACCTCCTCGCGCGCTATTTCCCTCAACGGTACCGGCGATCACCGACATGCAAAGCCCTTCGACGTCACAGAACGGGCGCGTCGTGTAAAGATCATGCGCACACCATGAGCGCAATGCTCCGAGCAGGTACACCGGAAATACCGGCGTTCGTCACGGACAGTTCACGCCGTCGCACGGCGTGTGCCGACGAAATAAGCCTCACGGATGACAGTGGACATTTCCCGCCTCGTCCCCGTCGGCGGGCAGCGACTCCCGGTATGCCACCCTGCTGACGCGCTCCCGCATACTCACACCGCAGCTACCGTTCGATAACGGTTGCCGCCCGGGCGCGTCGCGGCGCGCCTGAAGGACGTGCACGACGCTGTGGACGCGGACGACGCAGGGACGCACGGCGTCCGCCGAGGAACGAGGGGAACGCGATGACCTATCCACCGCAGCCCGGCCCGTACGGTCAGCCGGGCGGATACGGCCAGCCGTACCCCGGTTACCCCGGCTATCCCCAGCAGCCCGGCTATCCCCAGCAGCAACACCCCGGTCAGCCCGAGTATCAGGGCCAATTCCCCAACCAGCCGTATCAGGGCCAGGGCGGCTACGGGCAGCAGTATCCGGACCCGCGGTATCAGGGGCAGCCCGGCGGGTACGGGCAGCCGTACCAGGAGCAACCCGGCGGTTATCCCGGCGCGGGCTACGCACAGCAGCAGCCCGGCTACGGCATGCCGCCTGGCGACGTCCCCCCGCCACCGCCGCCGGAACGCCCGAAGCGCGGCGGCAAGACCGGGCTGGTCGTCGGTATCACGCTCGCGGTGGCGCTGCTCGCGGGTGCGACCGTGGTCGTCACCGGCTTCTGGGCGCCTGGCTTCTTCCGCGACGACGCCGTCGAGCAGGACAGTTCGCTCGCGGCGGACACGTCCCCCGGTAGCGCGGCACCGGCCCCCGGCTCGCAGCCACCGGAGTCGGCACCTCCGGAGAACACCGAGAACACCGCGCCGTCCCAGCCGCCGCAGCCGTCCGCATCGGACTCCGACGAGATCCGCCGCATCACCGACACGGTGGTCGCGGGCATCAACAACCGGGACGCCGCCACGGTGAAGCCGGTCTCGTGCGATCCGAGCAACGAGCGGCAGGCCGACTACGACGGCTTCCCCGACGACCTCACCGTGTCGGTCAGCGGCGAGTCCCGCATCAACGACAGCGGCGCGACGGTGCCGCTCACCCTGCGCCGCTCGGACTCCAGCAAGTCGGTCGTGCTGACGTTGCGCCGCGCCACCGGCGGCGACTGGTGCGCCTCGGGCATCACCTCGCCATGACCGACCGCCAGACATCGTCGAACGATCGGGTGGCGGCAGTCGTCGCCTGGGGCGCGATCGTCTCCGCCGTGGCGCTTGTCGTCGTCATGCTGGTCATGGCATGGCGTGACCAGCACGACAAGGCGCCCGACGCGGCGGCGAGCCCGAACACCACGAACGCGCTCGCCGACTCGACGTTCCCGCCGAACGCGTCGCCACCGCCCGGCCAGGAGCCCGGTGGCGCGACGCAGGTGATCGCGGCGGTGGAGCAGATCCTCGCCGCCTACAACGACCGCGACAGCGCGCCGCTGCGGGCGTGGGCGTGTGACGGCACCACGGTCACCGATGACCTGTTCGCCGGGTTCTCCGAGACGGTCCGCTTCACCCGGGACGGCGCGCCCCGGATCGTCGGGTTCACGGCGGAAGTCCCGTTCGCGGTCCGCGACGAGGACCGGCAGGGCACCGGGGCGATGCGACTGCGGTGGGACGGCCAGCGGTGGTGCTTCGTGACCGCCGTCTCGGAACCCGCGTAAATACGGGCGTCATCCCAGCGCACGACCGGGACGTGACGCGAAGGAGTTCCGTGCCCCGCGCTATCGTCCGTTCGGAGCCTGACCATGACAGTGTGAGGACGTCACCATGACCTACCCGCCGCAGCAGCCGGGATCGCACGGCCCGTACGGCCAGCAGGGCCACCCCGGATATCAGGGCCAGCCCGGCCAGGCTCAGCACGCCCAGCCGCACCCCGGCGGCTACCCCGCGCCGCACCCCGGCGGTCCTGGCACGCCGCCCGGCGGGTACCCGCCCCCGCAGCCGCCCGGCCCGCCGCGGCGGAACGGCAAGACCGGCCTGATCGTCGGCATCGCTCTCACGCTCGTGCTGCTCGCGGCCGCTGCCGTAGCCATCACCGGTTTCTGGGCGCCCGGGTACTTCCTCGCCGACGAGACGACGTCCAGCGAGCAGATGACCAACGCCGCCGAGCAGGACACCGACGCCGAGCAGCAGCCGCCCAAGCCGTCGTTGCGGACCGAGGCCAGCGAGCCCGCTCTCGAGCAGGGCGGCAGCGCAGAGGACGTCGCGATCGTGCGGGGCCTCGCCGAGGACGCCGTCACCGCGATCAACACCAGGGACGCCGACCTCGCCCGCCAGATCAGTTGCCAGGACGACGGCGACGTCGACTTCAGCAAGCTGCCGAAGGACACCCGCGTGCGGATGCTCGGCGATCCGGTCGTCCGGGGCGACGAGGCCACGGTGCCGTTCGAGATCACCGTGAACGGCGAGACGCACCGCGAGCCGCTGACCGCCAACCGCAAGAACGGAAGCTGGTGCCTCGGCTGAGCGACCTCAGCCGAGGCTCGGCCTGCGCTGCACCTTCGGCGTCTCGACACCGGGCGCGAGCCTGCGCGCGGTGAGCAGGAACGCGGTGTGCGCCTGCATCTTGTGGTCCGGGCGCACCGCGAGCCCGACGACGTGCCATGGGCGATGCAACGTCTCCCAGGCCTGCGGCTCGGTCCAGCAGCGCTGGTCGCGCAGCGCCTCTGTCACGCGGGACAGCTGCGTCACCGTGGCGACGTAGACGACCAGCACCCCGCCGGGCACCAGATGCTCGGCCACGGTCGGCAGCACCTCCCACGGCGGCAGCATGTCGAGGATGACGCGGTCGACCGGGCCGGTGTGCTCGCTGATGTCGCCGACATGCAACGTCCAGTTCTCCGGGCGCTTCCCGAAGAACCGCTCGACGTTGCGTTCGGCGTGGACGGCGTGGTCCTCGCGCACCTCGTAGGACGTCACGCTGCCATCGCTGCCGACGGCCCGCAGCAGCGAGCACGTCAGCGCGCCCGACCCGGCGCCCGCTTCAAGCACCCGCGCGCCGGGGTGGATGTCGCCCCACATCAGGATCTGCGCGGCGTCCTTCGGGTAGATGACCTGCGCGCCCCTCGGCATGGACAGCACGTAGTCGGAGAGCAGCGGCCGCAGCGCGAGGAACGACGTCCCGCCAGCGGACTGCACCACGGTGCCCTCGTCCTGGCCGATGAGATCGTCGTGGGCGAGCTGACCGGTGTGGGTGTGGTACTTCTCCCCCTCGGCTAACACGATCGTGTAGCGCCGACCCTTGGGGTCGGTCAGCTGCACGCGGTCCCTTGCCCGGAACGGGCCTCCACCCGACACACACCCTCCTGCGGTTCTTTCGTTCGTAGCGCGGTTCGTATCGCGACTGCGCGGGACGTCTGATCGTCGCAGACGCCATGCCAGCCGGTTCCCGCGAGGTCCGTCCGGTGTGACCGGGTTACCGCGAGCGGCTTACCGCGACCGACGCTGCGCGATGGCGTGCCGTAGGTCCTCGCGCCGCAGCACGCCCGCTGGCCTGCCCTCGTCGTCGACGACGAGGAACTGCCACGCGGCCGTCTCCCGCACCCGCTCGGCGATCTCCTCGCCCGGCTCCGAGAGCAGCAGCACCGAGTCGGCCCGCACCTCTTCGGCGGCCTGCTCGGCGGGCACCTGCGGCGTCCGCGCGGCGAGTCGTTGCGCCTCACCCGTATCGAGCAGCCCCGCCGCGACGCCGTCGGCGCGGACCAGCACCACGCCCCTGCCCGCCGACGCCGCAAGGGCGTCCGAGACGGGACTCTCGGCGGGCAGCTGCAGCACCGGCAGCATCAGCTCGGTGATGTCCAAATCAGGCGGCCAACTGCGGCGCTGTTCTGCGGACAGCTCCGCGTTCGCGCCTGCGAGCACGAACCAGCCGGTGACGACGCAGACGCCGAGCCGAAGCCACCGGTCCCCGCTGCCGTTGGCCAGCCCTTCCAGCGCCCACACGCCGAGCCCCGCCGCGACCAGCCAGCCACCGACCACGGCCGCGCGGGTGCCGGTGGCCCGCGCGCCGGACACCGCCCACACGCCCGCGCGCAGCATCCGCCCACCGTCCAGCGGCAGGCCGGGCAGCAGGTTGAAGACCGCGACGGCGAGGTTGGCCACCGCGCACTGCGCCACAAGCAGCCACGTCGCGCCGGATGGCACGGTCAGCAGCAGCAACGCGCAGCCACCTGCCAGCACCAGCGACACCACCGGACCGGCCACCGCGACGAGGCCTTCCTGCGCTGGCCGTCTCGGGATGCGCGCGACCTCGGACAGCCCGCCGAGCAGGAACAGCCGCAGCCGCAGCACCGGGATGCCCATTCGCAGCGCCACCAGCGTGTGTCCCAGCTCGTGCGCGAACACCGACGCGCCGAGCAGCAGCGCGAACGCCACCGCCAACGTCCAGGACAGCGCGGGACTCGCGCCGGGCAGCAGCCTGCCAACCAGCGGCGCGTAGAGCACGACCACCACGAGGGAGCCGAGCCACCAGGACGGCGCGAGCAGCACGGGCACGCCGCTGACGCGGAACAGCAGCAGCCCGCCGTCCGCGTCGAGGAGCGTCGACCTGCGCCGCGCGCCCGGTTCGTTCCTGGCCATCACGGAGCAAAGCCTAAAGCGTCCGGTGTCAGGCGCACGTGATCCCAGGCACGGACATCACCCGGTTACGACCCGTGTCCCGTGTCGTGCCGAGAGTTGTCGGTCCGCTGTTCTAGGGTTGCCAACCACGAACCGAGAGCACGTCGCGACACGAGGATGGGAAGCGCATGACCCAGTCCGCCACGGAGCTGCCAGCGGCCGCCGACACGGCGGAGCGGCGCAAACCAGCGCTCTCGCCGTCCAGGGCGAGCGACTTCAAGCAGTGCCCGCTGTTATACCGCTTCCGCGCCGTCGACAAGATCCCGGAGGCGCCCAGCAAGGCGCAGGTGCGCGGCACGCTGGTGCACGCGGTGCTTGAGCGGCTGTTCGCGCTGCCAGCCGAGGAGCGGGTGCTCGACCGCGCCAAGGAACTGCTCGATCCGCTGTGGGCGGAGCTGTCCGCGGAGAATCCAGAGTGGACCGCGCTGTTCTCGGCGGAGGCTGCCGAGGCTGACGAGGACGCTGCCGACGGCGAGCAGGCCGAGTCGGACTGGCTCGCCTCGGCGGGCAAGCTGCTCGACAGCTACTTCGGCCTCGAGGACCCGAGCGCGCTCGAGCCGCAGGCCTGCGAGGAGCGGGTGGAGGTCGAGCTGGGCTCCGGCGTGCGGCTGCGCGGCTACGTCGACCGCATCGACGTCGCCGAAACGGGTGAAGTCCGCATCGTGGACTACAAGACAGGGGCTGCGCCGCGCGAGATCGGCGAGATCAAGGCGATGTTCCAGATGAAGTTCTACGCCTTGGTGCTGTGGCGGCTGCGCGGCGCGGTGCCGGACCAGCTCAAGCTGATGTATCTCACCGACGGGCAGTCGCTGACCTACGCGCCGGACGAGGCGGAGCTGCGCCGGTTCGAGCGCACGCTGGAGGCGATCTGGCAGGCCATCCTGCGGGCGGGCAAGAGCGGTGACTTCCGGCCCAGCAAGAGCAAGCTGTGCCACTGGTGCGATCACAAGGCGCGCTGTCCCGAGTTCGGCGGCACGCCGCCGGAGTATCCCGGCTGGCCGGAGCCCGACGGCGGCGACGAGACGGCGCTCGATCGGGCGGACTGAGCGTGGCATGACAAACCAGGAGAACCACTGTGGGTGTGTCGCGGGCGCGTTCTGGAGCGTGACCATGCTCTGATCGACTACGGTGCGACAGGCACTGTCGCACCGTAGAAACGTACTTATCGTTCGACCACGATCGGGGACGAGTACCGTGGTTATGCAGATCACCTCGGTGGTCAACCAGAAGGGCGGCGTCGGCAAGACGTCGCTCAGTGTGGGGGCCGCAGCAGCACTCGCCGAGCTGGGCAAGCGCGTCCTGCTGGTGGATCTCGACCCGCAGGGGCACGCGACGACGGAGTTCCTCGGACTGCCTGAGACGCCGCCCGGCAAGCCGAGCCTGGCGATGGCGCTGGCCAAGATGTGGAAGGGCCCGGTCGAGGAGCTGGTCGTCTCGCATCCGCGCGCCACCGTCGGGGAAGGCGGCTGTTTCGACGTCATCCCGACCGCGAGCGGCATGTTCGACCTGGTGCGCAGGCTGGACGGGTTCCGCATGCCCGGCTGGGAGCTCGCGCGGGTGTTGCAGTTCGCGCACTACGACCACGTGATCATCGACTGCCCGCCAGCGTTGGATCTGCTGACCAACAACGCGCTCGCCGCCACCCACGGCGTGCTGGTGCCGGTGCAGCCAGACCGCACCAGCATCAGGGCGCTACGCCTGCTGCGCGACCAGGTGCAGCACCTGGAACAGCTCATCAACCGGGAGCCGGTGCAGTACTACGGTCTGGTGCCCGGCCTGTACCGCAGGCCGATGTCCGGCTATGCCGAGGCGGCGATGCGGGAGCTGCACGCCATGGGGATTCAGGTGCTGCCGCACATCGCGATGGGCGTCGTCGTCAACGAAGCCGCCTCACGCGGCATCCCGATCACCACGTTCGCGCCGCACTGCGCGCAGACCGGGGCACTGCACCAGATCGCGGCGACGCTGGAGAGCTACCGCAAGCACTCGCCGTCGGCGTCGGTGCCGCAGCCGTCGGAGGAGTTCGTGTTCGAGGACTTCATCAACGAGGTGGCCGGCGCCCGCAACCGCAACGACACCGGCGCCCGCAAGGGCCTCTACGACCTGATGCCGAGGCGGTCCCGGCGGTGAGCGCGGCAGTACCCGGTCGCGCGGCAGTAGGGTCGACGTCATGACCGACGTTCCCACCTCGAACGGCCGCTCGATCAGCGTCGACCCGCGGCTGCACGAGTACGCGCTCGCCCACAGCACGCAACCCGACGCCGTGCAGCGCGCCCTGATCGACGCCACCAACCGCGCCGCCGCCGAGCACGCCGGAATGCGCATCTCCCACGACGAGGGCACGTTCCTGACCCTGCTGACCCAGCTTTCCGGCGCCCGGTTCGCCGTCGAGGTCGGCACGTTCACCGGGTACTCCGCGCTGTGCATCGCGCGCGGCCTCCCCGACGACCGAGACGGCGGCAGGCTGCTGTGCTGCGACGTCAGCGAGGAGTGGACGTCGATCGGCCGTGAGCACTGGGAGCAGGCGGGCGTCGCCGACCGCATCGAGGTGCGGATCGCACCCGCGATCGAGACGCTGCGGGCGCTGCCGGACGAACCCGTGATCGACCTGGCGTTCATCGACGCCGACAAGGAGTCCTACATCGCGTACTGGGACGAGTTGGTGCCCAGGATGCGGCCGGGCGGGGTGCTGCTGGTGGACAACACGCTGTGGCACGGCCGCGTCACCGACGCCGATCCGGACGAGACGACCCGCGAGATCACGGCGTTCAACGACCACGCCGCCGCCGACGACCGCGTGGACCTCGTGGTGCTGACGCTGTCCGACGGCGTGACGATGGCCCGCCGCCGCTGAGCCTCACATCCGGCAGGACCGGATGTCGGAGGCCAGCACCGCCTTCGCGCCGTACTCGGCCAGTTCGTCCATGATGTTGTTGACATGCTTGCGCGCCACCATCGCGCGCACCGCGACCCAGCCGTCCTCGGCGAGCGGCGCCACGGTTGGCGACTCGACGCCCGGCGTGATCGCCATCGCGCCTTCGAGGATGTCCTTCGGGCAGTCGTAGTCAAGCATCATGTACTGCTGCGCGAACACCACGCCCTGCAGCCGCGCGGTGAGCTGCGCCTTCGCGCGCTCGTTCGGCGAGCCGTTGCTGCCTGCGCGCTGCACCAGCACCGCCTCCGACGTGCAGATCGGGTCGCCGAACGCGACGAGGCCATGTTGCCGCAGCGTCCTGCCGGAGCCCACGACGTCCGCGATCGCCTCGGCGACGCCGAGCTGGATCGAGATCTCCACCGCGCCGTCCAGCCGGATCACCTCGGCCTCGACACCCTGCGCCGCGAGGTCGTCGCGCACCAGGTTCGGATACGACGTCGCCAGCCGCTTCCCTGCGAGGTCGTCCAGCTTCCACTCTCTGCCTGCCGGGGCGGCGTAGCGGAACGTCGAGCCGCCGAAACCGAGCTGGAGCCGCTCCTCGATCGGCGCGGTCGAGTCCAGGGCAAGGTCGCGGCCGGTGATGCCCAGGTCAAGCTCGCCGGAACCGACGTAGATCGGGATGTCCTTCGGGCGCAGGAAGAAGAACTCGACGTCGTTGTTCGGGTCGAGCACGGTCAGGTCGCGGGACTCGTGCCGCTGCCGGTACCCGGCCTCGGTCAGCATCTCCGACGCGGGACCGGCCAGCGCGCCCTTGTTCGGCACCGCTACGCGCAGCATGGATTCGGCCTCCTCACAGATACCGGTAGACGTCGTCGAGCGTGAGGCCTCGGCCCAGCATCAGCACCTGCACCCGGTACAGCAGTTGCGAGATCTCCTCGGCGAGGCGGTCGTCGGACTCGTGTTCGGCCGCGAGCCACACCTCGCCCGCCTCTTCGAGCACCTTCTTGCCCTGCGCATGCACGCCCGCGTCCAACGCCGTCACGGTGCCGGACCCCTCGGGGCGGGTCGCGGCGCGGTCGGTCAGCTCGGCGAACAGGTCATCGAAGGTCTTCACGCGCTGATCCTCGCATCCGCGCGCCGCGTGCGCCGAGTCGGCCCGGTGTGGGCGCGGCTCGGGTCACAGCGGGAGCCGCCTCCACCCGCTCAGCACCGCCTCCACCCGCTCAGCGCGGGATTATGCCCGAATCGCCCGGCTTCGACAACGCTCAGCGGGTGGAGGCGGCACCGACAAGCAGGTCCCGGCTCAGCGCACCAAGCGCAGGCCTACCAGCGACTCCACGAACACCCGCCGGTCGCCGGGGTCCACCGGCAGCTCACCCGGGACGACGACGACCGTGCACCCGGCGGCGGACGCGGCGGCCACCCCGGTCGGCGAGTCCTCGATCGCGAGGCACCGCGCCGGATCGACGCCGAGCTTGCGCGCGGCCCGCAGGTACGGCTCCGGGTGCGGCTTGTTGCGGCCGTCCACCTCGTCGCCGCACACGGTGACGTCGAAGTTCTGCCGCCCGATGCTCACCAGCGCCAGGTCCGCCAACGTCCGCACGGTGGACGTCACCAGCGCCGTCGGCACCCCGGCGCGCCGGACGTCGACCAGCGCCTCCCGCGCGCCGGGCAGCCACGGCAGCTCGCTGCTCAGCAGCTCGCCCATCCGCGTCTCCAGCCACCGCGCGACGTCGGCACGCAGGCCCGGCGTGGGTTCGATGCCCACGTCGTCGAACAGCACCCGCAGCGTCGCCTCGGTGTGGCTACCGAGCATCCGCTCCCGCGCGTCCCGCGACAGCCTGCCGCCCAGCCGCTCGGCCGCCTCGCCGAGCGCGATGTCCCACAGCTTCTCCGAGTCCACGAGGGTGCCGTCCATGTCGAACAGCACGGCGTCCCAGCCGCCGTCTCCGATGGCGGTCGCGTCGGTTCCGAACATCGCGGCGGTCACGTGTTGAAGTACGTGGCTTCTGGGTGGTGCGCCACGATCGCGTCGGTCGATTGTTCCGGGTGCAGCTGGAACTCCTCGGACAGCTTCACCCCGATGCGCTCCGGTTCCAGCAGTCGCATGATCAACGAACGGTCCTCCAAGTTCGGACAGGCGCCGTAGCCGAGCGAGAACCGCGCGCCTCGGTAGCCGAGCGCGAAGAACTCCTCGATGTCGGCGGGGTCTTCGGCGGCAACGGCGACGCCGGACGCGAATCGTAGCTCGCGCCGTACCCGAGTGTGCCAGTACTCGGCGAGCGCTTCAGTGAGCTGCACCCCAAGGCCGTGCACCTCCAGGTAGTCGCGGTAGGCGTCGGCGGCGAACAGGTCGTTGGCGTAGTCCGCGATCGGCTGTCCCATGGTGACCAGCGTCAGCGGCAGGACGTCGACTTCGCCGCGTTCGCGGGGCCGGTAGTAGTCCGCGAGGCAAAGCCGGCGTCCCCGGCTCTGGCGCGGGAAGGAGAACCGGACGCGTTCGCCCGAGCCGACGTCTGGTTCGTCGAGAACCACGACGTCGTCGCCATCGGCCACACACGGGAAGTAGCCGTAGACGACGGCCGCGTGCGCGAGCACGCCATCGGTGGCGAGCCGGTCAAGCCAGTACCGCAACCGGGGCCTGCCCTCGGTCTCGACCAGGTCCTCGTACGTCGGGCCGTCACCCCGGCGAGCGCCCTTTAGGCCCCACTGCCCCATGAACGTCGCGCGCTCGTCGAGGAATGCCGCGTAGTCCGCGACCGGGATGCCCTTGACGACGCGGGTTCCCCAGAACGGCGGCGTCGGCACCGGGACGTCGGTGGCGACATCGGAGCGCGCCGGGGCCTCGTCGGTCGTCTCCCCCGCCCGTGCCTTCCGTTGCGCCGCGATCCGCAGCGACCGCTCGCGGCGCGCCTTCCGCTCGGCTCGCTTGGCCTCCTCCGCCTCGTCCACCGGGCGCGACTCGCCGCGTTTGGCTGCCATGACGGTGTCCATCAGCCGCAGACCCTCGAACGCGTCCCGGGCGTAACGGACCTCGCCCTGGTACAGCTCGTCCAGGTCGTTCTCCACATAGGACCGCGTCAACGCCGCACCGCCCAGCAGCACCGGCCAACGCGCTGCGACGCCGCGTGAGTTCATCTCGGCGAGGTTGTCCTTCATGATCACCGTGGACTTCACCAGCAGCCCGGACATCCCGATCGCGTCCGCATCGGACTCGTCCGCCGCCTCCAGGATCGCGGTGACCGGCTGCTTGATGCCGAGATTGACGACGTCGTAGCCGTTGTTGGACAGGATGATGTCGACCAGGTTCTTGCCGATGTCGTGGACGTCGCCCTTGACGGTGGCCAGCACGATCGTGCCCTTGCCGCCCGCATCGGCCTTGTCCATGTGCGGCTCCAGGTGGGCCACGGCCGCCTTCATCACCTCGGCGGACTGCAGCACGAACGGCAACTGCATCTGGCCGGAGCCGAACAGCTCGCCGACGGTCTTCATGCCCGCCAGCAGCGTCTCGTTGATGATCTCCAGCGCGGGTTTCTCCGCTAGCGCGGCGTCAAGGTCGTTTTCGAGCTCGCCGCGTTCTCCTTCTACGATGCGCCGCTCGAGCCGCTCGAACAGCGGCAGCCGCGCCAGCTCCGCCGCCCGCGACTCCCGGCTTGACGCCGCCGTCTTGCCCTCGAACAGCGCCATCAGCTTCTGCAGCGGGTCATAAGCGGCTTCGCCGTCTTCGGACGCCGGGCGGCGTCTGTCATAGATCAGGTCGAGCGCGACCTCGCGCGCCTCGTCGGGAATCCGCGCCATCGGCACGATCTTGGACGCGTGCACGATCGCGGTGTCCAACCCGGCCTCGCGGCACTCGTGCAGGAACACCGAGTTCAGCACCTGCCGCGCCGCCGCGTTGAGCCCGAAGGACACATTGGACACCCCGAGCGTGGTCCGCACCTCGGGGTGGCGGCGCTTCAGCTCCCGGATCGCCTCGATGGTGGCGACCGCGTCGCCGCGCACCTCCTCCTGCCCGGTGGAGACCGGGAACGTCAGGCAGTCCACGATGATGTCGCTCTCGCGCATCCCCCAGTTGGATGTCAGGTCCTCGATCAACCGGGTGGCGACCCGCACCTTCCACTCGGCGGTGCGGGCCTGGCCGTCCTCGTCGATGCAGAGCGCGACGACGCCGGCGCCGTGCTCGGCGGCCACACGCATGGTGCGCTGGAACCGCGAGTCGGGGCCGTCGCCGTCCTCGTAGTTGACGGAGTTGACCGCGCAGCGCCCGCCCAGGTGCTCCAGCCCCGCCGCCAGTACCTCCGGCTCGGTGGAGTCGAGCATGATCGGCAACGTCGACGCCGTGGCCAGCCGGGACGCCAGCGCGCGCATGTCCGCGACGCCGTCCCTGCCGACGTAGTCCACGCACAGGTCGAGCACGTGCGCGCCGTCGCGGGTCTGCGCGCGGGCGATCTCGACACAGTCGCCGTAGCGCTCCTCGATCATCGCCTCGCGGAACGCCTTCGAACCGTTGGCGTTGGTCCGCTCCCCGATCATCAGCACCGAGGCGGTCTGCTCGAACGGCACCGTCTGGTAGAGCGACGACAGCCCGGCCTCCAGCCGCGGCTCGCGCGGGGCAGGCGTGACGTCGGTGACGGCGTCGACCAACTGGCGGATGTGTTCGGGCGTCGTCCCGCAACAGCCACCCACCAGCGTGACGCCGAACTCGCGCACGAACCCGGCGAGCGCGGCGGCGAACTCCTCCGGCGCGAGCGGGTACACCGCGCCGTCCGGGCCCAGCTCCGGGAGCCCGGCGTTGGGCAGCACCGACAGCGGCATCGGCGCCTGTTGCGACAGCTGCCGTAGGTGCTCTGACATCTCGGCGGGGCCGGTGGCGCAGTTCAGGCCGATGACGTCGATGCCGAGCGGTTCCAGCGCGGTCAGCGCCGCGCCGACCTCGGTGCCGAGCAGCATGGTGCCGGTGGTCTCGACGGTGATCGACGCCAGGATCGGCACCCGCGCGCCGTGCGCGGCCATGGCCCGCTTCGCGCCGATGATGGCGGCCTTGGTCTGGAGGATGTCCTGGGTGGTCTCGACCAGCACCGCGTCGATGCCGCCGTCGAGCATCCCGGCGACCTGCTCGCGGTAGGCGTCACGCAGTGTGGTGAACGGCGCGTGCCCCAATGTGGGTAGCTTGGTGCCCGGCCCGACCGATCCGAGCACGAACCGGGGGCGTTGGCGCGTGGCGTAATCGTCCGCGACCTCGCGAGCCAGCGCCGCGCCGCGCTCTGCGAGTTCCCGGATCCTTTCGGTGATGTCGTACTCGGCGAGGTTTCCGAAATTCGCCCCGAACGTGTTGGTCTCGAGCGCGTCCGCGCCCGCGTCGAGATACTCCCGGTGGATGCCGCGCACGACGTCCGGCCTGGTCACGTTGAGGATCTCGTTGCAGCCCTCCAGCCCGGCGAAGTCGTCGAGCGTGAGGTCGCGTGCCTGCAGCGCCGTGCCCATGGCGCCGTCGGTCACGACGACGCGCCGCGCAAGGGCGGCAAGGAACTCCGATTGCGCTGCGGCAGCGTCCATACAGACGAGACTACGGTCCCGCGCGAGCCCCGGGTGGTCGTAGGCTGGGCGGGTGACCGATCCCGAAGCGCACGAACCGACATCGGCCAACGACACGTCCGACTCCGCCACCGTGATGGTCGTGGCGTTCGAAGGCTGGAACGACGCAGGTGAGGCCGCTAGTGCCGCGATCGAGCACCTTCAGCTGTCGTGGGAGGCCACCGCAGTCGACGAGCTGAGTCAGGACGACTACTACGACTTCCAGGTGAGCCGCCCGACCGTCCATATGGTGGACGGGGTCACTCGGCGGATCGACTGGCCGACGACGCTGCTGTCGCGGTGCACCCCGGAGGGCTTCGAGCAGGACCTGGTGCTGGTGCAGGGTCCCGAGCCAAACCTGCGCTGGCGAGCGTTCTGCGACGAGCTGATCGAGAAAGCGCAGCAGCTCGACGTGTCAACCGTCGTGACGCTGGGTTCGCTGCTCGCGGACACCGCGCACACCCGCCCGGTGCGGATCACGGGCGCCGGGTTCGACGCGGAGTCGGCGGAGCGGCACGGCTTCGCGGCCACCAACTACGAGGGGCCGAGCGGCATCACCGGGGTGCTGCATTACGCATGCGTGCAGGCGGGCATCCCGGCGCTCTCGATCTGGGCGGCGGTGCCGCACTACGTCTCGCAGTCGCCGTCGCCGAAGGTCACCCTCGCCATGCTGCAGAAGCTGGAGGACGTGCTCGACCTGGAGATCCCGCTCGGATCGCTCCCGGAGCAGGCCGAGGAGTGGCAGCGGACGGTGTCCGAGCTCGCCGAGGAGGACGACGAGGTCAGCGAGTACGTCCGCTCCCTCGAAGAGCGCGGCGACGCGGAGGTCGACCTGACGGAGACCAGCGGCGAGCAGATCGCCGCCGACTTCGAGCGTTACCTCCGCAGACGTCGCGGCGGCGGCTCCCCCGGCTCGGCATAGCCCGCGAGTCTCACCGTAATCCGCGCGAGTCGCACCCAGGTCGGTGCAACTCGCCGCAGATAAGGTGAGACTCGCGGCGAATAAGGTGCGACTCGCGGCGAATAAGGTGCGACTCGCGGCGCGGCGGTTACAGCGCCACGCCGAGCAGCGCGTCGATGGCGGTGCGGAGCGAGCCGGGGGCGTCCGGGTCGGTGCCGCGCCGGGTGAGCGCGTCGTCCACCCAGGCGTCGACGGCGGCCAGCGCACGCGGCGTGTCCAGGTCGTCCGCCAGGTGATCACGCAGCCGGTCGATGGTGCCGGACGCGTCCGGCCCTGCGTCCAGCGAGACCGCCTCGCGCCAGCGCGCCAGCCGCGCCGTCGCTGCCTCCTGCAGCTCGACGGTCCACTGCCGATCGGACCGGTAGTGCCCGGCGAACAGCGCCAGCCGCATCACGGCGGGGTCAACGCCCTCGGAGCGCAGCTTCGAGACGAACACCAGGTTGCCCTTGGACTTCGACATCTTCTCGCCGTCGAGACCGATCATGCCCGCGTGCACGTAGAACCGCGCGAACGGGTGGTCACCGGCCAGCGCCTCGGCGTGCGCCGCGCTGAACTCGTGGTGCGGGAACGCGAGGTCGGACCCGCCGCCCTGGACGTCGAAGCCGAAGCCGAGCCGGTTCACCGCGATCACGCTGCACTCGACGTGCCAGCCCGGCCTGCCCTCGCCGAGCGGGCTCTCCCAGTACGGCTCGCCGTCGCGGCGCATCCGCCACAGCAGCGCGTCGAGCGGGTGCCGCTTGCCCGCCCGGTCGGGGTCGCCGCCGCGCTCGGGGAACAGCTCAGCCATGAGCCGTTCGTCGTAGTTGGACTCGTAGCCGAACCTGCCGGTGGCGGTGTGGTCGAAGTAGACGTCCGGGTACTTGGGGTCGTCCGCACGGTAGGCGGCCCCGGCGGCCAGCAGCTTGTCGATGATCTCCACGATGTCCGGGATGGACTCGACGGCGCCGATGAAGTCCTGCGGCGGCAGCACCCGCAGCGCCTCCATGTCCTCGCGGAACAGCGCCGTCTCGCGCATCGCGAGCACGACCCAGTCGTCCTGGTCGCGCTCGGCGCGCTCCAGCAGCGGGTCGTCGATGTCGGTGACGTTCTGGACGTAGTGGACGTCGTGTCCCGCGTCGAGCCACTGCCGATACACCAGATCGAACGTCAGGTAGGTGGCGGCGTGGCCCAGATGGGTGGCGTCGTACGGGGTGATGCCGCAGACGTACATGCGGGCGGTGCGACCAGCGGCGACGGGACGTACCGACGCCGTCGCGGTGTCGTACAACCGGAGTTCACGAGAGGTTCCTGGCACGCGGGGCACCAGCACGGACGACCAGGTCTGCATGCCTTCGAGCGTACGGGGTCCGCGCTACTCCCCGGTCATCCCGGTTGACGCCTGCCAGAGCAGGCCGAGCCCGGACAGCAGCTCGTCCCCGGTCGGGGTATTCACCGGATCGAGGAGCCACTGCATCGCGAGCCCGTCGCAGACGGCGATGACGAAGCTGGCAACGGCTTTGACGCGGGGCTCGTCGGCGTCGACCTTTCCGTCCACCTGGCCGTGCAGCGATTCGGCGACCAGCCCCGCGACCCGTCCCCTGATCTGCTGGTACTGCCGCGCGAACTGCGCGCGCAGCTCGTCGTTGCGGTCGGCCTGCGCGAACGCCTCCATGAACGAGAGCAGCAGCGCGCGTTTGTTGTCGAGGCCGTCGAGCAGCGCCGACCACGTGACGTGGGCGCGTTCGACCGGTGTCGCGACGGCGGCGCGCATCGCGATCTCGGCGAGCTGGTCGGTCCACTCGTCGAAGATCTCGCCGATCGCGGCGTTGAGCAGCCCGGCTTTGGAGCCGAAGTGGTAGCCGATCGACGCCAGGTTGGTGTCCGATGCCGCCACAAGGTCGCGTGCGGTGATGTGCGCGTAGCCCTTGTCTTCCAGTAGCCGGCGCGCCGCGGCGAGCAGTTGTTCGCGATGTCCCACGTCTCCCAGCCTAAGCCCTCGCACTGGACATGCCGTTTATACGCGCGTATAAAACAGGCGTAGTTCGACATCGACGTCGACCAACGGAGGTCCGATGACAGCCAGCACGCTCCGCCCGCAGGACGGCCAGGCAGGCCAGTTGCCGACACCGCCTGGCCCCCGGGTGCCGATCGCGCTGCAGTCCGTCCTGTTCGCGACCCAGCGCCACCGGCTGCTGCGGCTGCTGCACCGGCGTTACGGCTCGGTGTTCGCGTTCCAGGTCTTCCCCGAGCGCGACGTCGTCAGCATCTCCGACCCGAACGACATCAAGGAGCTGTTCGCAGGGCCGGTCACGACGTTCCACGCCGGCGAGGGCAACCAGATCCTCAAGCCGGTCATGGGCGAGCACTCGGTGCTGACCACCGACGAGGACGAGCACCGCCGCATCCGCGCCCTGCTCACGCCGCCGTTCACCGGCGCCGCGCTGCGCGGCTACCGCGCCATGGTGGCCGACATCGCCGAGCAGGAGGTCGCGCGCTGGCCGATCGGGCGGCCGTTCCGCTCCCACACGAGCATGCAGCGGCTGACGTTCGAGGTGATCCTGCGCGTGGTGCTCGGTGTCAGCGACGGCCCCCGGCTCGACGAGCTGCGCCGCACCCTCGGCGGCGTCATCGACATCAGCTCGCTGGACATCTTCGGCTGGCACAACGCCCGGATGCAGCGCGTCGGCCGCTGGCGGCGCAACCGGGAGCTACTGCTGCGCTCCGACGAGCTGCTGTACGCCGAGATCGCCGACCGCCGCGTCGCGCCCGACCTCGCCGAGCGAACCGACGTGCTGTCCCGGCTGTTGCAAGCAGGCACCGAGGAAGACGTGCTTACCGACGCCGAACTGCGCGACCAGCTCGTCACGCTGCTGCTCGCGGGCCACGAGACGACGGCGACGGCGCTGGCGTGGTGCTGGCACGAGCTGTCCCGCTCCCCCGAGACGCAGGCCGCGGCGGCCAAGGCCGCCGACGACGCCGACGACCGGTACCTGGAGGCCGTCGCGAAGGAGGCGATGCGGCTGCGGCCGGTGATCTACGAGGTCGCGCGGCGCACCACCGAGCCCGTGACCGTCGGCGGGTTCCATGTGCCTGCGGGCACGACGGTCATGCCCGCGATCGGCGTGGTGCAGACCGATCCGGCGCAGCACGACGACCCCGAGACGTTCCGGCCGGAACGGTTCCTTGACGGCTCGACGTCGACGCGAAACTGGTTGCCGTTCGGGGGCGGTGTCCGCCGGTGCTTAGGGGCGGGTTTTGCCCTGATGGAGGTAACGGAGGTACTACGCGCTGTGCTCGGCCGCTACCAGCTTGCACCGGACCGCACCCGACGTGAGCAGGTTAAACCCCGAAACATCACGTTCACTCCCGCACGCGGTGCCCGGGTCATTATAACGAATAGGTGATGCGATCGTCACTTTCCGTTAGCCATTCCGGCGGATTCCGGTACCGGCCCCTGTGACTTTGTGACCACGCTGAGCGACCATGGACTTACAGAGCACAGTAGGTCGTACACAGTGGGTGGCGGTTCATGACACAGCAGGATGACGGCAGTGGCGTGGCGCGGTACCTCGTGCTGTTCGAGGAGGACGCCGCCGACGAGGGCACGCGTGCCATGACCAACGTCGCCGGCATCAGAGCGGTCCACAGCGGTGATATCGCCGCGCACACCGGCGACGGCTGGGCGCAGGTGCCGGGCGGGGTGTTGTGGGCCGACCTCGGCGTCGCGGTGGTGACCGCTGCCACGGACCAGATCAACGCGCTGCGCGGTTCGCTCGTCACCCGAGGGCCGATCGCGATGATCGAGCCCGACCGGATGGTGTACGCGATCTCGACCCAGGCGTCCCATCCGGCAAGCGCCGACGCCGACGAAGCTGGCTTCACCTGGGGGCTGCGCGCCGTCAACGCCGCCGCGAGCGCGGCGACCGGCGCAGGCGTGCGGGTGGCGGTGCTCGACACCGGAATCGACATCGTCCACCCCGACTTCGCCGACCGCGAGATCGTCGCGAGGTCGTTCGTCGACGTCGAGGACGCCACCGACGGCCACGGGCACGGCACGCACTGCATCGGCACGGCGTGCGGTCCGCGCAGGCCGGAGCTGGGGCCGGGCTACGGCGTCGCGCCAGCGGCGGAGATCTACGCGGGCAAGGTGCTCAACAACGCGGGCGCTGGCACCGACGGCGACATCCTCGCCGGTATCGCCTGGGCGGTGCAGAACAACTGCACCGTGGTGTCGATGTCGCTGGGCGCTCCGGTTCAGCCTGGCCAGCCGCCGTCGGTGACGTTCGAGCGCGCCGCGCGCCGGGCGATGAACAAGGGCACGCTCATCATCGCCGCCGCCGGCAACGAGAGCGCCCGCGCCGACGGCGTCATCGCGCCGGTCGGCCATCCTGCGAACTGCCCCACCATCATGGCGGTCGGCGCGATCGACCAGGACCGCGAGGTGGGCGACTTCTCGTCCGGCACGCTGCCGGACTCCGGCGCGGTGGACGTCGTCGGCCCCGGCGTCGATGTTCACTCAAGCTGGCCGATGCCGCAGCGGCATCACACCCTGAGTGGCACCAGCATGGCGACGCCGCACGCCGCCGGGGTCGCGGCCTTGACGGCCGAGGTGCATCAGGGGACAACATGGGAACTGTGGGCCAGGTTGAGCCAATCAGCCGCCCGGCTCCCATTGCCTTCCACGGATGTTGGTGCAGGATTGGTTCAGGCACCATGAATCCGTGTGATGGCGCCCCCCGATGCACAGGAGGTCGACGGTGGCATCGTTGCGTAAGGTCATCGTCTCCATTGACACCGAAGACCCGAACACGCTGGCCGACGTCGCGGCCCAGCTCAGCGAGCATGGGCTGGATGTCGATGCCGTGCTCGACACGCTCGCCACCATCACCGGAACGTGTGCGGACTCGGACGTCACGTCGTTGACGGCGGTGCCCGGTGTGCTCGACGTTGAGACGCAGTACAGCTTCCAGCTGCCGTCGCCAACCGACCGCGTGCAGTGAGCTGAAACACAGCGACGCCGGGGGTTCGTCCCACCCCGGCGCCGCCGTGTTGCGCTGCCGTTACACGGTGCGCAGCCGGACGGTGAAGCCCGCCTCCGCCGCGTCCGCGAACATGCCCGCCAGCGAGACGCCGCCCTCACCCGCGTAGGGGAGGCCGTTGATGCCTACTCCAACGGTGCCGA
The DNA here is from genome assembly GCA_009377475.1 of Actinophytocola sp. Classification (GTDB taxonomy): domain Bacteria; phylum Actinomycetota; class Actinomycetes; order Mycobacteriales; family Pseudonocardiaceae; genus Haloechinothrix_A. The sequence goes on from WHTY01000047.1 coordinate 34,740, forward strand.
ACGCCTTGTTACCGTCCGTGATATCCGCGACGGGGCCGCCGGAGTCGCCGGGGCTGACCGCGCCGATCACGTAGTGTTGCGTGCCGTCGTTCGAGTGGAGGATGCCGATGCGCTCCTCCTGCGTCTGCGGGAGCAGGTGGAAGCCGACGCCGTTACCGGAGAACTGCATGGTGTCGCCGACGTTGGCCGTCTCGGTGGTGGACACCCCGGTCGGGATGGCCGGATGGCCCTTCAGCGCCGGGTTCACCGCGTCGTGCAGCGCCGGGTCGATCTCGATGAAGGCGTAGTCCAGGTCGTCGTCAATGTAGGCGACGGTGCCGAGCTCCTGGATCGGGTTGCCGAGGCTGCCGGTGGCCAGCGAGATCCGCTCCCCGACCGACGTCACGCAGTGCGCCGCCGTGCCGCCGTAGACGGAACCGGCCTGCGCTCCCTCGCCGTCGTAGATCCAGTTCATTGTGCAGTACCCGCCGCCGGACTGGATGGATACGCCGGGCTGGATCGTCACCGCTTCCTGCGCGTTCGCCGTCCCCGGCGCGACACCGAGCACCGCGAACGCCGACGCCGCGACGAGCGCGACCCCCCGCCTGGTCAAGTGCTTCATGCTGACCGTCCTTTCTGTCTGCTCCGTGAGGGAGCCGGTCCCGAGTACGGCTCGCGCGTGCGGTCCCGCGCACGCAGCGCTCGCGCACCGTTCACTCGTGAGCGCTACCGGCACAGGTGTGCTCACCTATCCACTAACGAGTGAATGTGCGGTAGGTCACGAAGATTTTTCACAGTCCGGTTCTGCGGGGAGCTGTCGCGAGGACCACCCAATAGGGTGTGCTGACGCTTCTGCGATCTACCGTGAGTGGATCCTCGCCGTCGGCTCCCGCTGCGGGGCCGATCGTCGGTAACGTGGGGTGTCATGGCGATGGCCAGTGCGACACTGACGATCTGGACGACCGCGTGGCTCAACGGGAAAGCCGCCGCGGACGACGTCCTCGATGCCCTCAGCACCCTCGCGGACCGGCACGGCGTCGTCGCCGACGACGAGACGACGGCAGCGGAGACCGAGTTGCCGGTCGCGGGCACGTACCCCGCGCCCGCCGCGCAGTTGCTCGCGGCGTTGCGCGCGCGAGGCGCGGACGCCGGTTCGCTCGCGCTGCCCGCACCCGGGGACCCACGCGGCCTCGGCGGTGGCGGCGCGCTGGTGGGTGCGGCACTCAAGGCGGGCGAGGCGAGTGTGTTCGCTGCGGCGGGGCTCGCGCTGGTGCCGGACTCGCCCGCCGACGACGTGGTGCGCTGGACGGTGTACCGGCACGCGGGCGGCGGCACGGACGAACACGTCGGCATCGGCGAGGCGGAACAATCGCTGACCGCGGCGATTCGGGCGAGCGCGGCCACGTTGGCGGAGTTGGACGTCGCGCGGGAACGGCCGGACGCGCACGACGCGCTGCGCGCCCGGTTGCGCCGTGCCCCAGCGCCGCGTTGGCCAGACGGCATGCCGGGCCGCGCGCTACGAGTGCTGCAACGTGCGGACGAGGTCGCCGTGATCCTGGAGCTGGCCGCGGCGGACGAGCCGGGCAGCGCGGTCTCCGCGAGCGCGGCACAGCACCGCGCCGACGCGCTCCGTCCGCTGGACGCCGCCGTCCGTCAGGCCCGCCGCGCCGCCGTGAGCGAAGCCGTCCGGCTGCTGGCACAGCCCGTCACCCGGTCGTAGGAGCCTGCCCGCCGCGCCGTGTCCCCCGTTCGCAGCGCCGTGTCCTGCACTCTCGACGCTGTGTCCTGCACTCTCGACGCTGAGTTTGGCGCTCGGGACGCCATGCTCGGCATTCGAGATGCATTCAGGGTGCCGACCGGTTAGGCCGAAGTTGCGTCGGCTGTGACAGGCGAATCCCCGGCTGGGCTGGGGATTCGCTGGTTTTCTGTTGTGTTGTTCTGGCTACGTGCAGGTGGGCGGGATGGGCGCGCCGATGAGGTCGAACGCCAGACGCTGGTCGCC
>WHTY01000151.1 GCA_009377475.1 Actinophytocola sp.
AACAATCGCATCTACGAGGTGCCCTTTCGAGCGTAGGGATGAGAGCGTCAGCAACTCTCATTTTCCCAGCTCAAAGGGCACTTCTGCTGTCACGACACGCTCCCGATCGCAACCCGGGCGGTGGATCGAGGCTCAGGGCTGCGGGACGCGGCACGCCTCGCCGGACGTGAAGCCCTGCTCCACGATGCCGAGTGCGCTGTTGACCCGGCCGCGCATGTTCTCCAGTCCAATGTGGTAGGTCAGCTCCATGACGCCGTCCCGCCCGAACTCGGCTTCCAGCTCGGCGACCTGCTCGTCCGTCACGCCGCTCGGTGTCGACGTCATCGCGTCGGCATAGGCGATGGCCAGCCGCTCGGCACGGGTGTAGAGCGGCGAGCCGGCGTAGTCGTCGATGTGTTTGAGCCGGTCGATGTCGAGGCCCTGGTGACGCTGGAGCATGGTGCCGAAGTCGATGCACCACTCGCACCCGAGCCGCACGGCCGCCCGGTAAACGGCGAGGTCGCGGACATTCGCCGGTAGCACCGTGCTGGCCCGCTGCACCAGCAGCTCGTGGACGTTGCCCGCGAACATCAGCTTGCGGTGGTGGGCCGCGACGGCGATGGGCTCCGGCACCGCGCCGAACCGCTTGCGCGCGTAGCGGTAGCTGAGCTTGGTCAGCCAGCTTGCGTCGGTCGTGGCCACTGCGGGGATGCGCGGCATGGCGCACTCCTTGTCTCTCGTCGGTGTCTGTCACTGCTACGACGAGACGGCGCGCTCAGGTGTGACAGCGCGGTACACGGAGAGGCGCGGACTTTGTCGGTGGTGGTCGTTATAGTGGCTGTCATCGATTGAGCCGCCGGGGGAGAGACGTGGCGGCACCTTCTCTTGGTGCTGTCCACGTTTCGATGGGGGTTCGACGTGCCGTCGCTCGAACACGAGACGCTCGTGTCTCTCTTTCACAACCGGCCTGCGTTGGCCGCGGAACTTCTGGCCGAATTCGGCGTGCGGGTGCCCCAGCACGCCCGCGCGTGCCTGGAGTCAGCCGAGCTGCCCGAGATCACGCCCGTGGAATTCCGCGCTGACGCAGTGGTCGTGTTTCGCGACCGCGAGGACCGGAACGGAGCATCGGTGCTGGCTGTCGTTGTCGAGATCCAACGGGGTCGCGACAGACGAAAACGCTGGTCGTGGCCGATGTACGTCGCGGCGTTACGAGCACGTCTGCACTGCGACGTCGTGCTACTCGTGTTGTGCCCGGACCAGGACGTGGCAGGATGGTGCGCACAGCCGATCGCACTCGGACACCCCGGCTTCGTACTGACGCCGTTGGTCGCCGACCCGGATGCGATCCCGATCATCGACGACCCAGCCAGGGCCTTCGACGATCCGGAGTTGGCGGTGCTGTTGGCGTTGGCACATCCGGTCGAAAAGGTGGTTGAAGCACTGGCCCGCGGTCTCGAAGCACTCGATCCAGAGACCGCCGTTGACTACACTGAACACGTTCTCGCGCTGCTGCCCGCCGCAGCGCAGAAACACCTGGAGGAACTCTTGGCGACAAGGACCCCTATCTACAGCAGCGCCTTCACGCAGCAGTTCGTCGAACAGGGACGTGCGGCAGAGGCAGCCGACTCCGTGTTGCGTGTGCTGACCGCACGCAGCATCGCCGTCTCCGACAGCGTGCGTGACCGCGTCCGTTCCTGCACCGACCACGAGCAGCTCACCGAGTGGCTCACCCGCGCGGTCCACGTCGATACAGCGGAGGACCTTTTCGACTGAACGGATCACAGAATCCCGGCTTTGCTGACCAACAGCAGGGCGGCGACGTCACGTCGCTTCACAGCGAGCCTAGCCACGCTGTCGGGGATCAGAGAAGCCAAGGCTGACGTAGCCGGGGGCGCGTTTCGCCAGGGATGACGCAAGGACCCCGGTGAACGTGTCGTGGTAGTCGTGAACTTCGGCAGTCGTCTTACCCGGATGACGACGTAAGACTCGACCCACACATTGGACGAGCCGCCCTTTGGACGCGATCGGCGCGGCGAGGCACAGCGTGTCCAGGGCTGGGCAGTCGAATCCCTCCCCCACGTACTGCACGGTCGCGATGACCAGCAGCGGGACGCCTTCGACGTCGGGGTTGAGCCGCTCCAGCGCAGCGGCGCGCGCCTTGGCGCCCATGCCGCCCCGCAGCACGACCGGAGTGTAGCCATGGTCACGTAATGTTCGGTCGAAGTCCTCGACGTGTTCTCGCCACTGCGTCAACAGCATGCAGTGTCGTCCGCGTTCCAGAGCCCCGACCACATCCGACACGACCTGGTCGAGGCGACCCTGATCGGCGATGAGCTCGCGATAAACGGCGGCCATGCCGCCCGGCTCCGACGGTGCGATGTCACCGGAGTAGCAGAACGTGGTTTCGTGCACGCGCAGGACCGGCGTGGGCCGCGGATACCGCTCCTCGCCAGTGGCCAAGTCCAGCCGCACCTGATCGTCCTGCTCGCTGAGAGCTCTGCCCTGGGTGATGGTGTGGCGGATCGGTCCGGTCTGCAGCATGATCAGATCGTCCAGCTTGTCCCGCCGGTACGGGGTCGCGGTCAGGCCAAGCCAGCGGCGTGCGGGGATCTGTTTGATCACGTGCTCGTAGGCAGCGGCAGGAACATGATGGCACTCGTCGACAACCACCAGCCCATACCCACTGGTGAGGTCGACGACGTCGTCGCGGCGCGCGAGGGTTTGCAGCATCGCGATATCGATCACGCCTCGGGTCTTGCGGCGGCCGCCGCCGAGCTGGCCAGTCTTGACGTCGATAAGGTCTGCGAGCCGTTGGCGCCATTGGTCGGCTAACGTCTTGCGATCCACCAGCACGAGAGTGGAGGTTCGGTGCGCGGCGATAAGCGCGGTCGCGATCACCGTCTTACCCGATCCCGGTGGCGCCACCAGCACGCCCTGTTCGTGCTCACCCATGGCAGCGACCGCGTCCCGCTGCTCCTCAGACAAGTCGGCGCTCAACGTGAACTCATGCGGACTACCTGAGGCGCGCTCGTCGATGATGTCCAGTCGGGAGCCAGCCCGTTCGACTAACGAGCGCACGGTGTCCACCAGTCCTCGCGGCAGGATCAGTCCGCTGTCGAACGTTTCGTCATAGCTGCGAAGGAACCGGGGCACGTCCCACGTGGACAACCGCATGCGTTGCCGCTCGTAGAAGAGTGGATTGGACATCGATGCCGCGTGTTTCAACGTGGCCAACAACGCCGGAGTCAGCTCACCGCTCTCCAGGCGCACACCCGCAGCCAGCCGGGCGGTCAGCACCGCAGGCAGCGCCGGGCGTGTTCGGGTGGACGACGGCGTTCCGATGCGATCCACACCCATGCCGACAGTCACCGCCCCCGCGCGGTTGGCGAGCCGGGACACCTCACGAGGAGTGATCCGTGGCAGCGTTGACAGGTAAGCCCACTGATCGCTGTGCGGCTCCAACGTGGCGGTGTCCAAGAACACCGTCGCTCCGTCCGCTCGGGAGCGGCCATGCAACGGCGCGGCTATCAGGTTTCCCACACCGCCGGTCGGCAGTACGTCTTGCGAGGGGAACAGCCGGTCGTAGCTGGCCAGATCCATCCGGCCACGCAACGCCATCGCCTCCCGCAATAGCCCGGTGCCCAGCTTGCGCGCGGTCTCGGCTGGGACCGGTTCGGTGAAGAAGACCCACACGTGGGCACCGACCCCTGATCTGGACACCTCCAACGCTCCCGGTGCTCCTGACGCCCTGGCTGCCTTCAGATACGCCAACGCATCCAACATGGCGGCATCACCGTCGAAATCCGCCGCCAACCACGAACATCGGTCCCCGTCGAGCAACGGATACAAGCCGAGGTGGATGTCTCCGGTCAGGTGAGCGGTCAGCACCTCCTCGGTGAGCGGCAGATACTCCCGATCTTCATGACGCACGCCTTTGCGCCATCCACCCCGGACTACGGGCAGCCACCCCGACCGGCCCGTTCGCCTGTTCTCCCAACGCGTCGCGTACACGTCGGTCCGCGCCGCGAACAAGGAGCCAAAGAATGCCACTTTCTCGCCCGCTGGGGACGCCGCATGTACCGAACCAGGCTGGGCGTCGAAAATGCCGGTCTGCGTCGGTCCCGGCGGCACACGGTCACCTGGCCGCAGCTCAAGCAGCCGCGCCAGCCGAGCGTTCTCTGCCTTCAAGCGCGCGACCTGTGCCCGCAGTGCCGCCAGCTCGTCAACCAGCGTGGCCCCGTCACTCACCCCGCTACCGTAACGCGGGGAACGCGCACGCTCACTCACCTCGGGGCGCCACGATGGCGGCCGGTATGTTGCCGTCCGTGACAGGCGCGTGGCGGGACTGTCGCTCGACCAGGGTGAAATCGCGTCTGCGTCGATCTCAACGAGAAGCAGTGATGGTGTCGGTAAGAGACGGGCAATGAGCGAATACCAGTACTACGAATTCCTTGCGATCGACCAGCCGCTCGACGCGCGAGCGCAGGACGAGGTGCGATCGTTATCCACGCGTGCGCGAATCACTGCCACCAGTTTTGTGAACGAGTATCACTGGGGCAACTTCCGTGGCGATCCGCGCCAGATGGTCGAACGCTACTACGACGCGCACCTGTATCTAGCCAACTGGGGCACGCGCCAGATCATGCTGCGTCTACCGCGGAGCGTTGTCGGCCTCGCGGACGTCGAACGCTACTGCGTCGGCGAATACGTCGATGCCTGGACCGCGGGTGAGTTTCTCGTACTCGCGCTGACCAGCGAGGATGATCCCGATGACTGGGATTACGAGCCGCACGGGTCACTCGGTGCGATCGTCGGCGTCCGCGCTGAACTCACCGCCGGTGACCGACGCCCGCTCTATCTGGCATGGTTGGCTGGCTACGGCACCTGGGAACGCGACGAATATGTCTTTGACCGCATCGAGGACGAAGAACTCGAACCACCCGTACCACCAGGACTAAGCACGCTCACCGCAGCGCAGCAGGAGCTGGCCGGCTTCCTCCGGCTCGATGACGAGTTGCTCGCGGTCGCTGCTGAGGCTAGTCCACCACTCAACGAAACCGCTTATGACCGCAGGCAGCTGGCCAACTGGGTCAAGCATCTGGCCCCGAAGGAGAAGGAGTCGCTCCTCGTGCGTGTCATCCTGGAGCAGCCCTCCGCCGTGCGAATGGAGATGCTACGTCGATTCCGCGGTGACACAGCGGCGAGTGCGGACCACGGAGCCTCCCCGCGCAGCGTGGGCGGTTTCCTGGACGCGGCAGCGCGGCGACGTGCCGAACGCGTGCGCCGGGAAAGAGCCCGGCGTGCCGAGGAGGAAGCGCGACTTGAGGAGCAACGCGCCCTTGCTCGCGAACGTCGGCTGGACGAGTTGGCCCGTGACGAAGAGGGCGCCTGGTCCCGCGTCGATGCGATGATCACCACCCGCAAACCTGCGGAGTACGACGCCGCCGTCGCGCTGCTCACTGAGTTACAGGCACTCGCCGAACGTGAAGCACGCACAGGCGAATTCGCTCGACGTAGCGGAGCCCTCCGGCAAGAGCACGCGCGCAAACCCAGCCTTCTCGACCGCCTCACACGGGCCGGGTTGTGAGTCGAGCGTGAACTCGAAGGGGACGGAAGCCGCGCAATTCATTGGCCAAATACCGCACTGCTCGATGGCCATGAGCCGCGCCCATATCAAGCCCGCAGGACTGAACGACGAACACGGCGTCGGGACTGCATGACACAGCGTCCTGGGTGTCGGACACAACGGCACGAGCGTCGGACACAACGCCGTCAGGATGGGTCGGTTACGCGCGCGAGGAAGTAGACCGCGCCGGTGCTGGCGTGGCGGATGAGCAGCAGGAACGGCCGATCGACGACGAACGACACCGGTTCCGACACGTCGGCCGAGGTCAAGCGGATCATCATCGCCGTAGCGGCGGCGCCCTCAAGGCCGTCCTCGTCGATCTTCAGCACGGACTCGTGCAGCGCGTCGGACACCATCAACCTGGAATCGGACGACAGCCCACTCAGATCGGCAGTGGGTGTGAACAGCGTCGACACCCCGAGTTCGCCAAGCGCCCTCGTCAGCGACACGTTCATCCCGACGTCGACGTGCGGCATGCGCAGCGACACTCGGCGGGTGCGCACCCCGTCGAGCAGTCCGGCCAGGGTGTCGGCATCCAATGTGGCCTCAGCGGTGGCCAGGTCGGCATCCGCATCGGCACCGGCAGCCGCGTCGACGTCCGGCAGCAGTACCACCGCCTGCACGCCGCCCGTCGCGGGCAGCACCGCCGCACGCCAGCCGTCGACCTCCGCGTACCCGAGCTGCTCCACCTGCCGCATCATCGGCACCGTCCGGTCGCCGCCCGGCGTGTGGAACATCCCATCGGTGGTCTGCGCTGCGGCGAACGGGTTGCGCCATGCCGCCTTCAGGTACAGCGCGTTGACCAGGCTCGCCACGGTGTCCACCGTGACCGCGCCCGCCGGGACAAGCTCGGTGATCAGGTCGCGGGTGGTCTCCGCGACGTCGGCGTTGATGGCTTGCCGCGCGCCCTCCGGGTCGGCCACGAACGGCGCACTCGCCAGCCGAGCCCCCGGCCAGCCAGCCAGATCCGCGCCGAAGTCGTCGTTCAGCGGCAACTGGTCCCACGCCCACAGCGTGTTGGACACCGCGAGCACCGGCTCCTCGCCGTCAAACGCGCCATCCAGCGTCGCCGCGTCCGCGAGCAGTTCGACCTGCTTGGTGATGTCCGGCTCGTCCGGGCTGAGCAGTGCGCGCAGCTCGTCGGCCGTGCTGGCGCGTGCCGCCTGATAGGCCAACCCGAGCGCGCTGGCCACCGAGTACGGCGAGAAGCACGTCGTCCCGCCACCCGAGGCGAGCCCCCGGTGCAGCGCCAGGCTGAACCGCAAGTGCTGCCGCTGCGCAGTTCCCTCAACCATGTCGGCCTCAGCCATGCCGACCAGTGTGCCAGGCGTGCCACGCGACGGCTTGCGCGTCGGTCAGCGACGCCACCTGGTCGATCACGACGCGGGTGCGCCCGGCGTCGTCAACCGCCGCGTGCCACGCGGGTTGCAGCGACCGATCCAACGCATCCGGCGCACGCCGCACCAGCACCTCGACCAGCTCCGCGAGCAACTGCCGCTGCCCTTCCTGCACCGCGAGCCTGCGCCGGTCGCTCATCACGTACCGCAGCGCGAGCGCCTTGAGCAGCGCGACCTCCGCAGCCACCCGATCCGGGACGACGAGCCGCGCCGCGTACCGTGTCAGCGGCCCTTCGCCGTACCGCGACTGCGTCTCGGTGACGGCCGCCGTCGCAAACCGCCCGACCAACTCGCTGGTCAGCCGCTTCAACGCGACCAAAGCACCGAGCGAGAAGTCGTAGTCCGGCACCGCCAACTCCGCGACAGCGGGCACCGCAAGCAGTTCCTGCGCGGCGGCCTCCAACGTCGACACCGCCAGCGGCGAGAAATGCTTCGCGGCGAGCTCGGCCAACGCCGCCCGCTCGGTGGCGTCAGTGAGCACGTGCAGGGAGATGCGCCCGGACAGCACGCCGTCCTCGACGTCGTGCACCGAGTAGGCGACGTCGTCCGACCAGTCCATGATGCTGGCTTCCAGACACATCTCGCCGTCCGGCGCGCCGTCGCGCATCCAGCGGAACACCGGCAGGTCGTCGTCGTACGCGCCGAACTTCACCGTGCCCGCGCTGCGCTCCCACGGGTACTTCGTGGTGGCGTCCAGACACGCCCGGGTGAGGTTCAGCCCGCTCGCAACCCCGTCCGAACTCGCCTTCGGCTCCAGCCGCGTCAGGATGCGCAACGTCTGCGCGTTGCCCTCGTAGCCGCCGCAGTCCTGCGCCTGCTCGTCCAGCGCCTTCTCGCCGTTGTGACCGAACGGCGGATGCCCGATGTCGTGCGCGAGCCCTGCGGTGTCGACCAGGTCGGCGTCCGCGCCAAGCGACTCCGCGATGTTGCGGCCGATCTGCGCGACTTCCAACGAATGGGTGAGCCGGGTGCGCGGCACACCGGACACCTCGGTGCCCTCCCCCGGCCCGACAACCTGCGTCTTCCCCGCGAGCCTGCGCAGCGCGGCCGAGTGCAGCACCCGCGCGCGGTCGCGTGCGAACGGCGACCGGTCGTCGCCGACGCCGCGCGTGTGCTTGGCGGGCTCAGCGATCACCCGCTCGCGGTCATGCTCGGTGTAGCTCACCGCACCAAGGCTACGCAGAACCGGCGACCGTGCCGAGTCCAACACAACGGCCGGACAACGCCGGAGACCTCACCCCAGCCCGGTCGAGCCCGCCTCGTCGGCGGACGCGCGGGCGACGCGGTAGTACAGCAGCGCCTTCGTCTCCCGCCAGATGTAGCGCAACTGCGTCTCGCGGGTCATCACGGCGGGACCGCTGCGCGTCGGCGACGTCCAGGCGTCCAGCCCGGCGTCCTTCGCCATGGTCCGCGCCCGCAGCGAGTGCCACGGATCGCTCACCACCACCGCCGATTCCAGCCCGCGCTCGCGGGCCTCGACGCCGACCGCCTCGATGCTGCCGAGTGTGTCCGAGCCCTCCCCAATCGCGATCGTCGCCGACTTGGGCACGCCGTGCCGCTCCAACCACCGCGCCCCGGCCTCCGCCTCGGTGAACGCGTCGCCGTCCCGGCTACCCCCGGTAGTTACGATGTGCTTCGCGACGCCCTTCTGATACAGCTCCCGCGCGTGCTCCAGGCGCCAGCGGAAGATGTCCGACGGCGTGCCGTTGTACTGTGCGGCGCCGAGCACCACGATCAGATCCGCGGGCGAACGGTCATCGACGCGCGCCACCTGCCAGATCCGGAACGCCGTGCCCGTAACGAGTACCAAACCGACAAGGATGCCGCCAACCACGGCGCGCAGCCACCACCGCCGGGCCCCGACCGGCCTCGCCTGAGACATCACCACGCCATCTTCCCGTACCACGATCGGGCGGCGTAGCGGGGTCGTCCGTCCGGATCAGCAGCCGACGAGCCGCGCGGCGAGGTAGCCCTCCAACTGGTCGATCCCGACTCGCTCCTGGCTCATCGTGTCCCGCTCGCGCACCGTGACGGCGTGGTCGTCCAACGAGTCGAAGTCGATCGTGACGCAGAACGGCGTGCCGATCTCGTCCTGACGGCGGTAGCGGCGGCCGATCGCGCCGGAGTCGTCGAAGTCGACGTTCCAGTTCTTGCGCAGCGTGGTCGCGACGTCGCGTGCCTTCGGCGAGAGGTCGGCGTTGCGCGACAGCGGCAGCACCGCGACCTTCACCGGCGCGAGCCTGCGGTCCAGCTTGAGCACGACGCGCTTGTCGACACCGCCCTTGGCGTTGGGGGCCTCGTCCTCGGTGTAGGCGTCGAGCAGGAACGCCATCATCGGACGTCCGACACCGGCTGCCGGCTCGATCACGAACGGCCGGTACCGCTCCCCGGTCGACTGGTCGAAATAGGACAGATCAACGCCGGAGTGGTTGGAGTGCGTCGTGAGGTCGAAGTCGGTGCGGTTGGCGATGCCCTCCAGCTCGCCCCATTCCTGGCCCGATGAGAACTGGAAGCGGTACTCGACGTCGACGGTGCGCTTCGAGTAGTGCGACAGCTTTTCCTTCGGGTGCTCGTAGTGGCGCAGGTTGTCCTTGGCGATGCCGAGGTCGGTGTACCACTTCGTGCGCTCGTCGATCCAGTACTGGTGCCAGGTCTCGTCCTCGCCCGGCTCGACGAAGAACTCCATCTCCATCTGCTCGAACTCGCGGGTACGGAAAATGAAGTTGCCCGGCGTGATCTCGTTGCGGAACGACTTGCCGATCTGGCCGATGCCGAACGGCGGCTTCTTGCGCGACGACGTCAGCACGTTGGAGAAGTTCACGAAGATGCCCTGCGCGGTCTCCGGCCGCAGGTAGTGC
>WHTY01000111.1 GCA_009377475.1 Actinophytocola sp.
CCGAAACCCTCCCGACCCGGACCAGGACGCCCACCAGGATCCCGCAACAGGCATCGCGTGACCCGTCACGACGTGGGCAAAAGGATCACAACGGCCACGACGACAAGCAACAACAAGCAAGCCGCAGGTTAAACGACAAGCCGAGGGCACGTACACGCCGTCGAAGCGCAGCCTGCCGATCGGATGCGGCGACACCAGGCGGATCGACTCCCCGGACAAACCCCTCGGCGTCGCCCGGCACCGCGAACGCCGTGATGCCCCGCGCGCCAGCGCCCGGTCCCGTGCGGGCAAACACCGAGTACACCCCGGCGTGTGGTGCGTTGGAGATGTACGACTTCTCGCCGGTGAGCCGGAACCCGTCGCCGTCCGCCTCGGCGGCGAGCGACAACGCGGCGACGTCGGACCCGGCGTCCGGTTCCGTGAGCGCGAACCCGGCCGCGATCTCGCCCGCCGCGACCGGCGGAATCCAGCGCTGGACGACGTCGTCACTGCCCGCCAGCAGGATCGGATACGCCCCGAGCCCCTGCAACGCCAGCGTCGTCTCCGCTTCGGTGCAGTACCGTGCCAACCCCTCCCGCAGCAGGCACAGGTCCATCGCGGACACCCGCTCGAAGCCGTCGCCCTGCCGGAACACCCTGCCCAGCAGCCCCTGCGCGGCCAACGCCGTCAGCACCCGGTGGTTGATCGCACCCGCCGGCGCGGCGCCCGCCAACGGCGCGAGGTGGTTCTTCGCCTTCGCCTCGGCCACGTCCCGCAACGCCTGTTGCGCGTCGGTGAGTGTCATGACTTCTCCGGGAGCACGGCGGTGCCCAGCAGCTCGATCATCGCGTCGGCGTCGAACAGCTCCGCCACGCCGAACAGCGCGATCGCGGGGAAGTGGCGGCCGAAGTGCTTGCGGTACAGCGTGCCGATCGCGCCCAGCGACGCCTGGTACGCCGCGACGTCGGTGACGTAGATCAGTAACTGCACCAGGTCGCGCGGCGCTCCGCCCGCCGCATGGAGTGCCGTGACGACGTTGCCCGCCGCGACGTCGAACTGCTCAAGCATCGTCTCGCCCACAATGGACCCGTCCGGGCCCTGCGCGGTCTGTCCGCCCAGGTAGACCGGTGTGCCGGGCGCGGCGACGACGGCGTGCGCGAACCCAGCGGGCCGCGCAAGACCCTCCGCGGTGACGATCCGGTGCGACGTCATCACGCTCCCGTCCACTGTGGATTCCGGCCCTGCTGCCATGCCCGGTAGAACTCCCGATGGTCGTCGCTGGTCATCAGCAACGCCTGCGTCATAGCCTCCAGCTCAAGCGCGCCGGGCAGGTCCATGTCCAGCTCCCGGCTCAACAGCACCTTCGTCGCCGAGTACGCGAACGCCGGGCCGTCCGCCAGCCGCCGGGCGAGCGCCGTGGTCGTCGCGAACAGGTCGGTGTCCTCGACGACCTGCGTGGCTAGCCCGATGCGCTCGGCTTGTTCCGCGCGCACGGTGTCACCCAACATCAGCAGCTCGGTCGCCCGGCCGAGTCCGACGAGCCGGGGGAGTAGATACGCCGAGCCCATGTCGGCCCCGGCCAGGCCGACCTTGGTGAACAGGAACGCGAACTTCGCCGACGTCCCCAGCAGCCGGAAGTCGCAGGCCAGCGCGATCACCGAGCCCGCGCCCGCCGCCACGCCGTTGATCGAGGCGATCACCGGCAGCGGGCACTCCCGCAGCGCTCGCACGACCGCGCCCGTCATCCGGGTGAACTCCAGCAACTGCTTCGCGGGCAGCTCCTGCAGCACGCCGATGATCTCCTCGACGTCGCCGCCGGAGCAGAAGCCCTTGCCCTGCCCGGTGAGCACCACGACCTTCGCGTCACCCCGGTGCGGCAGCTCGGTGAGCAGGTCCCGCAGGTCGGCGTAGACGTCGAACGTGAGCGCATTGAGTTTGTCCGGTCGGGTGAACGTCACCGTCGCCACGCCGTCGGCGACGGCGACGTCGAAGTGCTCCCAGCGGTCGGTGAACCCCGCCGATGCCCGGAACGGTCCGGTTCGCTCAGCTGACACTGATTCCTCCTCCATCCAGTACCAGGGCCTGGCCGTTGATCGCCGCCGCCTCGGGGGCGGCGAGGAAACTGACCGCGAACGCCACCTCAGCAGGCTCCAGCAGCCGTCCCAACGGGCTCGCCTTCGCCAGCAACGCGGTCGCGTCGGTTTCGCTGCGGCCGGTTGTCGCCGTGATCCGTTCGACTGATCGGGTGGTCATCTCGGTGCGCACGAACGTGGGACACACCGCGTTGGCGGTGACACCCGTCCCACCGATCTCCGCCGCGACTGTCCGCATCAGACCGACCGAGGCGTGCTTCGACGCGGTGTAACCCGCCGTGTAGCGGGTGCCGGTCAGCGCGGCCGTCGACGCCACCGTGACGATCCGCCCGGTGCCGCGCTCCCGCATCCCTGGCAGCACCGCGCGAGTGCACAGGAACGCACCCGTCGCGTTGACGTCGAGCTGCGCCTCCCACTGATCCAACGTGGTCCGCTCCACCGGGGCGCTCGCGGACACGCCCGCGTTGTTCACCAGCACGTCGACGTCCCCGATATGGGCGAAGTACTCCGCGACGGCGGCCTCGTCGGTGACGTCGCAGTCGGCATGCGTCGCGGCGAACACCCGGTCACCCGCCTCGGTGAACCGCTGCGCCACGGCCGCGCCGATGCCCTTGCCGCCGCCGGTGACCACCACGACCCGGCCCGTCACGACGTCTCCTCGCGAGCACGGAGGGCACGACGGTCGAGCTTGCCGTTGCTGGTGCGCGGCAACTCCGCGACGAACCGGACGTCGCGGGGCCGCTTGTGACCGGCCAGTCGTTCCTGGGCGTAGGAGATCAGCTCGTCCTCGGTCGTCGCCGCGCCCTCCCGCAGCACCACATACGCGCGCGGGCGCACCAGCCCGGCCTCGGTGTGGCCGATGACGCCGCACTCCACGACGTCAGGGTGGCCGATCAGGCAGTGCTCGATCTCGCTCGGCGCGACCCAGATGCCGCCGACTTTGAGCAGGTCGTCCGCGCGGCCGTGATGGTGGTAGTGGCCGCGCTCGTCCACGCTGAACAGGTCGCCGGTGTGCACGGTGTCACCCCGAAAGGTGTGAGCGGACTTCACCGGATCGCGGTAATACTCCCGCGCGATCGTGGGTCCGCTGACCTCCAGCACGCCGACGTTGCCGGTGGGCACCTCGTTGCCGTCGTCGTCCACGACCCGGGCGCGGTAACCGGGCACCGGCGTGCCGACGTCGCCAGGTGTGGCCTCGCCGGGACGCTGCGAGAGGTAGATGTGATACGCCTCCGACGACCCGACGCCGTCGATGACGTCCACGCCGATGCGTTCCTGCCAGGCGCGCAACAGGTCGGCGGGCAACGCCTCGCCCGCCGAGGTGCACAACCGCAGCGAACTCAGGTCGGCGTCGACCAGCGCGGGGCTGGCAAGCATCGCGGACATCATCGTCGGCACGTTCACCAGGATCGTCGCCCGATGCCGCCGGGTCAGCTCGAACAGCAGCTCCGGCGTGCTGCGCTCACCGAAGATCACGCCCGCCGCGCCCACCGCGAACGGGTACAGCGCCACCAGGTCGCGGGCGTAGCCGAAGAACAGCTTCGGCACCGCGATCACCCGGTCGGCGTCCCGGATGCCCAACACCGACTGGGCATACGTCTCGTAGCTGGCCAGCGGCGCGCCCACGGTGTGCACGCATGCCTTGGGCGTGCCGGTGCTGCCCGTGGTGAACTTCCAGATCGCGACGTCGTCCACTGTGGTCGGTGCCGGGTCGAGCTGGTCGGACGCCTGCGCCAGCGCGGTCGACAACGGCAGCCCGTGCGCGCCGTCGCCCGCGCGCAGCTCGGCGTCGTCCGCACCGAACACGAGCAGGTGCTTCGGCGTCCGGCCCAGCGCGCACGCCTCCCGGACGGCGTCGAGCGCGACGGTGTCCACGATGACGACGTCCGCCTCGGTGTAGCTGAGGAAGTGCGCGTAGTCCTTGGCGGGCAGGAACGTGTACGCCTCGGCGGTGATCGCGCCGATCTTCTGCGCCGCGTACCAGCAGGCCACGAACTCCACGCTGTCCGAAAGGATCAGCAGCACCCGATCGCCACGCGCGACGCCGAGGTCGAGCAGCACGTTCCCGGCGCGGTTGACCAGCCCGGCCAGCTTGGCGTAGCTCGTGGTGGTGTCGTCGTGGATCAGTGCGGGGCGCTCGCCGGTGCCCTCGATGACGTGCCGGTCCACGAAGTAGCTGGCGATGTTGAACTTGGCGGTCACCGGCATCACTCCCTGACCAGCGCGCGGATCGTTTCGACAAGCATTCCGGCCAGGGTGTCGAACGTCGCCGCGCCCTCGGCGGCGGTGGCGTCGGCGGGCGCGCCGCAGTAGGCGTCGGGCATGCCCATCGCGGTGAAGTCCCGCTGGCCGCGCGCCATCGCGGCGGGCATGTCGACCGGGTTCGCGGGCAGGGCGCGCATCCGCTCGACGTCGACCAGGCCGGGACGCTCCGCCAGCACCAAGGACGTCTCGTACCGGCCCGCGTGACACGACCCGGCGCGGAACTCCTCGGTCAGCCGTTCGGCGTTGCGCCTGCGCACCAGGTCGAGGTGGCCGACGGTGACGCCGTGCTCCTGCTGGATGGTCGCCACCGCCCGGCGCACAGTGGCGACCTGTTCCGGCTCGAAGTGGTTGTTGACCAGGACAAGCCAGCGCAGCCCCTGGTCGATCAGCGACCCGCAGACGTCCACGAGCACCGCGTGCAGCGTGTCCTCGCTGACGCCGACCGCGCCCGCGAACCCGGCGGCGTAGCGGGTGACGCCGTAGGGGAGTGGCGGCAGGAGCAGCACTCGCACCTTGGGGTCGTCCGCGAGGTCCACGGCGGCGCGCTCGCACATGCCGGTCGAGATGAGCTGATCTGTCGTGAGTGGAGCGTGCGGGCCGTGCGGCTCCACCGCGCCCAGCGGCAGCAGCAACACCGGGGTGCGTGAGGACTGCCGCAGCGCGGCGATCTCCGGGGAGGTCAGATCGGCGAAGTACGTGGGGCGGGTCGGCGTGCCTGGCGCGCCCGATCGCGGTGATCCGGTGCCGGTCATGCCGCCCTCCCTGCCGTCAGCGCCGCCGGGGTGCGCAGGAACTCCGCGACGCAGAGGTCGGCGCGGCCAGCGGCGAGCACGGTGTTGACCGCGTCCACCGTGGTCAGGTGCCCACCCACCAGTGTCGGCACCCGCGCGCCGTTGCGCACCCGGTCGCTGAGTGTGCTGAGGAACCCGCGCCGGTACTCCGGCGTGCTCTCCGCGACCGTCTGGCCTGCCACGACGTGCACCAGATCGACACCCATTTCGGCGAACGCCCGCGCCGCCGTGACGCCGTCCTCCGGGGTGAGCCCGCCGCGCGCCCAGTCCGTGACGGTCAGCCGCACGCCGAGCGGGCAGTCGTCCGGCAGCGCCGCCCGCACCGCCTCCGCCACCTCGAGCGGGAAGCGCAGCCGGTTCTCGGCCGTGCCGCCGTAGTCGTCGGTGCGGTGGTTGGTCAACGGCGACAGGAAGCTCGCCAGCAGGTAGCCGTAGCCGCAGTCCAGCGCCACCAGCCCGCAGCCCGCCTCGACCGCCCACTTCGCCGCGGCGACGAAGGCGTCCCGCACCTCGGCGAGGTCGTCGTCGGTCATGGCGCGCGGGGTCTGGCTACCCGGCCCGAACGACAACGGCGACGGCGCCAGCAGCGGCCACGCCTCGTCGTCAGGCAGTGGGATGTCGACGCCGCGCTCCGGTGGCCGGGTGGCACCTCGACGTCCGGCGTGGCCCAGCAACACGCCGAGCGCGCTGCCGTGGGCGTGTGCGTCGGCGACGGCCGCGCGCAGCCGCGCCACGTCGGTGTCCGCGCACAGGGTGGGGGAGTCGGGGCTGACCCTGCCACCGGGCGACACGGCCGTCAGCGGCGTCAGCACGAGTCCGGCGTCGCGCGGCACTCCGCCGACCATGCGGTTGGCGAGCCGCAGCCCGCGCAGGGCGAGCGGGGTGAACGCGGGTGGTGGTGCGATGGCGTGCTCGGCCTGATCGGTGGCGAACCAGACGTCGACGCCGCGCACGAAGTCGGCATCCCGCTGCGCGAGGTTGGCGTGGCTGATTCGGCCGCTGCGTGTGAGCAGGTTGAACGCGAACTGCGGCGGCGCGAGGTGAGTGTGCTCGTGCACGCGGGAGAAGTACTCCGCGGAGTCGGTCGCCGCCTGCTGGAAGCGCTCCACGATGGGTTTGCGCTCGCGTTCGTAGTGCACGAGCGCCGCGGCCGGGTTGTCGCTGCCGTGGCGGACGAACGCGGCGCCGAGGGCGATGGCGTCCTCCATGGCGAGCTTGGTGCCGGAGCCGATGGTGAAGTGCGCGGTGTGGGCGGCGTCGCCGACCAGCACCACCGGCGTGTCGGCGACGCGGGCGTGCCACGACCCGTTGCGCACCAGCGGAAACCGCAGCCACGTCGATTTGTTGGACATCAGCCGGTGCCCGCCGAGTTCGTCCGCGAACAGTTCCTCGCAGAACGCGATGCTGTCCGCTTCGGACATCTCGTCCAACCCTGCCTTGCGCCACGTCGTCTCCGGGCACTCCACGATGAACGTGCTGGCGTGCTCGTCGAACGGGTAGCCGTGCACCTGGAACAGCCCGTGCTCGGACTCGGCGAAGATGAACCGGAACGCGTCGAAGACGAGGTCGGTGCCGTACCAGATATAGGTGCCACCCTGCGGGGTGATCGTGGGCCGGAACGTCTCGGTCGCCGCCTCGCGCACCACGCTGCGCACGCCGTCCGCGCCGACCAGCAGATCGGTGTCCGCGCACAGCGCCGCGATGTCCTCAGGGCCGGCTATCTCCTGACCGAAGCGCTGGACGACACCCAGTTCGGCCGCCCTGCGTTGCAGGATCGCCAGCAGTTGCTTGCGGGCGATGGCGGAGAAGGCGTGCCCGCGCGAGCGCAGCACGGTGTCCCGGTAGGAGATGTCGATGGCGTCCCAGCGGGCGAACGTGTCGGTGATGTCGAGGTAGCTGGGGTAGTCGGCGTCACGCAGCGCGCCGAGGGTTTCGTCGGAGAACACGACGCCCCAGCCGAACGTCGCGTCGGCCGGGTTGCGTTCCAGCACGGTGACTTCGTGCGGCTGCTCGGCTTTCGCCAGCAGGATGCCCAGGTAGAGGCCCGATGGTCCGGCGCCGATGATGGTGACCTTCATCCGATCACCTCGGCCAGTCGGTCGATCTGGTCCACATCGGACACCGTGGGGAGCAGGACAAGCATCTCGCAGCCCTCGGCCGCGTAGCCGCGCACGAAGTCCTTGATCGCCCTGCCGGTGGTGAGGTTCGCCGAGGCGATGGTCTCCGCGAACGGGCCGGTGAAGGCGTAGTAGTCGCGCAGGTAGTCGCAGCCCGCTTGGACGACGTCGTCGTCGCCGAGCGCGAAGTAGCCCTGCGCCCACAGCCGTGGCGCGCCGGGCCTGCCGAGGTCCCGCCACGCCGCGTGCGCCTTGGTCGCCGCCGACGCGAACGCCCGGGGCGGGCCGCCGCCGTGCGCGTAGCCGTCGGCGTAGCGGGCCATGCGCGCGAACGCGGGTCCGCTGTTGCCGCCGACCAGGATCTCGCCGGGGTAGTCGGTGCCGCGCAGGTGGGCGAGTTGTTCCGACAGCAGCGCGCCCCGACGTCGATGGTCGGCGCCTGCCGCCGTGTAGTCGTCGCGGCGGGCGCCGATGCCGATGCCGAGGGTGAAGCGGCCGTCCGCGAGCCGGTGCACCGCCTCGGCCTGCTTGGCCAGCAACGCGCCGGGGCGCAGCGGCCCGATGGCGATCATCGTCGCGAGCTGGATGCGATTGGTGACACTCGTGGCGGCGGACAGCGCGGCGAACGGCTCCACGCTGTCGTAGACGAGGCGGTCCAGCACGGCCAGCGACCCGAACGGACCCGCGTCAGCGCGGCGCGCACAGTCCGTGAGCAGTGCTCCGGTCGCGCCGGGAGTGGTGTTGGGGAGCCCGACCCCGATCTCCATGCGAATCACATTACAGCGGAGCGGGGTGTTGTGTATAGAGTTGACGGTGTGCAGGAGGTGCGCTTCGACCCGACCCCGCAGGAGCTCGTGATGACCCTGCTCGGGGCGTACGTCTGGCCGCGCGAGGGCGGCCAGGTGTGGGCAGGCGGGCTGGTCGTGCTGCTCGCCGAGATGGGTTTCCGGGAGGGCGCGGCGCGGGTGGCGCTGACCCGGCTCGCTCGCCGCGACCTGATCGCGCGGCGCAAACAGGGCAGGCTGGTGTACTACACGCTCACCGACCGGGCTCGCGCCGTGCTCGCGGTAGGCGACAGCCGCATCTTCACGCTCGGGTCCAACGGCGCGTCCGCCGAGCACTGGACGTTGCTCTGGCACGGCATCCCGGACACGCACCGGCGCGCGCGGGAAGCGCTGGTGCGGCGGCTGCGGTTCCTCGGGTTCGGTCCGATTCAGGACGGCACCTGGCTCGCGGTGCGGGACGCGCTCGCCCCGGTCAGCAACCTGCTGGACGAGTTGGGAGTACGCGAGCACGCGGGCCTGCTGCGGTGTTCACCCGGTGGGATGGCTGACGCCCGCGCGCTCTTCACCCGGGCGTGGGATCTCGACGCGCTCGCCGACACCTACGCCGCGTTCGTCGCGGAGTTCGACGGCGCGTCCGCCGAGGACGACAGGGCAGCGTTCCTGCTGCGCACCCGGTTGGTACACAGGTTCAGGCAATTCCCGTTCCGCGACCCGGAACTCCCCGAGGAGCTGATCGCGGCTCCCAGCCAACGTGCCGACGCCGTCACGCTGTTCCACGAGCTGTACGCCACGCTGGCACCAGCAGCGCAGCGCCACTTCGATGAGGTGACCCACCCATGACCGAGCAACACGCCGCCCTGACCTACACGTCGTACCTCGCGCTCGACGACATCTTGGGCGCGCAGCATCCGCGTTCCGACGAGCACGACGAGATGCTGTTCATCGTCATCCATCAGGTGTACGAGCTGTGGTTCAAGCAGCTGCTGCACGAGCTGGACCACCTCCGGGTGCGCCTCGACGCGGGCGACACCCCGCACGCGGTGCGCACGCTGCGGCGCGCGCTGACCATCCTCAAGGTGGTCGTCGCGCAGATCGACGTCCTGGAGACCATGACGCCGAGCCAGTTCCTCAGCTTCCGGGAACGTCTCGATGCCTCAAGCGGGTTCCAGTCCGGACAGTTTCGCGAGCTGGAGGCGGTGCTCGGCAGGCGGGATCGGCGGGTGTTCGAGCACTATCCCGAGGGCACGGTTGCGCGGGAGCGGATCGCGGAGCGGATGGCGAGCCCGTCGCTGTTCGACTCCTTCCTGCGCTACCTCGCGGTGCACGACTACGACGTCCCCGACGCGGCGCTTCATCGCGACGTCACGCAGCAGGTGGAGCCGTCGGAGGAGGTGCAGGAGCTGTTGTTGCGGGTGTACCGGGACGATGCGGGCCCGGCGACCGTGTGCGAGAACCTGGTCGACCTGGACGAGGGCGTGCAGGAATGGCGTTACCGGCACGTGAAGATGGTGGAGCGCACGATCGGGGACAAGGCGGGCACCGGCGGCTCACCCGGCGCGGCGTACCTGCGCACCACCGTGGGTAGCCCGGCGTTTCCCGACCTGTGGGCGGTGCGGAGCAAGCTGTGAGCGGGTACGGCATCGAGGACCTGGCGCGGACGCCGAACGCGCTGGCGGCGCACTACTCCCGGTTCCGCGTGGCCGATCGGCTGCTGCTGACTGGGCACTCGCACCAGGCGTGGCCGGACGTCGCGCTGGAGGGGCAGATCGAGGCGGTGACCGACGCCGCCGAGTACGTCGACGGCAAGTGGGACCGGGCCGCTGCGAAGGCCGATGAGGTGGTCGAGGGGTACCGGCGGTTGCTGGGCGACCCCGGCGGCGAGATCGCGCTCGGCGCGAGCACTCACGACCTCGTGCTGCGGTTCCTGTCCGCAGTGGACCTGCGGGGCAGGCCCCGGCTGGTCACCACCGACGGCGAGTTCCACACGCTGCGCAGGCAGTTGGCGCGGCTCGCCGAGGAAGGCGTCGAGGTGGTGCGGGTACCGGTGGAGCCGGCGGACAGCATCGCCGAGCGGGTGGCGTCCGAAGTGGACGACCGGACGGCCGCCGCGTTGGTCTCACTGGTGCTGTTCGAGACGTCGCGGATCGTTGGCGGCCTGGGCTCCGTCGCTACCGCCTGCGCCCGGCATGGGGCCGAGCTGCTTGTCGACGCCTACCACGCGCTCGGCGTCGTCGAGGTGGATCTCGCCGCGCAGGGGCTGTCCGACGCCTGGGTGACCGGCGGCGGGTACAAATACCTCCAGCTCGGTGAGGGGAACTGCTTCCTGCGGCTGCCGCCGCACGCTGACCGGTATCGGCCGGTGATCACCGGGTGGTTCGCCGAGTTCGGGGAGCTGGCGGCGGAGAAGACGCCGGGTCTGGTGCGGTACGCCAACGGTGCTGCCCGGTTCGCCGGATCGACGTACGACCCGACCAGCCACTACCGAGCCGCGCGAGTGCTGCGGTTCCGGGATGAGCACGGTCTGGCGCCCGCGTTCCTGCGTGAGGTCGCGCAGCACCAGCTCGGCGTGCTGGCCACGGCGTTCGACGAGCTGGCGCTGCCGCCGGACGTCGTCGCCAGGGACCGCAGTGCGCCGCTCAGCGCGTACGGCGGGTTCCTCGCGCTACGCTGCCGGGACGCGCAGGCATTGCAACGGGCGTTGGGGGAACGGGGCGTGCACACCGACGCGAGGGGAGCGTACCTGCGGTTCGGTCCCGCGCCGTACCTCAGCGACACCCAGCTCACCGACGCCATGGCCGCTCTCGGCGAGGTCGCAACGGGCTGACGGTCCTATCGGGACGGCAGCACCGTCAGCAACAGCGCTGCGGTGGCGGCCGAGCCAACGGCGCCCATCACCGCCCACGGCGGGAAGCCGGGCACCGCTGTGGCCACCAGCACCGCCGCGCAGGCCAGCGCGACGCCCGGCAGCAGCGCCACGCTCTCCCGTAGCCGCGCGACCGCCCGCGTGCCGCCGCTGGCGGCGATCAGCAGCGCCAGCGTCGCGACACCGGCGGCCAGCGCGAGCGGCACCGTCATGATGACGGCCGCCGTACCGCGAGAGGCCGGAATGCGAGCGGGGCGAGCGCTTCGTCCACAGTGGCGTCCTGCGGCCACGCCACGACCGGGATGCCGAGCAGCCCGAGGTTGCGGTACATCGTGGTGCGCTCCCAGCGCCACATGCCGCCGACAAGCGGGTCAGTTTCCCCATGCGCCGGCAGTTCCCGCAGCACGTCGACCACGGCGACGGCGTGCCCGCGCAGCCGGACGTCGTTGAGCAGCGTCGCGATGCGCCCGTCGAGCAGCGGCGTGAACGCGACGACGAGCGCGGACGGCGGCAGGATGCCGCGCGGCAGCAGGTCACCCTTGCCGGAGCGCCCGGACTCGGGGTCGCCCTCGGCCGGGGTCGCGTCCAGCACCGCGTCGGCGATCAGGTAGAACTGCCGCCGCCCGATGTCCGGTCGTATCCAGCGCAGCGGCCCGCCGAGCGCGATCACCCCGGCTTGGTCGCCCCGCCGCAGCGCCGCCCGCGCGAGCTGCGCCGCGCCCGCGACGGCAAGCGAGCACGCTCGCCGAACTGGTGGCGGACACGCGCCGCCGGGGGAGTGCAGCGGCAAGGCGTCGATGAGCGCCACCACGGTCGCCGACCGCTCCGCCAACCGCTCGGTGACGTGGAGCCGGCCCCGCCGCGCACTGGCGTGCCAGTTCACCATGCGCACCTGGTCACCCGGCACGTACGGCCGGATGCCCGCGAACTCGACCCCGGCGCCGAGCCTGCGACCGATGTGCGCGCCGATACGGTCGGGGAGATCCGTGGTGCGCGGTGCGGTCCGCATCGGCTCTGGCCTCGGATACACCCGCAGCCGCACCGGATGTCGCACCACCGTCGCCGACCGCAGCCCGCACGCCGCGCGCAGCGCGATCGTCACCGTTGGCGCGAACCGGCCCCACGACGGCACTCGCACCTGACAGCGCACCACGGTGCCGCCGGACGTCGAGGTCACGGCGGTGTGCGTGACGTCGACGTCCACTCCGGTCACCGACACCCGGTCCACCGCGCACCCGCTGGCGGTGACGGTCACCGTGAGATCGACGGACTCTCCGGTGAAGCAGTGCTCCTCGGCACGAGCAGTGCTCACGGTGGCCTCTCCGGCGGGGCGTCCGGCGCTCAGCAGCGCGCCAAGCAGCGGTGCGGCGAAAGCGACGAAGTCCACTCGCCGCCACAGCACCGCTGCGATCAGCGCTGCCGAGGCGAGCACGGTCAGCGTCGCCGCGAGCGGCGATGGCCGCCACTGCGGCGCGTCGGCCGAGGTGCCGCTCATGACCCCGGCCCGACCCGAGGCACCGGTAACCGGTCCAGCAGCTCGGCGAGCACCTGCTCCGGCCGCACCCGGCGCACCCACATCTCGGGTCGCAGCGCGACCCGGTGCGCCCATGCCGCACTGGCCAGCTCCTTGACGTCCTCCGGGATCACGTAGTCCCTGCCCGTGAGCAGTGCTCTGCCGCGCGCCAACTGCACGAGGTCCAGCTCGGCGCGCGGGCTGACGCCGACGTCGACCTGGTGGTGGTTCCTGGTCGCGTCGGCAAGCGCGACGACGTAGCCGAGGACGTCCATGTGCACCGACACCGACTCCACCGACTCCCGCATCAGCAGCAGGTCGGCTGGCGTGAGCACCGCTCGCAGCTTCTCCGGCTCGGCGCCGCGCCGCAGCCTGCGCCGCAACATCTCCACTTCACCGTCGGCTGGCAGGTAGCCCAGCCGCACCCGCAGGCAGAACCGGTCGAGCTGCGCTTCGGGCAGCGGGTAGGTGCCCTCGTACTCGATCGGGTTGTCGGTGGCGAGCACGAGGAACGGCTCGGCGAGCCGGTGCGTGGTGCCGTCGATGCTGACCTGCCCTTCCGCCATCGCCTCCAGCAGCGCCGACTGGGTCTTCGGCGGCGTCCGGTTTATCTCGTCCGCCAACAGCAGGTGAGTGAACACCGGGCCCTTGCGCAGCACGAACTCCCCGGTGGACTGCTCGTAGACGGTGGAGCCGAGCAGGTCGGCTGGCAGCAGGTCGGGCGTGAACTGCACCCGGGTGAACGCCAGCCCGAACACCGTCGCGAACGACCGGGCGATGAGCGTCTTGCCCATGCCGGGCAGGTCCTCGATGAGAATGTGGCCGTGCGCGAGCACGCCGGTCAGGATCAGCTCGAGCGCGTCCCGTTTACCGACGACCGCGCGCTCGATCTCGTCGAGCACCTCTGCGGCTCGCGCCGTTGTCGCCGCCGTCGCGGTGTCGGCTTCGCTCATGCCGACTCCAGCCGGCCGAGGATGGCGGCCAGTGCGTCCCTGCCGGGACCGGGGCCGTCGAGCCGCGTGGTGAAGGCGTCGTGCGGGTCGACAAGCGGCCACAGCAGGGGCCCGAACAGCAGCTCACCGGCCATGCGGCGGGAGTCGTCGCCGCGACGTGGGCCGAGCACCTCGTCGAGCTGCCTGGCGAGCACCGGCCGGACGTGGCGATCCCAGTCCTGCCGCGTCCCCGACGCCCAGCTCACCGTGACCTGCGCGTGCGCGAGTGTGGAGTCCACGTCGGCGGCGTCGAGGGCGGGCTCCTGCCGCGCGCCGCGGGGAAGGGCGCGCGAGACGAGCCACAGCGTCGCCCCGATGAGCACCAGGACCGCGACCCCGCTGGTGACGACGTTGATCACGACGCTCGCCATGGTGGCCTCCCGAGCTCGGTGAGGATCGCGCGCAGCGTCGTCGCGGCGGCGCTGCGATCGGCCTCCGTCATCGGATGGGTACTGTAGCGGGCCTCGTGGAACAGCCCGAGCAGCCTGCGTCCGGTGTCCGCGTTGAGCTGGCCCTGCTCGGCGGCCCTGCGCAGCACGTCGGCAGGGGCGTCCGCGGGTCGGGGTGCTGCGGCGGGCGCGTCGGCCAGCGCACGTTCCATCGCCGCGTAACAGCCGATGATCGCGGCGCGCGGGTCGGAGCCGGGTGTCTCGACGGCGGTGAGTGCCTCCCCGGCCGCCGAGGCCAGCGGCTGTGGCGTCGCGCCAGTGGCCTTGGATGCCGGGATGTCGAGCGCTACCGAGCGGCGGCTGCGCGCTACCGCGACCGCCAGCAGGAGCAGCAGCGCGACGGCGACCGCCGTGGCGGCCAGCTCAACGGCCGAGGCGCCGCTACCCGCCGTTTCGGGCGGCGGGGGAGAGTCAGGCGGCGGGGTCTCCTGGCGGCCGGAGGTCCCACCGCGCGCCGTGGGCCGCGTGGGCGGCAGTAGCCGGGCGAGCGCAGCCAACGCCACCGTGACGGCGAGCAGTGCGGCGAGACCGAGCAAAGCGGCGCCCGCCCTCGGCCGAGCGGGTCGCGGCCGGCGTATGCGGCGCGCGGGAGCGTTCCGGTAGCGCAGGCCCGCGTACAACAGCACCAGCAACGCGGGTGCCACCAGCACGATCAGCCATCCGATGACGACGGTGGCCGGGGTGCGGTCGGCCGCGGGGACCGGCGCGCCGGGTGCCGGGGCGCGCAGCGCTACGACCGCTGTGATGAGCAGCAGCACGAACAGGACAACCCGCGCCCGCGACGGCATGTGTCAACGGTGCGCGATCGACGTCGGCCGCACAACCCATGCCGTACCGGGTGCGGCCGCCAGCTCACCGACGCCATGGCCGCCCTCGGCGAGGTCGTCCGGAGCTGAGCGCGACCGTCCGGGGCCGAGCGCTGCGGCCAGATGTCGACCACCGACGATGTTGATCAACTACTCGCGCGCTGTGACCACGCGGTGCCCGCCTCCGGTTTTCGTGGTCATAGCCCGCAGGTAGTTGATCAACATCGGGAGGAGCGGAGGTGGCACAACGGGTCGGGCCGCACGCCCTGCGTCCGGTACCGCTGGTGGCAGCCGTCTCGGCTTTCCCACCTGCCGTGGGTCTGGGAAAGTTGATGTCGACCTACGTCGGCACCGGAGGAGGCGGCGATGACACACGAACACCAGGAGTGGACCGGCCCGGTCGTGGTGGGCGTTGACGGCTCGCAGCCCTCGCTGCGGGCGGTGCGCTGGGCGGCGCACGAGGCCGCCGGACACGGTGTCGCGCTGCGGATCCTGCACGCGATCGGGGTGCCGGAGTTCTTCCCCGGCGGTGCGATTTCGCCGTCCACCGAGCTGTTCCATCTCCTCGAACAGGACTCCGAGGCCGTGATGCGCGACGCCGCGACCGTTGCGGAAGAGGCCGCGCCGGGCGTCGACGTCAGCTCGGAGTCCACAACGGACCCGCCGGTGATCGCGCTGATCGAGGCGTCGAAGGCCGCGCGCAGCATCGTGGTCGGCGAGTCGGGCCGGGGCGCGTTCACCGGCCTGCTGCTCGGGTCCACCACCGTCACGCTGGCCGCGCACGCGCACTGCCCGGTGATCGCGGTGCGGGGCGATGTCGATCGGGAGGCCGAGGCGCCGGTCGTCGTCGGCGTGGACGGCAGTGAACTCAGCGAGCACGCGGTGGAGTGCGCGTTCGAGCAGGCGGCGTTCCGAGGCGTGCGGCTGGTCGCGGTGCACGCCTACACCGATGCCGACGCCAAGGCGTTGTTCAGCGAGACCAGGATGGCACACGACTGGGAGTCGCTGGACGACGCCGAGGAGCGGTTGTTGGCGGAGCGACTCGCCGGGTGGACCGAGCGCTACCCCGACGTGACCGTCGAGCGCGACCTGGTGCGGTCCAAACCGCGCGAACGGCTGCTGGAGTGGAGCGAGTCCGCCTGCCTTGTCGCGCTCGGCAGCAGGGGGCGCGGCGGCTTCAGTGGGCTGCTACTCGGTTCGACGAGTCAGGCCCTGCTGCACCACGCGCACTGCCCGGTGCTGGTGGTGCGGGCGCATCCTGAGCAGTGAGGAAGTCGTCCAGGTAGCGCCACGTCGTCTCGCGCGCCTCCGGGCCGGTGAGGATGCCGAGGTGGCTGCCCCGGGTCGTCTCGAACCGCACCGACGTCCCGGTGAGCACCCGGACGCCGCCGCGCGCCGCCGCCTCGGTGGTGATGACGTCGGTGGTGCCCGCGACCAGCAGCACCGGCACGGTCACGTCGGCCAGGTGGATGCGGCGTGCGCCGAGCTTCAGCGTGCCGCGCGCGAGGTCGTTGTGGATGATCAGCCTGCCGTTGACCTGACCGTAGAACCGGCCGGGATAGGCGGGCATCGCGGACATGAACCGGTCGACGGCCTGCATCTTGCCGAGCGCTTCGGTGTCGAGCAGGTTGCGGGCGATGAACGCCGGTTTGGTGAGCGTGCGGTCTAGGGCGGTGACGCTGAACGCGGTGCGCACCAGCGTGCCGGGGATGCCGCCGGCGAGCCGGTACACGCTGGTCACGGGCTCGCCGCCGGTGAGCCTGCCGACCCGTCGCCACGGTTGCAGCATCGGCAGCTTGCTGTAGTCGATCGGACTGCCGACGGCGGTGATCGAGCGGATCGGCAGGTCGGTGTGCGCGGCGGCGGCCAGCAGGCTGAGAGTGCCGCCGATCGACCATGCGACGACGTCGACACCCGCGCCGTCCTCGGCAGCCGAGGCGCGGCGGACGGCGTTGGGGATGATCTCGTCGATCCAGTCAGCCATGCCCATGCGCCGGTCCGCGAAGCCGATCTCGCCGTAGTCGACCAGGTAGGTGCGCCTGCCGGTGCCGACGAGGAACTCCGCGAGGCTCTGGCCCTTGCGGAGGTCGAAGCAGCTCGCGGGCGCGGCGAGCGGCGGCACCAGCAGCACAGGGGACGGGCCGCTGGGCGCGACGTCGTGGAAGCGGCGCAGTACCTGATGCGGCTCGTCGTGGATCACCGTGGACGGCGTCGCGTGCGTGGGCTCCACACCGTCGCCGAACGCCAGCGCCCAGGCGTTGCGGGCCGCCGTGGCCACGTGCGTTGTCAGGAACCGCAGCACCGATCCTCCAAACCTACTCCTGCGTAAAATAACGCAGGAGGGCGCGGTGCGGATAGCGGCTGTATCAGGGGTCACGCGGGACAGGTGCGCGGGTGTCGCCGGAGTGAGGCGATCGTCGTACTTTGACGCATACATCCGTATTTCGGATAATGAACTCTCTATCAATACGGATAATGCATTTAGTGAAATGGGTGATGAAATTGGGGGACGACAGCTTTGCTGATTTCTGCCGCCGGTACCGGGGCCGGATATTTGGTTACGTGCGCGCCAGAGGGCGAGGTGAGCTCAGCACTGAGGACATCGAGGACGCCACGCAGGTGACGCTGATGCGGCTCTGGACAATGTGGGGCCGGGTCGACCCG
>WHTY01000146.1 GCA_009377475.1 Actinophytocola sp.
CCGCTACCACGGCCGCCACCAGCTCAACCGGCACCCGGACGGGCTGGAGAAGTGTGTCGGCTGTGAGCTGTGTGCCTGGGCCTGCCCCGCGGACGCGATCTTCGTCGAGGGCGGTGACAACACCGAGGAGGCGCGGTTCTCGCCTGGCGAGCGTTACGGCATGGACTACCAGATCAACTACCTGCGCTGCATCGGTTGCGGGTTGTGCATCGAGGCCTGCCCGACCCGGTCGCTGACGATGGTCAACTTCTATGAGCTGGCCGACGACGACAGGCGCAAGCTCATCTACACCAAGGAAGACCTGATGGCACCGCTGCTGCCGGGCATGGAGGAGCCGCCGCACCCGATGCGCCTCGGCGAGACCGAGCAGGACTACTACGTGCAGGGCCCAGAGCTCGCGCGCGGCAGGGGCGTGCCGGAGGGCGAGACGGTCGAGACGGCGAAGGAGGAGGCGATCCAGTGACCTCCTTCTCGCAGGCCGCGATGGTTCTGGCGCAGCAGGGCGGTGAGGACGTCGTCGGCACTGGCGAGGCGTTCGCGTTCTGGGTGCTCGGACCGCTCGCGCTCGCCGGTGGCCTCGGCATGATCTTCGTGCGCAACGCGGTGCACTCGGCGTTGTGGCTGGTGCTGACGATGCTCAGCTTCGGCGTGCTCTACATCGTGCAGAGCGCGCCGTTCCTCGGCTTCACGCAGATCATCGTCTACACCGGCGCCGTGATGATGCTGTTCCTGTTCGTGCTGATGATGGCTGGCAGGGACAGCGCGGACTCGATGGTCGAGGTGCTGCGCGGGCAGCGGCTGCTCGCCGCGCTGTTCGGCATCGGTTTCGCGGTGCTGCTGGTGAGCGCGCTGGCCCGCTCGCTGGTCAACGTGCAGGCTCAGGCACCGCCGGACCCGTACGACCCGGCGAGCGGCGGCGGTGCCGGTGGGCTCGGCAGGCTGGTGTTCACCGACTTCCTGTTCGCCTTCGAGCTGACGGCGGCACTGCTGATCGTGGCGGCGCTCGCCGGGATCGTGCTGGCCTACCGCGACCGCCGCGAAGGGCCGAAGCGCAGCCAGCGGGAGCTGGTCGAGGCGCGGTTCAGGGGCGAGTACAAGCGCCGCTCGCCCGCACCGGGGCCGGGCGTATTCGCGACAGGCAACTCGGTCGCCACCCCAGCGCTGCTGCCGGACGGGTCGGTCGCGCCGGAGTCGCTGTCCGAGCTGATCGAGTCGACCAACACCGCCCGGCTCATCGCCGAGCACGAGCGCGTCCTCGGCGTCGGCGACGAGCACGAGGACGCACGCGCGCTGCTCGGCGGAGAGAACAGCGCGAGTGATGAGGAGGGCGAGCGGAAGTGACCCCCACCTACTACCTGCTGCTGTCAGCGCTGCTGTTCGCGATCGGCGCGGTCGGCGTGCTTGTCCGGCGCAACGCGATCGTCGTGTTCATGTGCATCGAGCTGATGCTGAACTCGGTGAACCTGTCGCTGGTGACCTTCGCCAGGATCAACGGCGAGGTGCACGGTCAGGTGATGGCGTTCTTCGTCATGGTCGTCGCCGCCGCAGAGGTGGTCGTCGGACTCGCGATCATCATGGCGATCTTCCGTGCCAGGCGGTCGGCATCGATCGACGACACGAACCTGCTGAAGTACTAGGGAGCCCGTGTGATCGCATCATCATGGCTGCTGGTCGCCTTCCCGGCGCTCGGCGCGCTCATCCTGCTGGCAGGCGGCAGGCGGACCGACGCATGGGGTCATCTGCTCGGCTGCGCGACCGTGCTCGCGTCGTTCGCCTACGGCGTCGCGCTGTTCTTCGCCACTGACGGCAAGCCGCAGGACACCACGCTGTACTCCTGGATGCCGGTCGACGACCTTCAGGTCGACCTCGGACTGCGTATCGACGCCCTCTCGCTGGTGTTCGTACTGCTGATCACCGGGGTCGGCGCGCTGATACACATCTACGCGGTCGGCTACATGTCGGATGACATCGACCGGCGTCGCTTCTTCGGCTACTTCAACCTGTTCGTCGCCGCGATGCTGATCCTGGTGCTCGGCGACAACTTCGTCTCGCTGTACCTCGGCTGGGAGGGAGTCGGCCTCGCCTCGTACCTGCTGATCGGCTGGTACCAGTGGAAGCCGTCCGCTGCGACCGCAGCCAAGAAGGCGTTCATCATGAACCGGGTCGGCGACGTCGGGCTCGCGCTGGCGATCTTCCTGATGTGGAAGCACATCGGCAGCGTGTCCTACACCGAGGTGTTCGCGGGTATCGGCGACGTCGACGGCGGCGTCGTCCTGGCGATCGGGCTGCTCCTGCTGCTCGGCGCCTGCGGCAAGTCGGGTCAGTTCCCGCTGCAGGCGTGGTTGCCGGACGCGATGGAAGGCCCGACCCCAGTGTCGGCGCTGATCCACGCGGCAACCATGGTGACAGCAGGTGTTTACCTGATCGCGCGGGCCAACCCGATCTACAACGCCAGCCCGAACGCGCAGCTCGCCGTCGTCATCATCGGCGCGGTCACGCTGCTGATCGGGGCGATCATCGGCTGCGCATACGACGACATCAAGAAGGTGCTTGCGTACTCGACGGTCAGCCAGATCGGCTACATGATGCTCGCGGTCGGGCTCGGGCCGTTCGGCTACGCGCTCGGCATCATGCACCTGCTCACCCACGGCTTCTTCAAGGCGGGCCTGTTCCTCGGGGCGGGGTCGGTGATGCACGGCATGAACGACGAGGTCGACATGCGCAAGTTCGGCGGGCTGTGGCGCAAGATGCCGATCACGTTCGTCACCTTCGGCATCGGCTACCTCGCGCTGATCGGCTTCCCGTTCTCCGCAGGATACTTCTCCAAGGACGCCATCATCGCCGCCGCGTTCGGCCAGGAGGAGACCTGGCGCGCGTGGCTGTTCGGCGGCGCTGCCGTGCTCGGTGCCGGGCTGACGGCCTTCTACATGACCCGGCTGATGCTGATGACGTTCTTCGGCAAGCAGCGCTGGACCGAGATCACCAGCGAGGACGGCAGGGACTTCCACCCGCACGAGTCGCCGCCGGTCATGACCGTGCCGATGATCCTGCTGGCGATCGGCTCCGCGGGCGCCGGTGCGTTCTTCGTGTTCAACCACCAGCTCGCCGAATGGCTGTCGCCCTCGCTCGGCACGCTCCAGGAGGCCGAACACGGGGTGATCTCGCACAGCGTCGTGCCGTTCATCGTGGTCGGGATCTCCGCGCTTGGCGTGCTGCTTGCGTGGCTGGTCGTCGGCCGCCGCGACACCCCGGTGGAGCGGCCGGAGGTCGGCGCCGTGGTCCGCGCCGCCCGCAACGACCTGTACGGCAACACGCTGAACGAGACCCTGGTCGCCCGGCCGGGCGTCTGGCTGTCGCGGGCGCTGGTCTATGTCGACAACAAGGGCGTCGACGGCTTCGTCAACGGCCTCGCCGCACTGCTCGGCGGTAGTTCCGGCAGGCTGCGGCGGCTGCAGACCGGCTACGTCCGCTCCTACGCGCTGTCCATGCTGGCCGGGTCGTTCCTGCTGGTCGGCCTGCTGTTGATGGTGAGGTTCGCATGACCCTCCTGCTCGCAATCATCCTGCTGCCGCTTGTCGGGGCGGTCGTCGTCGCGGGGCTGCGCGCCAACGACCGGCTCGCCACGGCGGTCGCCTTCGGCTTCTCGCTGGTCACGCTGGCCCTCGTCGTTCCGCTGTGGCTGGGCTACGACCCGGACGGCGCGCGGCTGCAGCAGACGAGCAGCATCGACTGGATCCCGCCGTTCGACATCCACATCTCGTTCGGCATGGACGGCATCGCGCTGCTGATGATCGCGGTCATCGGCGTGCTCGTCCCGATGATCATCGGGCTGGTCGGCTTCACCGACAAGCTCCCGGAAGGCCGCAGCGCCGGCGGGTACCTCTCGCTGATCCTGGTGCAGCAGTCGCTGACGATCGCGGTGTTCGCCGCGACCGACGTCTTCCTGTTCTACGTGCTGTTCGAAGTCATGCTGATCCCGATGTACTTCCTCATCGGCGGCTACGGCGGCAAGAGCAGGCAGTACGCCGCGGTGAAGTTCTTCCTGTACTCGTTCCTCGGCGGGCTGATCATGCTGGCGGCCGCGATCGGGGCGTACGTGCAGGCCGCGGACGAGCTCGGCGAGGGCACCTTCGACTGGCAGACGTTGGCCGAGGTCATCCCGCAGGCGCCGCTGGCCACGCAGATCTGGCTGTTCCTCGGCTTCTTCCTCGCGTTCGCGGTGAAGGCGCCGCTTGTCCCGTTCCACACCTGGCTGCCGGACGCCGCGGGTGAGGCGCCGATCGGCGTCGCGGTGCTGCTGGTCGGCGTGCTGGACAAGGTCGGCACGTTCGGCTTCCTGCGCTACAGCATCCCGCTGTTCCCTGACGCCAGCCGCGAGCTCGCGCCGCTGGTGCTTGGCCTCGCCGTTGCCGGTGTGCTGTACGGCTCGATCCTCGCGGCGGGCCAGCAGGACATGAAGCGGTTCATCGCCTACGTGTCCATCGCGCACTTCGGCTTCATCGCGCTCGGCATCTTCGCGTTCACCGCGCAGGCGCAGGTCGGCGCGGTGACGTACATGCTCAACCACAGCCTCGCCACCGGCATGCTGATCATCGTCATCGGCATGGTCATCGCGCGCGGCGGCGCCACGACGATCTCCGCGTACGGCGGCATGGCGAAGCTGACGCCGGTGCTGGCGGGGATGTTCCTGCTCGCTGGCCTTTCTACGCTGTCGCTGCCTGGCACGAACTCGTTCATCAGCGAGTTCCTCGTGCTGCTTGGCTCGTTCGAGACGCAGCCGGTGTTCACCACGGTGGCGACCATCGGCATGGTGCTCGCCGCCGTCTACGTGCTGTGGCTGTACCAGCGTGTGATGCAGGGGCCGGTGCGCGGTGACGCGCTGCTCGGCGCGAGCGGCGGCCCAGGCGCGGTCGGGGCCCCTGAGACGGGTGCGAAGAAGACGGTCAGGGACGTGTCGTTGAAAGAACTCGGCGTGCTCGCGCCGCTGGTCGTGCTGATCATCGGGCTCGGCTTCTACCCGAAGCCAGCGCTCGACGTCGTCACCCCGGTGGTCGAGGAGACCGTGAGCATCGTGTCCATTACGGAAGGTAGCAACGAGTGATGCCGCAGCAGTTCCTCGCGCAGGGCGAGCAGTTGCCGGTCCCCGCGATCGACTTCACCGCCGTGCTGCCGATCCTCATCGTGCTCGGCGCCGCATCGATCGGCGTGCTGCTGGAAGCGTTCCTGCCCAAACACCAGCGCTGGTCGTCGCAGATCGCGCTGAGCCTCGCCGGGATCGTCGGCGCGGGCATCGCGCTCGCCGCCTACATCGGCGACGCTCCCGAACAGGGCATCACGACGTTCACGGCGGAAGGCGCGACGTCCGGCGCGCTCGCGGTGGACACGCCGGCGCTGTTCCTGTGGGGCACGCTGCTCGCGCTTGGCCTCGCCTCGGTGCTGATGATCGGGGACCGTTCGCTCGAACCGGGCGGCGCGTTCATCTCGCAGGCCGGCCTGCAGGGCGGCCTGCAGACGCGGGAGCAGGCCAATGCCACCGGGATGCAGACCGAGATCTTCCCGCTGACGCTGTTCGCGCTTGGCGGCATGATGACGTTCGTCGCGGCCAACGACCTGCTGACGATGTTCATCGCGCTCGAGGTGCTGAGCCTGCCGCTGTACCTGATGTGCGGGCTGGCCCGCAGGCGCAGGCTGCTCTCGCAGGAAGCCGCGGTGAAGTACTTCCTGCTCGGCGCGTTCGCCAGCGCGTTCTTCCTGTACGGCGTCGCGCTGCTTTACGGCTACGCCGGGTCGGTCAAGCTGCCCGAGATCGCCGAGGCGATGGCTGGCACCGACGTCTCGGACACGCTGCTCTACACCGGCATCGGGCTGGTCGTCGTCGGGCTGCTGTTCAAGGGCTCCGTCGGGCCGTTCCACACCTGGACGCCGGACGTCTACCAGGGCGCGCCCACCCCGGTCACCGGGTTCATGGCGGCCTGCACGAAGGTGGCGGCGTTCGGCGGGATGCTGCGGGTGCTCACCGTGGCGTTCGAGCCAGCGAGCTGGGAGTGGGAGGTGCCGCTCTGGCTGATCGCGGTGATCTCGATGGCCATCGGCGCGATCCTGGGCCTCACCCAGCGCGACCTCAAGCGGATGATCGCGTACTCGTCGATCGCGCACGCCGGGTTCCTCGTCGTCGGTGCGATGACGCTGACCGAGGACGGGCTGTCGGCGACGCTGTTCTACCTGCTGGCCTACGGCTTCACCACGATCGCGATCTTCGGCATCATCAGCCTGGTGCGCGACGCCAACGGCGAGGCGACCGACCTGTCGTCATGGGCAGGGCTGGCGAAGCGCTCGCCGCTGGTGGCAGGCGTGTTCACGTTCCTGCTGCTCGCGCTGGCCGGCATCCCGCTCACCAGCGGCTTCATCGGCAAGTTCGCGGTGTTCTCCGCCGCGCTCGCCGATGGCAACGCCGCGCTCGTCGTGATCGCGCTTGTCGCCAGCGCCATCGCGGCGTTTTTCTACCTGCGGGTCGTCGTGCTGATGTACTTCTCGGAGCCGGCGGCGAAAGGACCGGCGGTGACCGTGCCCGGCGCGTTCACCACGGCGGCCATCACGCTCGGCACGGTGGCGACGCTGGTGCTCGGCGTCGTGCCCGCGTTCGCGCTCAATTGGGCCAGCGCGGGCGGCTTCGTGCCGTAACCGGGCCAGCCGCTGGCGACTTCCCGCCGTGGATGGCCCCGACCGCCCGGCGTCGTGCTACACATCACAGCTGGCGCGGGTAGTCCGGGACGCACCGCGTTAGTCATGCGCCGTGCCTACCTTTAGGCTGGCAACCGTGTCTGATGCGAAGCACCGAACCGTGGCTGACCTGCGGGCGGCTGTAGGACTGCGAATCGACGACGAGGCCCTGCTCGCCGAGCTGGCCGCTGGCCTCGGCGAGGTCGAGTCCGTGCTGCGCGAGGTGGTTCGCAGCGACGTCCAGTTCATCAGCGACGCCGCCGTGCACCTCGTTGACGCGGGCGGGAAGCGCTTCCGGCCGTTGTTCACGCTGCTGGCGAGCCAGTTCGGCAAGGAAGGCGATGACGGCAGGTCCCGCGTCATCACGGCCGCCGCCGCGGTCGAGCTGGTGCACCTCGCGACGCTGTACCACGACGACGTCATGGACGAGGCCACGATGCGCCGTGGCGCGCAGAGCGCCAACGCGCGCTGGGACAACACCATCGCGATCCTGACCGGCGACTACCTGTTCGCCAACGCGTCGCGGCTGGTCGCCGACCTTGGGCCTGACCCGTCGCGGATCATCGCCGAGACGTTCGGCGCGCTGGTCACCGGCCAGATGCGCGAGACGACGGGCGCGCGCGACGGTGACGACCCGATTGAGCACTACCTGACCGTCGTGGGGCAGAAGACCGGTTCGCTGATCGCCACGGCCGGCCGGTTCGGCGCGATGCTGTCCGGCGCGGAGCAGGAGCGGGTCGACGCGCTGCGCAGCTTCGGCGAGCTGATCGGTATCGCGTTCCAGATCTCGGACGACATCATTGACATAGCGTCACCGTCCGAGGAACTCGGAAAGGTGCAAGGCACCGATTTGAGGGAAGGCATCAGGACGCTTCCGATGCTCTACGCACTCGAAGACGACCGGGAGAACACCCGGCTGATGGAATTGCTCGCGACGCCGTTGACCGCGAGCGCCGACGTCACCGAAGCTCTTGAGCTGTTGCGTGCTTCGTCGGGGCTCAAGCACGCGCGAGAGACGTTGACCTATTACGCTCAGCGAGCACGAGACGAGTTGACGGCGCTACCAGCGTCACCTGCAAGGGATGCTTGTGAATCAGTCACCGACTACCTAGCGGAGCGTACGTACTGAACCACGCTGGCGCGGCGCCCGACAGGGTGACCGCGTTCCGCAGCGGGAAGGAGACATCCGAAACATGTCCTCGTTGTTTGGGCAAGTCTGGTTCTGGAGTCTGCTCGCGTTCCTTGTCGGTGCGGTGCTGACGTGGGTGCTGCTGGTGCGGCCCGCGCAGCAGCGGGTGCAGCAGTTGGAGCGGCAGCCGCGCAACGGACGTCCCGCTCCCGCGCCGCCCAACGGCCAGGCGCAGCCGCAGCAGATCCCGCCCCGTCCCGCGCAGCAGGCCTCGCCCCGCGCGCCGAAGCCGCCCACGCCCGCGTGGCCGGGCCAGCAGGACCCGGAGAGCACCGAGCACCATGAGCGCACGCGGTGGCTGGAACGGGACAGCCTCCAGGGCATCCGGCGCAGCCAGGCCGAGCGCACGCAGCAGGCGCCGGAGCAGTGGCCTGACGCGTCCGCGCAGCGCCCTGGTGTCGCGGAGCAGCGGGCGCAGGCCCAGCCCCGCGCCTTTGGCCAGCCCGACCAGCACACCCCGGCGCCCGGTCAGCGCCCGGACGTCCCGGATCAGCGTGCGTTCGTGCCAGCAGAGCCGCCGGTGCCGTACGGGCAGGAGGAAGACGTCCAGCGGGAGCTGGAGCGTCAGTACCGGGAGGAGTTCGGGCACGACTACCCGGAGGACGACCGGGGGTACGCCGAGGACGCTCAGGGCTACTCGGGGGACGCCCAGGGCTACCCCGAGGACGACGACCGCGCCTACCAGGGCGATGCCCAGGACTACGCGCCTGAACACGAGCGTGCCTACGCGGAGGACTACGCGGAGGACGAGTTCACCGGCCGCGTCCACCCGAGCAGCTACGCCGACGCCGCGCCTGGTCGTCCGGACGAGGCTGCTGGTGACCCCGAGGCTGCGCCCGGTTACCCGGCGACCGATGCGTCTGTGCCCGGCCACCCCGAGGCTGCGCCCGGCCACCCGGCGCCCGGTTACCCTGCGCCCGACGCGTGGCGGCAGCAGCCGCCCGCCGACATGTCCGGCGGCGTGCGGGACCGGCTGGACGACATCGACGAGCAGCCGGAGCTGGGTGACCTCGGCGACTTCGACGCGGGATCCGACGCGCAGGACCGGCGCCCGGCGTCTGCTCAGCGTCCCGGCGGCCTGTTCGCGCCGCCTGGTCCTGCCGAGCAGGACAACTACGAAGACGACGGTTACGAGACCAACGGCTACGAGGATGACGGCTTCGAGACCAACGGCTACGCGGGCGCGCAGCCGTCTGGCGCGGGTGTGGTCGATGACGCCGCCGCGCCGTCCGACCCTGGAGCGGAGCAGGACGACGCGGCGCCGGACACCGACCCGGTGACCGGACTGCCGAGACGCAGGCGTGGCGCATCGAACCGCATCAAGGGTGGGTTCGCGCCGCCGCGTCCGATCGAGCCGTCGATCCGCCCGGTGGCGCGGCGTACGCCGCAACAGGACGGCGGCAGCAGCAGCGGGTCGTTGTTCGAGCCGAGCGCTGGCGAGCAGCCGGGCGCGGTCGCGCAGGCTGGCGGCTATGTTCAGCCCGGTGGCCACGTTCAGCACGCCGAGGCCGCCGACGTTCCGCCTGGCCCGTTCGGTCCCGGCTCCGCGATGCCATTGCCCGGTGGCGGCAGGCCGGACCCGTCGTTCACCGTGAAGGCCAGCGTGACGGAGTTGCGCTACTGCGTCGAGGGCTCACCGGCGTTCGCGAGCATGACGCCCGAGGTCTGGTTCGCCACCCCGAACGACGCCGAGCGCGTCGGCTTCCGCCCGATCCCGTAAGGCCGAGCGGCGGGTGGCCGAGCGGCGGGTGGCTACCGGCCGCGCCGTCGACGTCGCCCGGCCCGGAAGTTGATCAACTATCCGCGCGCTGTGACCAAGCCGTGTCCGTTTCGCCCGTTCTCGATGGTCGTAACCCGCAGGTAGTTGATCAACTTCAGGACGACGCCGGACCGGAGCTTCGGGACGACGCCGAGGCGCGCTCGGAAAGCCAGAACACGCCGCACCGGAAGTCGGGACTCGCGGCCCTGCACGCCGCCGCGACGCCCAGCCGCGAAACCCGCGCCAACGCCCCGCCGTCACACCGTCCAGGTGTCGTTGCCGCAGAGTAGTGCTTGGAGGTCGGCGGGCTTCGCTTCCGCTGCGTGCGTGACCTGGGAGCGGGCGGCGTCGTCGTAGGTGGTGCGGTTGACTTGGCGGAAGATGCCGGTGGGGGTGTGTTCGAGGTCTTGGCCGCCGATGCGGGACAGCGCGAAGGCGTAGGCGGGGTCGGTCACTGTCGGGTCGTGCATGACGACGTTGTCGATACCCACCTCGGACACCTTCGCCGTCTCCAGTCCGGCGAAGCCGGCGCGGACGACGCCGTACTCGTTCTCTGGGCCGAAGGTGATTGGCTCGCCGGTCCGCAGCGGGATGAGGCGGCGGGCGGCTTCGTCCTTGTCCTTGAGGGCAGAGAGAGCACTGAATGCGCCGTCGTTGAAGATGGGGCAGTTCTGGTAGATCTCGACGAACGCCGAGCCGCGGTGTTGCGCCGCCGCGGTCAGCACCTCGGTGAGGCCCTTCTTGTCGGAGTCGAGGGCGCGGGCGACGAAGCTGGCTTCGGCGCCGAGCGCGAGCGAGAGCGGGTTGAACGGGTGGTCCAGCGAGCCCATCGGCGTCGACTTGGTGCGCATTCCCTCCTGCGAGGTGGGGGAGTAC
>WHTY01000063.1 GCA_009377475.1 Actinophytocola sp.
CGTTGCGGTACGTCGGCGAGCAGAACACCCGACGCAGCTGCTCGACATAAGCGTGATGGAAGCTGTCGTAGCTCCCAGACGCGCTGTCCTCGAACGGCAGCCGATTGGTCGCAGTCACCGTGCTCCCCTTCGCCGGAATTACCAAGAAGAGCGAAAGTAAGACGACTGGCATACTCGCTTTGCCCAGCCAGTCAGGCTTACTTTCGGTCGGATTGGTATCTACCGGCACAGTATCCGGAGCAGGTTCAGCGGTCGACGGCCCTAGCCGTCCTCTCAGCCCGCCCGGCGCGAGCTCCCGTGTACTGGCAAACCGTATCCTCTCCGGCACAATGAGCCAACAGCTCTGCCTGAACCATTCCGTTTGCGGAGGTCCCCTACCTCGCGAAGGCTGCGACGGCCGGGATCGGCGCAGACGGCTGGGACTCCCGAAGCCCAACCGGCGATAAACACCAGCCGGATCCTCGTAGTGCGCTGTCGCCCTGCCAAGGCGGCAGCGCACAGGTCGGTGACAGCTGCGCCGCGGCCGGACCGGAAGCAGAGCGCCGTTTCAGTTGTCGATCGATTACTGGCGGCACGCTGTCATACCGGCGATCGATGATTGTCGGTTGAGGCCATGCGCGGGGGTGTGGCTTGAGAAGGTTGGCGATCGTGGTCGGTTCGCGATGTGCTGATCGGGCAGATGCTGCCGGCCGGCGTGCTGGTCGCCAGCGTCGCCGTGCGCACGCCCCTACCGACCTGCGAAGGCTCACCGGCTGCCACGCCGACACCGGGAGCCATGTCCTCGACGATCCTGGCCAGAGGCTTCGCGCGAGGTTTCGTCGAGCGGCGTGGCGGGTAGCCTCGCCGCAAGTAAGGGCGTTTGAGGTTCGGAAGGGAGGCCGCCGGTGCCCAAAATAGTGTGTGTGCTGTTCGATGATCCGGAGCAGGGCTATCCCACAACGTATGCCCGCGATGAGATCCCCACGATCACCCGCTACCCGGATGGGCAGACCACGCCGACTCCGAACGAGATCGGCTTCTCTCCCGGCGAGCTGCTCGGCAGCGTGTCCGGCGAGCTTGGTCTGCGGGGATTTCTGGAGTCGGCCGGGCATACGCTGGTGGTGACGTCGGACAAGGATGGGGCGAACTCGGTGCTGGAGCGGGAACTGCCCGATGCCGAGGTCGTGATCTCGCAACCCTTCTGGCCCGCCTACCTGACCCGAGAGCGCATCGAGAAGGCCCGCAACCTCAAGCTGGTGATCACCGCCGGCGTCGGCTCGGACCACATCGATCTGGATGCCGCCAGCGCGCACGACATCACGGTGGCCGAGATCACCTACTCCAACAGCCTCAGCGTCGCTGAGCACGCGGTCATGCAGATCCTCGCGCTGGTACGCAACTATCTGCCGGCGCACCGGTGGGTCACCGACGAGCGCGGGTGGAACGTCGCCGACTCGGTGGAGCGGGCCTACGATGTCGAGGGCATGGCGGTCGGCACCCTCGGCGCCGGCAGGATCGGCGTCGCCACGCTGCGGCGGATGCAGCCCTTTGGCGTGCAGCTGCACTACCACGACAAGCAGCGGCTGCCCACCGAGCTTGAGCAGGAGCTGGGGCTGACGTTTCACCAGAGCCCCGAGTCGCTGGCCGCCAGCGTCGACGTAGTCTCGATCCACGCGCCGCTGCACCCGGAGACCGAGGGCCTGTTCAACGATGACCTGATCGGCAAGATGAAACGCGGCGCCTACATCGTCAACACCGCGCGTGGCCGCATCTGCGACCGTGACGCGGTGGTGCGCGCCTTGGAGAGCGGCCACCTCGCCGGCTACGCGGGAGATGTCTGGTACCCCCAGCCGCCAGAAGCCGACCATCCATGGCGCGACATGCCCCACCATGGCATGACTCCGCACGTGTCCGGCGCGACGTTGTCCGCGCAGGCCCGCTACGCTGCCGGTACCCGGGAGATTCTGGAGCATTGGTTGGAAGGCACCGAGATCCGCGACGAGTACCTGATCGTCGACAAGGGCGAGCTCGCCGGAGTCGGCGCGCAGTCCTACACCCGCTCCCGAGCCGACCGCCGCTAAGGAAACCTGACCACCGGCGCGGCGCGGCCTTCAACAGGCATTCCACAGCCCGCAAAATTCCGACCGGATGGCGATCCTCTACTGAGACATCCGAATCGTTGGTTCTCGCTGTCACTCCCCGGGCTCAGCCAGCGCGAATGACAGCTACCTGTTGCTTGCCGTAGGTGGTCGCGGTCTGTGCGGGACACTGTGTTAGCCGATTCGAGAACATGTTTCACTCTCATCGGGACGGCGGTCTCGGTGGTCCAGCAGGCGCCCGATCCCATGAGGGTGGCAACTGACAGCCATCATTGCACCTTCACGGTGGTCATCCCACTATTCGAGTTACATGCGCTGACCGTTACAGGCGATTCCTTTGTCACTCCCGTAGAGACGCTGCTTGTAGGCATGGCTGGTTGCACGCTTGACGAGCACAGCAACCGAGGATCCCGGTTACGCTCAGTCGGGAGAGCACGACGAAGCGACGGGAGGCCGCATGCGGGGTGCAGGGGATCATCTGAGCATTGGGGAGCGGATCGCGTTCTACCGGCGCAGGCGCGGCCGCACGCAGGAGGTGCTGGCCGGCCTGGTAGGCCGCAGCACGGACTGGCTGGCGAAGATCGAGCGCGACGACCGGCCACCGCCACGGATCGACAAGCTGTCCGAGCTCGCTCGGGTGCTACGCGTGCCGCTCGGTGACCTGCTGGGCCAGCCGGAGCTGTTCGAGGAGGAAAACGAGCTCGACGACGTGCCAGCCGTCCGCGACGCACTGATGAGCCCGCGTCGGCTATCCAAGCTGCTGTTCGGCCCGGCCGCCGACGCAGCCGCCGCCCCCAGGCCGACGACCGTGTTCGTTGAACGCAGCTGGGATGACTACC
Source organism: Actinophytocola sp. (assembly GCA_009377475.1). Taxonomy (GTDB): domain Bacteria; phylum Actinomycetota; class Actinomycetes; order Mycobacteriales; family Pseudonocardiaceae; genus Haloechinothrix_A. The sequence goes on from WHTY01000063.1 coordinate 2,918, forward strand.
AGGCCGGCAGGGTCGGCAACGTCGTCGCCGCCCTCCCCGGCCTGCTGCAGACGGCGCAAGCCTTGGAAGACGCCGAGGACGTCTCCCCCACTACGCGCGAACACGGCTTAGCGGTATCCGCCCGCACCCACCACCTCGCCTCGACCACACTCGCCAAGATCGGTGAATCCGACCTGTCCTGGCTGGCGGCCGAACGGGCCATGCACGCAGCGGACGCCTCCGAGGACCCGCTTGTGCTCGCCTCGGCCTCACGATCCGGCACGCACGCACTGTTGGCCAACGGCCGGTTCTCCGACGCGCTCGAACTCGCCGACACCACGGCCACGTGGCTGCAGCCGCGCATCACCGAGCGGGACCCCGCAGCGATTAGCCTGCTGGGCATGATCTACCTGCGCGCGGCCGTTGCCGCGGCCCGTCACCAGGACCGCTCGACCGCGACCGAGCTGCTCCGCCTCGCGACCGACCTCGGCACCGAGCTTGGCGAGGATGCCAACCATTGGAAGTCCAGCTTTGGCCCGACCAACGTCGTTTTGCACCGAATCTCGGCGGCGCTCGACCTGGAGGACGTTCCGTACGTCGTGGCCAATGGCAAAGTTCCCGTCGATCACATGCCAGCTGAGCGCGGCATGACGTACCGGATCGACCTAGCCCGCGGCTACTGCCTCGCCGGCCAAGACGACGAGGCACTATCGACGCTGCAGCTCGCCGAGCGGAAGTCGCCGCAGCTCGTGCGTAACAATCCTCGTGTGCGTGACACGCTGCGAGACATGCTCAAGCGAGCACCCGTCTCCGGCGGTGCCCGGTCGTCGGAGCTGTTCAGGATGGCGCAACGATGCAGGGCAGTGCAATGACATCAGATCAACGCGTGCTCGGAGTCGTCGCCACGGGGGCGGGTGGCGTCGAGAAGCTACGTACCGGGCTCGTCGAGCCAGCGATTGCCCAGGGGTGGCAGGTGGGTGTCACCTTGACGCCCACCGCTGCCACGTGGCTCGACGACCTCGGCGAGGTGGCGCTACTTGAGAAGGTGACCGGCCTGCCGGTTCGCAGCGCACCTCGACTCCCGCGAGAGCAAAGCCCACATCCGCCGGCGAGTTGCTACGTCGTCGCGCCGGCCAGCGCCAACACGGTCGCCAAGCTGGCGCTGGGCATTGCCGACAACCAGGCACTGACCCAGCTATGCGAGGCGATCGGAACCCGTAGCCTTCCCGTGGTGATGTTCCCTCGGATCAACGCTGCGCATGCGCGACAGCCCGCCTGGGAGAGCCACCTTTCCACGCTGCGTGAAGCCGGGGTCTGGCTTGTGGGGGGCCCCGACGTCTGGCCGCTTTACGAACCGCGGGAAGCGCCGCCTGGTCGTGAGCTGCCATGGGCAGCCGTCCTGGAGACTGCTGAGAGAGCAGTCGCAACCGACGCAACCAGCTAGTTCTATGGACCCGGACAAACTGTCCGGGTCACTCCCCTAGATCGCCCATACCTTCCTTGGTGCGCACGAAAGCGCAGGTCAAGGAAGGGGATGCCGGTGGACACCCACCCGCACGGGAACAACGATCACCTGAGAACAGTTCGCGCCATCCGGGCTCGCGCTCAGCGCGCCAGCCGTCGGATCGACACGTTGGCGGTTACTCGCCGTCGGCAGCTAGCCGACGCTCGATCGCGTCGAGCCGCTCGGTGATCGTCGTGATTGCGGACTTGAGTTCGTCCAGCTCGACGAGCACCGGGTCGTCCGCGTCCGGGTCACCGGGGTCCTCCCCGGCATGGACCTTGGACAGATGCTCGGAGTCGAGACCGAGTGCGGTTGAGAAGGCCGCCAAGGTACGCGGCGAGCGCTTGCGCTGCAGGAGGTTCTGCTGCAGCTCGCGGACCGTCTGGATGGACGCGCCGGCGCGGTGCGCAAGCTCGGCTTGCGTCATGTCCAGTTCCTTCATGCGCCGGCTGATCACGTCAGCGACGGCGTCCCATCCGCCCTTGGCCACGACACCTCCTGAGCTGCTGGTTTCAGCACTAACAGTAGTCGCAGTACCGGCTTCCGCTTACCCCCGTTCGTCCCCGTGCTTGACACTGCTAGTTTCACTGCTAGTATTAGCACTAGCTCAAGCACCTGCTCTTGCAGAGCCCTCACAAATAGGCCGGTCCCGGCGATGCGGCAACACCACCGGGACCCACATCTCAGGTTGGAGCCCAAAGATGCAAACCCAAGCTACTCGGATGTACCGGGTTCGCGCAGTGGCGGAGATGCTCGATGTCTCCCCGGCCACGATCTATCGCGCGATCGACTCCGGAGCGCTGAAGGCACTCAAGGTCGGCACCGGCAAGGGTGCGCTGCGCATCCCCGCCGAGGCCGTGTCGGAGTACGTCCAGCACTGCCAGGAGGCCGCGGCCTCGGCGGTGCCGGCGTTCAGCGAGGTGGCCTGACATGCGCCTGCTGCGATTGGTCGACGAGCCGGCAGGCTGGCACACGGAGCGCGCCTGCCTCGGTACCGATATTCGTTTGTGGTTCGGCCCCGGCGAGGGGGAGGCCGACGAGCCTCGTGCCGAGCGGGACAAGCGCGAGGGGATCGCGAAGACCTACTGCGCGGAGTGCCCGTTTACGGCGTACTGCCTGGAGCTCGAGCTGGCGTTCCCGGCGTATCACCAGCACGGAGTGCGGGGCGGCCTGACGGCCGACGAGCGTCGCGCCGCGCTGCGGCAGCGTCGTGCGGCCGAGAGGAGGGCCGCGTGATTTCCCGGAAGATCCTGCGCTGCGCGTTGGTTGCGGAGCTATGCCCGCCACCGCCGGCCCGCTCGATTCCCGTGCTTGTTCAGTGTCGCTACGACACTCGCGACCCATACACGCTGTCCCTGCGCTTTCTGACCAAGCCGGGCCGGTGGGTCACCTGGTCGTTCGCTCGTGAGCTCGTGTCCGACGCGCTCGTATGGGGTGAGGCCGGCGAGGGTGACGTTCGGTTCCGCCCGCACCCGCACTCGCCGCGCAAGGTGTGGCTGAGCGTGGAGAGCCCAACCGGCCGCGCCGAATTCGCGTTCGCTCGGGCACCGCTGGCCGCTGTACTCGACGCGTCCGAGCACCTCGTCCCGTGGGGCAGCGAAGACGACCACGTCGACTGGGACCGCGAGCTCGCGCGTCTGAGGGAGGTGGCGTGAGATGTCCGACGTCATCGCCACTCACTGGCCGTACGACGGCCCGCACAGCCGCGACAGCGTGACGAGCGCGGCCGGGGCTATGGCCGAGCTCGTGCGGTACCTGAACAACGCCACCGGCCCCGGCAACGCGTCAGTGACGTTGGAGTGGGCGTCAACGATCGACCAGCTGCTGCACGGTGTGGACCGTGCAATTGGAGGACTTGATCAGCTGCTTGGACAGCTGACAGTCGCGCTGACGGCACAGGCTGACTCGGCGTCCCTGTACGACGACCGCCGAGACCGGCCCGGCCGTGACACGGCGCTGGCCGCGGCTGCACAGCTTCGCAGAGCGCGTCGAACGCTGCAGGCGCTCGCACTGGACGTGGTCCATGTCGTGGACGCGACTCACCACCTCGGCAACCGCGTGCCCGAGGACGGTGAGCAGTCATGACGTCCGCGCTGTCCGAGCTCACCTGCCTGCAGCTGCACCGCCCTGCCGCGTCGGCCGCCCCGGCGGCATGGGCCGTCTGGTTCGACGAGCTCGTCCACGTGCACGAGCACCTCGCGGCGGAAGCGCGGGACCCACACGTAGTCGCCACCGAACGACGCCTCGCGCGCACGGCCCACCGCCGCGCCTCACTCCTCCGGAAGGAGTCCTGATCATGTCCACTTTCGATGTGCTGTCCCGCTACGGCACCGCCGCGCTACTGCGCTTTCTGGGCTGCGTGGCGCTGTTCGTGGCACTGCACCTGCTCCGGCAGCCGTTCCTGCTCGCCGCGCGGCTGCTCGAGACCGGCATGCGCCGCGTCGACGCCCGCCTGACCGCCAGCGTCACGGCTCCCGGACCGCGCCCGCGTGGCAGCAGGTCCACCCGTCCGTTCGCGCCCGCCGCGGCCGGCGTGTGAATCCCCGAGGAGACCGACTGATGATCACCTACACCGTGCTGATAGTCGGGCTGGCGCTTGTGTTGTTCCTGGCCCGCAAGAAGGTCAAGTGGGGCCCGTTCGTCGGCGGCGTCGTCGTCGCCTACCTGATGCTGGGCACCCCGATCGGCGGCCCCCTGAACGGGGCGGTGCGCTCGATCGCCACCGCTGTGCAGGTCGCCGGCAACTCGATCCTCTCGAACTTTGGAGTGGCCTGATGAATGCACATGACTGGGCGCATGAACATCCGGAGCTTGCCGCCGAGCTCGCCGAGATCGAACCGGAACCGGCTGAGCTCACAGCTGCGCGTCACGCCGAGATCGCAGAGACGCTCGTGACCTTGTTCTGGGTCTCGCTTCCCATGGCTGCGCTGATGCTGGGCCGGCTGTGGTGGGACTGGGGCAGCTGGTCTCTCGTCGCCATCGGAGCAGTCGGCTGCGCGCTCGCAGGCGGCCTGTATGAGCTCGGCCGGCTCGTGTTCCGGCGGGTCGTGTGGGTCAACAACGTGACGGGGGAGGTCCGCCGATGACCGACGCTGACCACGAGGACCTGACGCCGGTTCCCCGGAGGGAGCTGCCGCCACCCACGCCCGAAGAGGCCAACCGGGTCATGAATCCCACCCGGCTCGATCGTGTCCTGTCCTGGCTGGGCTGGTGGGCTCTCGAACTCACCGGCGCGCTGGTAGCCGCAGTCGCGGCGACGATGTGGCCGCCGCTGCTACTCGTCACCGCCGCGCTGCTGATCTGGATTGCGCTCGACCCGTGGCGGCAACGCCGCCGCTTCGAACGGCAGCGCCGACGGGTGCAGGCCCGGTCGGCCGCCGCCGCTGACGCCGAGCACGGCGGCAGCGCATCAGCCGAGGACGCCGAGACGGCTGCCGAATCACCCACCGACAACGACCGGGAGGCAGCGGGATGACCACGCTCAACCGGCACGGCGTGGACGTACCGATGCTCGCCGGTCTCGGTGTCGTCGCGCTGGCCGCCGCGGTGATGTCGTTCGCGTCGCTGCAGCAGCTCGGCGAACGCGCCGGCTTTCCTCCCGTGCTGGCTGCACTCCTGCCGCTGGCGATCGACGCCAAGGCAGTCGTCGCGACCCGCGCGTGGCTCTCGCGGCGCACGCCCGACCGTGCCCGCCGCTACGCATGCGGGCTCGCGTTGGCCGCCGTCGCGTTGTCCGTGGCGGGTAACGCCGGCGAGCACGCGATGACCGCCTACGCGCTGGCGACACCGTGGTGGGTGGTTGTGACCGTCTCGGCGATCCCACCGATCGCGCTCGCCGCCACCGCGCATCTCGCCGTGTTGCTCGCCGCAGGATCGATCGAGGCAGCCGACAGTGACACCGATCAGGTCGATCCGATCGAGTCGGCCACCTCAACCGATCAGCCGATCACATCGGTGAGCGTCGGCACGCCGGTCACCGAGCCGAAGGCGCCCACGGAGGTCGATCGCCCCAGCGATCAGCAGGAATCGACCTCGACTCGTGTCAAGGATTCACACGCGGGATCGGGTCCGGCGCGCCGATCGATCGAGGAGTTGCGCCAGGAGCTGACTGCAGCGATCGAGTCCGACTCGGTCGAGATCGACGCGACCTCGGCCGAGTCGATCCGAAAGACGTTGCGGTGCTCTCCTGCACGCGCCCGCCAACTCCGCGACGAGTATCCCCGACTGCACGCCATCGCCTGAGGGCCCACAAGCTGATAGTGCGAACCACGACCAGCCCGACACCGAGAACGTGGTGTACCTGCCGTCGGCCGGCAGCACGGTGCCCGCCGACAAGGCTGCCGACCACGCCGAGCTCGTCCGCTGCGAGCCGGCTGGCGAGGTCGAGCATGTCGGCGAGGTGCTCGAAGGGGAGCTGCTCGACGAGACCGCGTCGGCCGAGGTCGAGGCCCAGCTGCGCGGCCAGCGGATGACCAAGCTGCGGGAACGCTCCGCTGCCGGTGCGGTCGAGCTTGCCCACCGCACCGGCAGTTACGTGCGCGAGCATCACCCTTCCCGTGAGCAGGTCGGGAAGGCCGGCAAGGCCGCAGGCGGATGGCTCGGCCGCCACCTGACCTACCTGCTCCGCGGTTTCGGCTACACGGTCCGCGGCTGGTGGCGCTGGGTGCAGGTGGTCGAGCACCGCGAGGAACAGCACGCGCACTCGCCGGTGCGCGCGGGCAAGGCTGAGCTGGTCATTCAGCACCGCAGCTACCGGCTCATCGCTTCACTGATCATCGTGGCGATCCTTGCCGGGAGCGCCTACTTCGCCGGCCACCTGATCCCGTGGTGGGCGTGGACCGCTGCCGGCCTCGTGCTCACCGGCGGGCCGTGGCAGGCGGGCAGGCCGGCCCCGGTGTCGACCGAAGGCACGATCACCGACGACGGCGAAGAGCTCGTCGTGTTTCCGCTCTCGGACGCGCACAACGCCAACCAGACCATGGAGTGCCTACGCCGGGCGCTGCTGTCGATCGGCGTTCCCGTCAAGCCGCTGGCGGCGAACCAGCGGCCGTGGGGCTGGGAAGTGATCGTGCAGCTCGTCGGCGGTGCAGGCAAGAAGCCGGCGCACGTCATTGCCAAGATCGAGGAGCTGGAAACCGCGATCGACGTCCGGCAGAACGGGCTGCTCGTCCAGCCGCACGCCGACCGCCGCGCGCGGATGACGCTGCGGTGCATCGAGTCCGACCCGTTCGCCAAGATGCCGCCGCTGCCCGTCTACAAACCCGGCTCCCGGTCGATCGCCGATCGAATCCCGGTGGCATTGCGCATGGACGCCCACGAGGTCGGGATGTCACCGCAGGCCACGCACGCGATCATCCTGGCCGCCTCCGGCGGTGGAAAGTCGACCCTGATCCGCATCCTCGTCGACGGTCTGGGAGCCGCCAACGACGTCGTGCTGTGGGACATCGACCCCTCCGGCGTCGGTCAAGAGGCGCAGGCCGGACTCTTTGCGCTCCGTGCGTTGTCTCCCGACGACTGCGAAGCCGCGCTGCGTTACGGCGTCGCCATCGCGGAGGCCCGCACCCGGCTGCTGGGCAGGCTCGGTATGGGCGACGAGTGGCAGCCCAGCCCAGCCCATCCTGCGCTGGTGATCGTCCTTGACGAGTTTCCGCGGCTCACCAAGGCCGGCAAGGACCTCGCGGTCGCGCTGCTACGCGTCGCGCGCAAGGCTGGCGTCGTGCTCATCTTCGCCTCCCAGTCGGCCAAGAAGGACAGCTTGGGCGACTCGGTAGCCGCCGAGGTCGCATTCAAGGCCGGCGGCCCAGGGCTTGCCGCGTACCAGTCCCGCCTGCTGTTCGGCGAGAACTGCATCGGCGAGGGGTGGAATCCGGGCGCTTTCAAGCCCAAGCGCGCTGGGCGCGTCAACGACGCTGGCACGTTCTTCTTCGAAGGCCTCACCGAGGGCGATGAACCCATCCCTGCGCGGGTGCTGTTCCTGTCCAATGCCGAGGCCAAAAGCCGCGCGCACCGCTACCTGCAGGCCGACCGCCCAACCCTCGACACCGGCACCTTGCGCGCCGCCGGCCTGTCCGCCAACCAGCTCTGCTTGCAAACCACCGACCTTGACGCACTCGCCGCGCAGCGTCGCGCCCACGAGCAAGACGCCGACCAGCTACCCGAACCACTACAGCAGCTCGTCGACTACCTCGACGCCGACCTCGACGACGACGGCCGCGAGTTCGTGCCGACCTCCGAACTCGTCGAGGAACTCGGCCTCACCGCCAAGAAACTCGCACTGGAGATGAAGCGCTTCGGCCTCATGGCCAAACCCACATGGATCACCACCGAGTCAGGCGAGAAGCGGCAGGAGCGCGGCTACCGCATGGCCGACGTTCGCGCCGCCATCGACCGCGCCCACGCCGACCTCGATCGACGCGTCACACCCGAGCCGTGACCCGCCACAACCGTCACCACGTGTCACATCGATGTGACACGTCGCCCACACCGAAGGACCAGCACCGATGACACCAGTGACACGTTCCCGCCACCCGCCAGCGTGACGCGATAACCCCCGCGCGGCCACCGCGCACCCCCACAACGAGAACGCGTCACGAGGTTCTCGCCGCGATCCCGTACGCCCAAAATCCGACCGAAAGGACACGATCACCCATGGCTGGACTGCCCGACATCACCGTGGCCGGCACGCTCACCGCCGACCCCGACCTCAGGCTCACCGCCAACGGCACCGCCGTCGCGAACTTCACCGTCGCGGCCAACGACCGCCGCTACGACAAGGACCGCGGCGAGTGGGTCGACAACGGCGCAACGTTCATGCGCTGCACAGTCTGGCGAGGCCCGGCCGAGCACGTCGCCGAGTCCCTACAGAAGGGCACGCGCGTCCTGCTGACCGGCTCGCTGCGCCAGCGCGACTGGGAGACCAAGGAAGGCGAGAAGCGGATCACCTTCGAGGTCGACGTTACCGAGATCGGGCCCTCGCTGAAGTGGGCCACGGCCAAGGTCGCCAAAGCCACTCGCAGCGGCAATGACGACGGCGCGGGCAAGGCCGACCAGTGGGCCACCGAGAAGCAGGTGCCGGACGAGCCGCCGTTCTAACCCCGCTACCACGCCGGGTCGCCTGGCGTCCCCCGAACCGTGACGTCAGGTGACCCGACACCAACCAGATTACTCGGACAAGAGAGGTCATAACACTTGAACACCGCCGATCTTCGCACCGCAGCCCTGGCCGCCGCCGAGCGCGGATGGCGCGTGTTTCCGCTCCTGCCCGGCCGCAAGCAGCCCGCCGTGCACGGCGCGAACTCGTGCCTCGGCACCGGACCCTGCGCCACCGGACACAAGGGGTGGGAGCAGCGCGCCACGACCGATCCCGAGCGCATCACCCGCGCCTGGTCCCACAAGCCGTACAACATCGGCATCGCCACCGGCCCATCCGGGCTGCTGGTCGTCGACCTCGACACCGCCCAGCCCGATGAACAGCCACCGGACGAATGGCGACAAGCAGGCGTCCGCGACGGCCACGACGTGTACGCCGCAGCCGCCACGAACGAGGCCGGCTTCTACGCCGATCTCGTCTGGGACACTCACACCGTCGTCACGCCATCCGGCGGCACGCACCTCTACTACGCCGCACCGACCGACGTGCGGCTGCGCAGCACTGCCGGCACCGCGCTCGGCTGGAAGGTCGACACCCGCGGACCCGGCGGGTACGTCGTCGCCGCCGGTTCGGTCATCGACGGCCGCCGCTACGAGACGACCGCCGACCGCGACCCGCGGCCGCTTCCTGCCTGGCTTGTCGAGAAGCTCAAGCCAGGGCTGCCGCCCGCACCGGCACAGCCCATCGCGCCAACAACGGGCACGCACGGCAGCTACCTCGACGCAGCGGTACGCGCCGAAGTCTCGCGCGTGCACACCGCCCCCGAAGGGCAACGCAACTACAGCCTCTACTGCGCCGCCGTGGCACTCGGCCAGCTGGTCGCCGGCGGTGCACCGTCCGAGCACGACGTACGCGGCGAGCTGGCCCGCGCTGCGGGCCGACACGTCGCCGTCGGCGCGTACAGCGAAGCCCAAGCACACAAGACCATCACGTCCGGCTTGCGTGCCGGAGCCAAACGACCCCGGCAGGTCGCCGCGTGACCACAGCACGCAAACTCACTCCAGCACCCGAGCCACGGCAGACCGTCTGGCGGGCCGACGAGCTCATGGCCGCATCGTTCCCGCCACCGGCCTGGGCGGTGCCCAGCGTCATCGCCGAGGGTGTCAACGTCTTGGCCGGTCCGCCCAAGGCCGGAAAGTCGTGGCTCGCACTCGGCCTGGGACTCGCGGTCGCATCCGGTGGACGCGCGTTCGACAGTATCGACGTCGACGCTGGCCCGGTGCTCTACCTCGCGCTCGAAGACACGCCACGACGGCTGCAGGAGCGAATGGGCAGTCTACTCCAGGGCAGCTCGGCCCCGGCCGGGCTCACGCTCGACCTGCAATGCCCGGCGTTGCCCGGCGGCGGTGTCGAGCAGATCGCCGACTGGATCGAGCGCAACCCTGACGCACGAATGGTGATCATCGACGTGTTCGCCAAAGTGCGTGGCAACGCCGCGCCCAGCGTCCAGGCCTACGACGCCGACTACGCCGCCGTCAGCCGCGTCAAGCGGATCGCCGACGACTACGGCATCGCCATCGTCCTGCTCCATCACGTCCGTAAGGCAGGCGCTGAAGACTTCCTCGCCGAGGTCTCCGGCACCCACGGCATCGCGGGAGCCGCCGACGCCGTGCTCGTCCTCAAGCGCTCCCGCGGCGAAGCCGTCGGGGCTCTGCACGTGACCGGACGCGACATCCACGAAACCGACTACGCACTGTCCTTCGACGACGACACCGGCGCGTGGACCATGCTCGACGGCCCCGCGCACGAGCACTTTCTCCGCGACACCCGTGCCCGCGTGGCTCAGTTCGTCAGACGCAACCCCGGCGTCAGCCCGAGGCAGATCGCCGAAGCGCTCAACCTGAAGGAAACCACGGCGCGATCGACCTGCCGGCGCATGGCCGAAGACGAACAACTCCGTGCCGTGGCCGGCAAGTACTACCCCCGCGACGACCCGGATGGCGCAACAGCCGCAACTCTGCCACTCCACACCGCCTGACCAGCACAAACCCGAGTTGCACCGTCACCGCAGCTGCAACTCACGCAACCCATGGGAGGAACCAGCATGACCGAATACCCCCGCACACTGCTCACAGTCGAAGAGACTGCTGAGCGACTGTCAATCGGTCGCACGACGGTATTCGCGCTGCTCAAGTCCGGAGAGCTCGAATCGGTCCAGCTGGGCCGGCTGAGGCGTATCCCAGCGAAGGCCGTTGAGGCCTACGTGGAGCGACTGCGCACCGGCCAGACCGAAGGGAACCGTTGATGCCACGCAAGAAAAACGGCGACAGGAGCCGGGAACCGAACGGTGCCAGCAGCATCTACTTCAGCGAATATGACGGAATGTGGCACGGCAGGGTCACGGTGGGAGTGAAGCCCGACGGCAAGCCAGATCGCCCCCACCGAAAGAGCAAAAATAAGTCGAAGGTGATCGAGGCCGTCCGCAAGCTCGAGCGGGCTCGCGACGACGGAAGGAAGATCCGCACCGGACGCCCGTGGAAGCTCGAAAAGTGGCTGCGTCACTGGTTCGAAAACATCGCAGAACCGAGCGTGAAGTACAAGACGGCGAACTGGTACCGGACTGCTGTCTACCAGTACCTGATTCCACGACTAGGCGCGCATCGAATCGATAGGTTGGAGCCTGAACATGTCGAGGACATGCTGGCGGACCTGCGAGCCGAGGGATGCAAGCCGTCGACACTCCGGCAGGTCCACAACACTCTGAAGACTTCGCTCAACGTGGCAGTCAAGCGCGAGCGTCTGGCCAAGAATCCCGTAACCCTGGTTAAGGCTCCTCCGCTCGTCGAGGAGGAGATTGATCCGTTCACCGTCGAGGAGGCGAGGCGTATTCTCCACGCCGCAAAGGACGTGCGTCACGGGTCTCGGTTCGCAATCGCTCTCGCCCTCGGATTGCGGCAAGGTGAGGCGCTCGGGCTCAAGTGGCAGGACTTGAACGAGGATGCAGGAACGCTGGCAGTGCGTCGTTCGCTGCAGCGGCAGAGCTGGCGTCACGGGTGCGACGACCCGACTGCGTGCGTGAAGGGCCGCCACAAGGTCAAGCCCTGTCCGGACGGCTGCAAGATCCACAAGCGGAAGTGTCCACCGCCGTGCTCCGTGGACTGTGTCGGGCACGCACGCCATTGCCCGAAGCGAAGGGACGGGGGGCTCGTCGTCGTCGAGACCAAGTCCCGCTCCGGCCGGCGGACGATTAACCTGCCGGAACCCGTGCTCGCTGGCCTGCAGGCGCATCGCAAGCGCCAGCGTGCCGAACAGATGCGCGCGGGGGAGTGGTGGGAAGGTGAAGACTGGCTCTTCGCCCAAGAGACCGGCAAGCCGATCGATCCGCGCCGCGACTACGACGACTGGCAAGCCCTACTCAAGCGCGCGGGCGTCCGTCCTGCGCGCCTGCATGACGCGCGCCACACCGCCGCCACGATGCTGCTCGTGCTCGGTACTCCGACACGCGTTGTAATGGACGTAATGGGCTGGTCGCAGGCGAGTATGGCCAAGCGATACCAGCACGTACCCGACGAGCTGCGTCAGCGCATCGCCGACCAGATGGGCGGCTTGCTGTGGAGCGACACAGATGGCGAGGGCGATCAGGCGACGTCGTGACGCAAGCCGCGCACGGTCCTCGAAGCCCAGCGGATGGCTTTGCGTGCAGACGCCGACCGATCGGCACAGCGCGTCGATGACCTCGAGGACGAGGTCACACGGCTCCGGCAGATCCGCAACGCGGTTGTCAAGCCTACACACCAGCTATGGATTGGGCTCACCGTGCTGGCTTACCCGGCGATTGTTGGCATTATCATGCCCGTCATCTCGATGGCTGCTGGGGTCGAGGCGATTACTACCTACGTCCACATCCTGGTCGGGCTCTTTATCAGCGGTTTCCTCGTACTGCTGGCCTACTTGGCGTACTTCGCTGGTCGCCTGTTCCACCGTCGGAAGACGGCCAGCTAGTACTTGCCGATGCCATGACGCGCAGGTGGACTGAGACCCAAACTGAGACCCAGAACGCCCCGGCAGGAGTCTGCCGGGGCGTTTATGCTGGTGGAAGGGTGCGCCGACAGGGACTCGAACCCCGAACCCGCTGGTTAAGAGCCAGCTGCTCTGCCAATTGAGCTATCGGCGCGAAAACTCACCGGCACTCGGCCGGTGCGACGTCGAAAACGTTAGCACGGCAGCTTCGGACGGCTTCGTGCAGGGGGTGCCGAATGGTGTCGGAGCTGAGTCAGGATAGTGACCTCATAACGGACAACGTCCGACAGACTTGATGCGTCGTCACGGCGAGTGCCACGGGGAGACGTGGACGACGGTCAACGGGCTTGTGGGGAGAGTCAGCAATGCCGAACACACGGCGGGTTTTAGCTGCTGTCATGGGGATGTGCCTCATCGTCGGCGGGTGCACGACAACAACGCACGCGGAGGAAGAGCGCTCCGGGAGTCCGACGTCGTCCCCTGAGCCACCGTCGCTTGAGCTTGACCTGACGCCCGGCCCTAACGCCGACGACGTCGAGCCGGGCAAGCCGGTCACGGTGGCCGCCGAGAACGGCGAGTTGACGAAGGTCACGCTCATCGGCGCGGACGGCACTCGCGTGAAGGGCTCGCTCAACGAGGACAGCACCGCTTGGCGCGTAGGCGAGAAGCTCGGCTTCGGCAAGGAGTACACGCTGACCGCGCGCGGCGTCGGCGAGGACGGCGAGAAGGTGGTCGAGCGTTCGACGTTCACCACGGCGACGCCCGCGCAGACGGTGTCGGTCACACCCGCTGTCGTCGACGGGGCCACGGTTGGGGTCGGGATGCCGGTGTCGTTCCGGTTCAGCGCGCCGATCAGCGACAAGGACGCCGCCGAGCGCGCGCTGCGGGTCACGTCGGAGCCGAAGACCAAGGGCGGCTTCTACTGGTTCAGCGACGAGTGGGTGGTGTGGCGCCCGAAGGAGTATTGGCAGCCCGGTACCGAGGTCAGCATCGACGCCGAGATCTACGGCAGGAACTTCGGCAACGACGTCTACGGCGCGCAGGACGTCAGCGCCGACATCACGATCGGTAAGAAGGTGGTCGCCGTCGCCAACGGCAAGACCCACCACATGAGCGTGTGGATCAACGACAAGAAGGTCAAGCGGATGCCGATCTCCATGGGCAAGCCGACGCACCCGACACCGCACGGCACCTACACCGTGATGAGTGAACACTACGACTACACGATGGACTCATCGACGTACGGCGTCCCGGTCAACGCCGACGAGGGTTACAAGATCACGGTGGACCGCGCAGCGCGGCTGTCCTACAGCGGGATCTTCTACCACTCCGCGCCGTGGTCGGTGGGCGATCAGGGCTACCGCAACGTCAGCCACGGCTGCCTCAACCTGTCGCCGTCGGACACCGAGTGGCTGATGAACCACTCCAAGCCGGGTGATCTGGTCCGCGTCGTCAAGAGCGGTGGTCAACGTCTTGAGCCGACCGACGGCTTCAGCGTCTGGCAGTTGCCGTGGCGGGAGTGGCGTACCGGCGGAGTGGACTGACACGCACCGGTGCGGCCGGCCACGCGGGCCGACCGCACCGGGCTTTCGCTCAGAGCGCGCCGCGCTCCCAGGGGCCGGTGACGGCGTAGGTGACGCCGGGGCTCTGCAGGTTGAAGAACAGGATCTTGCCATCGGGGCTGAACGTCGCCCCGGCGAGCTCACTGGTGTTCGGGCTGTTCAGGGCCGCGAAGTCGAAGATCTGGCCCTTGTTGGTGACACCGCGCAGCAGGTCGCGGCCGTCGCCGTCCTCGCACAGCACCAGGCCGCCGGTGTTGGGGGAGACGCACAGGTTGTCCGGGCTTTGCAGCAGCTCGGGGTCGGTCGACTCGTAGACGAGCACGAGCTGGCCACCCGCGTCGCCGCGCGGACGGTACTCCCACACCTGGCCGAGACCGGCGTCACCGCCGGACGTGGACACGATGTAGATCGACCCACCCCCGTACCAGGCGCCCTCCAATCGGGCGAACACGGCGGCGCCCTGTTCACGCCCCTGGTGGAACACCGCGAGCGAGTCGTCGCTGTCCGGGTCGGGGTCGGCGATGTCGACCCACGCCACCGGCAACGGCGTGCCGACCCGCTGGCTGAGCCGCGTGTCGTACTTCGGCTGGTCCTTGATCGCCAACATCTGGAGCTTGCCGCCAGCGCCGAGGTTGCCCGGCTCGTTCGGCACGAACCGGTAGAAGCCAGCGCTGCCCCTGTCCTCGGTCTCGTAGACGATGCCCGTGGCCGGGTCGATGGCGACGGCTTCGTGCACGAATCGGCCCATGTCCTTGTACGGCACCGGGTCCACTGGGCCTTCGGCGTCGGCGGGCACCTCGAAGATGTAGCCGTGCGGGGTGTCGACGTCGAGGCCGGTGAAGCTCTCCTCGCAGGACAGCCAGGAACCCCACGGGGTCGGTCCGCCAGCGCAGTTGCGCACCGTGCCCGCCAGGGTCGGGTGGGTGGCGCGCAGCGACATGCTCTCCGGGTCGAACACCATCGTCGTCGTGCCGCCCGCCGCGAGCGCGTCGTAGGCCGGGGACGCGAACGCCGCCCCGTTGTCCTGCTCGTGGTTGCGTACCAGGCGGATCAGGCCGTCGTCGCCAGCGAAGGCTGCCATGCCGTCGTGCCGTCCCGGCGTCGGGTTGCCATCGCTCATCGGGGTGCCGGTGTGGCCGAAGGCGGTGTAGGTGAAGCCTGCGGGCAGCAGCAGCTCACCGCCGGGCGCGGGCTGCAGCGGGCCGTACCCGCCGTTGTTGGGGGCCTGCTCGACGGGCTTGCCGCGGTAGCCGCGCGTGGCCGCCTCGGCGCTGGTGGAGTTCATCAGACCGAGCAGCGTGGCGGTCGCTCCCGCGGCGGCGCTCGCTTTCAGGAAGCCGCGCCGTGTCGGCGCCGCGCTGGCTGGCGTGTGGTGGGTCGACATGTCGGTGTTCCTCCAACTCGGGTGTCGTCGCGGTTGGTCGGGGTAGGACCGCGACCCGCATAGCCCACACCTTTCGGGTGAATCCGACCACGTCGATTCGATGAACATGCATTGAACGGCAGGAAGCAGGTGTCGACACGGCGACCATGTGACGGCGCCTGGCCGCCCGCCCGCCTGGCCGCCTAACAGGAGTTGATCAACTTGCTGCGGGCTATGACCACGACGCGACCGTTTTGTCCGGTTCTGGTGGTCACAACGCGCAGGTAGTTGATCAACTCGGTAGGCGGCGCGACGGGTGGCACGACTTGTGCGGCACGCAGCAGAACGGCCCTCTCCCCGCAGGGAAAGGGCCGTTCGATGGGGTGAGTAACGGGACTTGAACCCGCGACCTCCTGGACCACAACCAGGCGCTCTACCAACTGAGCTATACCCACCATGTGGCACACGTCGATGACGTGGCAGCCAGAACATCGTAGCGTGCCGCCGCTGCGGCCAGACGTCCGGCCCCTCGGTGCGGCGACCGCGCCCATGCGTCCGCGCCGCGCCAGCCGCGCCCGACTCCCGGCGTGCGTCAGTCGCCAGGCGTCTCCGGCGTCGCCGCCTGCGTGCCCTGCCGCACGACGTCCTCCGCCACCGCCTTGGCTTCCTCGCTGGACGGGCCGGGGTGTCCGACGAACGCCGTCCGGCGGTAGTAGCTCAGCTCGCTGATCGACTCCATGATGTCGGCCAGCGCGCGGTGCGCAAGTCCCTTCTCCGGCTTCGCGTAGTAGATCCTCGGGTACCAGCGCCGCACCAGCTCCTTCACCGAGGAGACGTCGACCATGCGGTAGTGCAGGTGCTCGTCGAGCTTCGGCATGTCGCGCGCGATGTAGCCGCGGTCGGTCGCGATGGAGTTGCCCGCCAACGGCGCCGTTTTCGGTTCGGGCACCCACGAACGGATGTAGTCGAGCACCTGCTGCTCGGCATCCTCGAGGGTGACCGTCGAGCGGCGCACCTCCTCGGTCAGCCCCGACGCGGCGTGCATGTCGCGCACGACGTCCGGCATCCCGGCCAGGACGTCGTCGTCGGCGTGGATCACCACGTCGATGCCCTCGCCGAGAATGTTCAGGTCAGCGTCGGTGACCAGCGCTGCGATCTCGATCAGCGCGTCCTTCGCGAGATCGAGCCCGGTCATTTCACAGTCGATCCAGACAAGGCGATCGTTCACGCGCCAGACAGTAGCTCACCAGCGGCACACGGCGGATCAGGCGCGTGGCGGGCCCCACCAGACTCACACGTCGGACTGCCCCGCGCGCGGGTTGACCCCGAGCGGTAGCGTGCGGGCACGCGCGTGCAGGGTATGGGAGGTTTGGCGATGGCGGAACCGCGTCGCATCGTGATCGTCGGAGCGGGTCTCGCGGGGGCGACGGCGGCGATATCGCTGCGCAAACACGGCTACGACGGCGATGTTCTCCTGCTCGGCGCGGAACAACATCGCCCGTACGAGCTACCCGCGCTGTCGAAGAGTGTGCTGCTGCACGACACCGACGAGCCGGACTGGGTCGCCGACGAGAACCACTACGTCAAGCACGGCATCGACCTGCGGCGCGGCGTCGAGGTCACCCGCGTCGAACTCGGCGCGCGGACGCTCACCGACGTCGTCGGCGCGGAGCACCCGTTCGACCGGCTCCTGCTCGCCACCGGCTCCCGCCCGCGCACCCTTGACGTCCCCGGCGCCGACCTCCCCGGCATCGCGACCCTGCGCACCCTCGACGGCGCCCTCGACCTGCGCGCCGCCATCGAGGATGCCCAGGACGTCCTCATCGTCGGCGCGGGCTGGATCGGTTGCGAGGCCGCCGCCGCTGCCCGCTCGGCTGGCGCGGACGTCACCGTGGTCGAGCCGCAGCCGCTGCCGCTCACCTCGCTGGGTGACGACGTCGCCACCGTATTCCGTGACCTGCACGCCGACCACGGCGTCCGCTGGCGGCTGGCGACGTCGGTGACGCGGTTCCTCGGCGACGACCAGGTGACGGGCGCCGAGCTGTCCGATGGCAGCGTGGTCAACGCCGACGTCGTGCTGGTCGCCGTTGGGGCAGCGCCCCGGTCGGAGCTGGCCCGCGCGGCCGGGCTGGAGCTGGCCGACGACGGTGGCGTCGGCGTCGACGCCGGGTTGCGCGGCGCCGCGTCCGCCATCTACGCCGCTGGCGACGTCGCGACGCACTTCCACCCCCGCTACGGCAGGCGCATCCGCGTTGAGCACTGGGCCAACGCCAAGTGGCAGGGCGAGCACGTCGCGGGCAACCTGCTCGGCGCGCACGAGCCCTACACCGCGACGCCGTACTTCTTCACCGACCAATACGACCTCGGCTGCGAATACCGGGGCCTCGCCGACCCGGACCTGGACGAGCTCGTCGTCAGGGGCGACCTCGCGGGCAGGGAGTTCATCGCGTTCTGGCGACGCGGCGGACGCGTCACCGCCGCGATGAACGTCAACCTGTGGGACGACGCCGACGCGCTGCGAACGCTGGTCGACGAACGCGCCGTTGTCACTTCCGAACAACTTCGCGACGACGATCTCGCGGATCTCGCCGCTTCCGTGTCGTAGTGCCTGTCGGGTGCGCCTGAGATTTCCCGGACGTTCCTCACCTTTCGGGGTGACATGGCAGGATCGGGGCGGACCGGGAGGAGGTGTCGTGTGCGCGGGCGTCGAGCGCAGGCGCTGGAAAGTTGGGAGTCGCTGTTTTGCGCGCAGGTCGCGGTGTTCCGCAGACTCCGGGACGACTTCCGTGGCACCGAGATCACGCTCGGTGAGTACGACGTGCTGTACAACCTCACGCTGTTCGACGGCCAACGGCTGCGCCTGCACGAGCTGAACGAGCACATCGTGCTGACCCAGCCCAGCCTGAGCAGGCTGGTCGAGCGGATGGAGAAGCAGGGCCTCGTCCGCAGGGAGCGCGACCCCGACGACCGCAGGGGCACCATCGTGATCATCACGGACCACGGCATCGAGGTGCAGCGGCGGGTCGGGCGCGAGCACTCCGACTCCATCGCCCGGTACATGGGTAGCGGACTGACCGTCGCCGAGCTGCGCACCCTGCGCGACCTGTGCGAGAAGCTGCGCGCCGCCCAGCGCGACATCACCGACTGAGCCGTGCCTTGCGGCGCGACCGCAGCCGGACGACGAACCCGGCCCACGACGCCACGACCACGATCGCCACGGCCAACCGCACCAGGTCGACGTGCTCGGCCGGATACACGACGTCGGTCAGGTAGGTATCGATGAACCCGCCCTCCAGCCCGTTCTGGCCCGCCTTCCTGCGGAAGTAGTCCTCGGGGCCGGTGAGCGGGCAGGTGAGCTCGACGAGCACGATCAGCGCGCCCCACACCACCGCCGCCACGTGCGCGACGATCGTGCGGGGCCAGCGCCACGCCACGAACCCGCCAAGCGTGAGGTACACCAGGAACGCGAAGTGCAGCACCATCGTCGCGTCCGCGAGCACCCGGTACATGACGTCAGTATCCCGCAGCTGGTGCGGGCGGCCCGGAAAACCTCGCGACAACCCGGATACAGTAGTGAGAGGTATGTCCACTGCACCTTCGGCGGAATCCGTCGCGCTTCGCGCGCTGCTGCGACGGCTTGACGACGTGATGCTGGCCGACCGCAGCCGGCTGCGACGCCGGATCGACGGCACCCGCAAGCTCCGCGACCAGCGCAAACGCGACTCCGTGCTGCGCTCGATCGCCGCCGATGTCGATGCTGCCGAGCTGCGGCTCGCCGCAAGACGGGAGTCGGTGCCGACGGTGCGGTACCCGGCCGAGCTGCCGGTCAGCCAGCGCGCCGATGATCTGGCGGCGGCCATCCGGGACAACCAGGTCGTCATCGTCGCGGGCGAGACCGGCTCCGGGAAGACGACCCAGCTGCCGAAGATCTGCCTCGACGTCGGCAGGGGAGTGCACGCCACCATCGGCCACACCCAGCCGCGCCGGATCGCGGCCCGCTCGGTGGCCGAGCGCATCGCGAGCGAACTCGGCACCGAGCTGGGCGACACCGTCGGCTGGAAGATCCGGTTCACCGATCAGGTGAGCGAACGCTCCCTCGTCAAGGTGATGACTGACGGGATCCTGCTCGCCGAGATCGGCCGGGACCGGCTCCTGCGGCAGTACGACACGCTCATCATCGACGAGGCGCACGAGCGCAGCCTCAACATCGACTTCCTGCTCGGCTACCTCAAGCAGCTCCTGCCGCGCCGCCCCGACCTCAAGGTCATCATCACCTCCGCGACCATCGACCCGGAGCGCTTCGCCGAACATTTCGCCGCGCCGGACGGCACCCCGGCGCCGATCGTGGCGGTGTCAGGGCGGACGTATCCCGTTGAGGTGCGCTACCGGCCGATCCAGGACGACGCTGCTGACACCGCCGACGCCCCCGGCGACAAGGACCGCGACCAGACCCAGGCCATCTGCGACGCCGTCACCGAACTCCGCGCCGAACCCCAAGGCGACATCCTGGTGTTCCTCTCCGGCGAACGCGAGATCCGCGACACCGCCGACGCGCTGACCGCGATGGACCTGCCGGGCACCGAGATCCTGCCGCTGTACGCGCGGCTGTCGGCGTCCGAGCAGCATCGGGTGTTCCAGCGGCACACCGGACGTCGGATCGTGCTGGCCACCAACGTCGCCGAGACGTCGCTGACCGTGCCGGGCATCAAGTACGTCATCGACCCCGGCGCCGCCCGCATCTCCCGCTACAGCAACCGCCTCAAGGTGCAGCGGCTGCCGATCGAGCCGGTGTCGCAGGCGTCGGCGAACCAGCGCAAGGGCCGCTGTGGCCGCGTGTCGGACGGCATCTGCATCCGGCTGTACTCCGAGGACGACTTCCTCGCGCGGCCGGAGTTCACCGATCCGGAGATCCTGCGCACCAACCTCGCCTCGGTGATCCTCCAGCTCACCGCCGCCGACCTGGGCGACATCGCGGACTTCCCGTTCGTCGAGCCGCCCGACAAGCGCCAGATCGCCGACGGTCTCGCGCTGCTGCGCGAACTCGGCGCGCTGGAGACGTCCGATGGCGGGAAACAGCACTCCGCGCACCGGCTCACCGACGTCGGCAAGGCGTTGGCGCAGCTCCCCGTCGATCCCCGGATGGGGCGGATGATCGTGGCAGCCGAGGGCAACGGCTGCGTGCACGAGGTGCTGGTCATCGCCGCCGCGCTGTCCATTCAGGACCCACGGGAGCGACCGGAGGAGCAGCGCCAGGCCGCCGACGCCAAGCATGCGCGCTTCGCCGATCCGAACTCCGACTTTCTTGCGTTCCTGCACCTGTGGGACTACCTGCGCGAGCAGCAACGCGCGCTGTCCGGGAGCCGGCTCCGCAGGCTGTGCAAGGCGGAGTTCCTGCACTTCCTGCGCGTACGTGAGTGGCAGGACCTCTACAACCAGCTCCGCGAGGCCGCGAAGTCCGCCGGGATCACGGCCGGCAAGCCCGCGGTGAACGCCGACTTCAGCGGACCCGACTACCAACGGCTGCACGAGAGCCTGCTCGCAGGGATGTTGTCGCACATCGGCCTCAAGGACCCGGAGAAACGCGACTTCCTCGGCGCGCGGGGGGCGCGGTTCGCGGTGTTCCCCGGTTCGGCGTTGTTCAAGAAAACGCCGCGTTGGGTGATGGCCGCCGAGCTGGTGGAGACGTCGCGGCTGTGGGGCAGGATCGTCGCTCGCATCGAGCCGGAATGGGTGGAACGGCTCGCCGGTCACCTGCTCAAACGCAACTACGCCGAACCGCACTGGGAGCGCAACCGGGGTGCGGTGATGGCGCTGGAGACCGTCACGCTCTACGGCGTCGCGCTGGCGTCGGGCCGCAAGGTCAACTACGCGCGGGTCGAGCCGGAGCTGTGCCGGGAGCTGTTCATCCGGCACGCGCTTGTCGAGGGCGACTGGCGCACCGACCACCGCTTCTTCCACGCCAACCGGGAGCTGCTGGACGAGGTCGCGGAGCTGGAGAACCGCGCGCGGCGGCGCGACATCCTGGTCGACGACCAGACGTTGTTCGAGTTCTACGACGAGCGCATCCCGGACCACGTCGTCTCCGCAAGGCACTTCGACTCCTGGTGGAAGAAGGCACGCCGGGAGCAGGCCGACCTGCTCGACTTCTCGCTGCCGATGCTGGTCAACGAGAGTGCCGCCGAGGTCAGCGAGACCGACTACCCGCAGCGCTGGCGGCACGACGATCTCGAGTTCGCGCTGACGTACCAGTTCGAGCCAGGTGCGTCCGAGGGCGACGCCGACGGCGTGACCGTGCATATCCTGCTCGCGGTGCTCAACCATGTCAGCGCGGACGGCTTCGACTGGCAGGTCCCCGGCTTCCGGGAAGACCTGGTGACCGCGTTGATCAAGGCGTTGCCGAAGCCGATCCGGCGGGAGCTGGTGCCCGCGCCGGACACCGCGAAGGCGGTGCTGGACCGGCTCGATCCTTGCGTTCCTGATGCTGAACGCGAGCCGCTGCTTGCGGCGTTGGAGCGCGAGCTGCACACGCTGCGCGGCGTCGACATCCGGCCGGACGACTGGGATCTGACCAAGGTGCCCGACCACCTGCGAATGACGTTCCGCGTCGTGGACGAGCGCGGGAAGCGGGTCGCCGAGGGCAAGGACCTGGCGGCGCTGCGGCAGCAACTGGCGCCGAAGCTGCGCAACCAGCTCTCGCGCGCCGCCGAGAGGTTGGAGCGCAGCGGCGTCCGCGAGTGGGACTTCGACAACCTGCCGACGTCGTTCGAGGGCCGCTCCGAAGACCAGCACGGCAGGGGCGGTAAGCCGGTCAAGGGCTACCCGGCGCTGGTCGATCGCGGCGACGCCGTGGACGTGAAGGTGCTGGCTACCGAGCACGAGCAGCGCGAGGCGATGTGGGACGGCACTCGACGTCTGGTGCTGTTGCGGGTCGGTTCGCCGCGTAAGGCGTTGCGGCGCACGCTGTCCAACACCGCGAAGCTGGAACTGGCGCAGAACCCGCACGGCGGCGTGTCCGGGCTGCTGGACGACTGCGTGAACTGCGCACTCGACGTCGTCATCGCCGAGGCGGGCGGTCCGGCGTGGGACGCCGAGGGCTTCGAGCGGCTGGTGCAGGCGGCACGGGAAGGGCTGGACCGCACCGTGGTCGAGACGATGGAGCGGGTGCGGAAGGTGCTTGTCGCATGGCGGTCGGCGCAGCTCGCGGTGAAGAACGTCGACGGTCCCGGTTTCGGTGACGCGCTCGCCGACGTCTCGGCGCAGCTCGATGAGCTGGTCTACGACGGGTTCGTCACCGCGACCGGTTTCCATCGGTTGCCGGACCTGGTGCGGTATCTGACGGCGATCGAGCGGCGGCTGGAGAAGTTGCCGCGCGACCTGGCGCGGGACACGCAGCGGATGCGCACCGTGCTCGCGCTGACCGACGAGTACCGCGAGCTGCTGGCGGACACTCCCGCCGAGGACGAGGCCGCCCGCGCGCGGCTTACCGACATCCGGTGGATGCTGGCGGAGCTGCGGGTCAGCCTGTTCGCGCAGACGCTCGGCACGGCGTATCCGGTGTCGGAGAAGCGGGTGCAGCGGGCGCTGGACGCCGTGCACTGAGTGAGTCATCGGACGTGATTAACACGACAGACTGGATAAACCGGCGTTGCCGGGACCGGCTCGGGTCGTTCTCATCATGTCAACCGATTAGTGTCGGTCGGTGGGTGTACTGATCGGTAGCAACGGAGGTACGGCGATGATCCTGACCCACGCCAAAAGGGCCGTCTCAAAAGCCACCGTCGCCGTGCAGAGCGCTGCCGTCCTCTACCGCGCCGGGCTCGCCGACCGGCCGGACGACGGCATCCGTTCGATCCTCGCCGTGCACAAGGTCGGGCCGTTCGCCGCCGTGTTCTCGGTGGGCGCGCACCGGTACCCGAACGCGGTCGCGATCGTCGACGAGCTGGGCGAGCTGACCTACGGCCAGATCGAACGCCGTTCCAACGCGCTCGCGCGGGCCTGGTCGCAGCGCGGCATCGGGGCGGGCACCGTGGTCGCCGCGCTGTGCCGCGACCATAGGGGACTGGTCACCACGATGGCGGCGACCGGCAAGCTCGGCGCGCGGTTGTTGCTGCTCAACACCGGTTTCGCCAAGCCGCAGCTCACCGACGTCGCCCGCCGCGAGTGCGTCTCGCTGCTGGTCTACGACGAAGAGTTCACCGGGTTGCTCGACGCCGTCGACGCGAACGTCGACCGCTGCCTCGCGTGGGTGGACACCCAGCCGCCCGCCGGGACCGACTCCCTCGAAGCGATCGTCGCAGAGACCGACGGCGCGCCCGTGCCCGCCCCGGAACGGCCAGGCGGGTTCATCCTGCTCACCAGCGGCACCACCGGCACCCCGAAAGGCGCGCCGCGGGAGAAGACGTCGCCGCTGGCCTCCGCGCAACTCCTGGACCGGGTGCCGCTGCGGCGGAACCAGCCGATGCACATGGCCGCGCCGATGTTCCACGGCACCGGACTGTCGCAGGTGCTGCTGTCGTTCGCGCTGGGCAACAAGGTCGTGCTGTGCCGTCGTTTCGACCCGGAGGAAGCGCTGCGGGCGGTCGCCGAGCACCGGTGCGAGGCGCTGGTCGTCGTCCCGACGATGCTGCAGCGCATCATCGACCTCGGCCCCGAAGTGCTTGGCAAGTACGACACGTCGTCGCTGCGGATCATCTTCGCTGCGGGCTCCGCGATCCCGCGCGACGTCGTCACCCGCACCATGGACGTCTTCGGCGACGTCCTCTACAACCTGTACGGCTCGACCGAGGTCGCCGTCGCCACCGTCGCCACCCCGGACGACCTGCGGATCGACCCGAGTACGGCGGGCAAACCGCCGGTCGGCTGCCAGGTGCGGCTCTACGACAACAACGGCGTCGAGGTCACCGAGCAGGGCGTTGTCGGCCGCATCTTCGTCGGCAGCGGCCTCAGCTTCACCGGCTACACCGACGGCAGGAACAAGGACATCATCGACGGCCTGCTGTCCACAGGGGACGTCGGCCACTTCGACGAGAACGGCCTGCTGTTCGTCGACGGCCGCGACGACGACATGATCGTCTCCGGTGGCGAGAACGTCTATCCGCTCGAGGTGGAGAACCTGCTCGTCGACCGGGAGGACGTCCTGGAAGCCGCCGTCATCGGCGTGCCGGACGAGGAGTTCGGCCAGCGGCTCAAGGCGTTCGTGGTACTGGCGGACGGCGCGGAGGCCGAGGCAGACGACATCAAGGCGTACGTGAAGGCGAACCTGGCGCGGTACAAGGTGCCGCGCGACGTCGAGTTCCTGGACGAGTTGCCGCGCAATGCCACCGGCAAGCTGCTCCGCACCAAGTTGAGTCAGTAAGCGGCGCGGGCGCACCTGGCCGCGAGCGGTGCCTGCGGTCCGGTTCACGGACTCGTCGAGGGCCTTGGATGACGCATGCGAATCGGCGGCCTATGGAAATCGTTCACCGTCAACCATGCGCTTTTTGGGGCAATGGTGTTAGCGGCTGGCTTCACCAGCGGCGTGGCCCAGGCCCAGCCGCCGGAGAACCCGCCGTGTGACACGCCAGCCGGCGAGCACAACCCGTTGTGCCAGGACGGCGAGGGCCCGCCACCGGCGGATCCGCCATGTGACACGCCAGCCGGCGAGCACAATCCGTTGTGCCCGGATGGCCCGCCGCCGCAGGATCCGCCGTGTGACACCCCTGCCGGCGAGCACAACCCGCGCTGCGAGGACGACAACGGCGAGAACGGCGAGGAGGGTTGCCCGCCTGCGGGTCCGGTGACCGGCGTGCTCGTCACCGTCGCTGACGAGTGGGAAGCAGGTGGCGGGCCCGCTGAGGTGTCCGACCTGCTGGTCCAGATCGCCTGCGGCGTGCATGACGCCACCGGACTGTAGTCACGCGCGTATCGATGGCCGTATATCGAGGTGTGGGGCGCCCGCTCACGCAGGGTGCCCCACACCGCGCCCGCCGAGCGACCGCACTGCTGATCGCGCTGGCGATGCCGATCGCGGCGTGTACCGCCGGTGGTGAGACGGCGCCTCGTGGCACGCCGTCGCAGCCGGGTTCGGCGGTTGTCCCGCCGACCACGGCGACAACGGATGCCACCTCGACGACTACCCGTGTCCCGGTTCGGAGCGGCCGTACCAGCGCCACGGCGCCTGCGCCGGACTCGCCCACCGGCAGGGGATCCGCCAACTCAGGCGGGAGCGATGGCGGCGGGAATGCCGACCGGGTGGGCGTGCCGCCGCCACGGTCGGGCAACTATGTCTACGAGTTGAGCAGGTCAGGCTCGAACGACACGTTCACCGATGAGGTACGAACGCGGTCGGTAGCCGGCGGCCATCGCGTCACTGTCGACTCCCGGTCGAGCCGAAGCTCAGCGACCACGAGACGAGTCCTGCGGTGGCGTCCCGATCGGGTCCTGCTCGCAGCGCACGACGTGAGCATCGGGGGCGGTGTTGAGTTCCATTGCAGGCCAGGGAGCGAGATCGAGCTGTTGCGGTTCCCGCTCAGGCCCGAGCGGTATCCGTTGCGGCAGTGGCGGAACGAACAATGCTCGGGTGCGATCCGGAGCACGGTGCACGAGTTCGTCGGCATCACCGTTGACCAGCGCCGGTGGCGGGTCGCGCGCATCGTCACGCGGGCGAGGATCGAGATGACCTCGACGGACGGTGAACATCGGCTCAGGAACAGTTACACCGAAACCAGCTGGTTCTCCCCGGAGCTCGGCAAGGAGCTGCAGCGAGACCGGTCGGGTGTCAGCGAACTCGACGAGTACGAGAACAACAGCCGCGTCGTCCCTGTGCTCCGCGATTATCCCGACTAGGCCGCCGCTGGCTGGATCACACTCGCTGGGCCGGTCGCCCGTTGGCTGACCAGCCACCCTGCCGGTATGCCCACATCGCCATCCGTTTTGCCCGCCTTTGAGCCTGTTGCGCTTTCGGAGTTGAGTGCCGCGTCGCGAAAGAAGTTGATCTACTTTGCTCCCTGA
>WHTY01000176.1 GCA_009377475.1 Actinophytocola sp.
GCCGACCGCAGGCCAATCCAGATACCCCGACTTCATCGGCACGGCGCCGCCGCCTACGAACCGAGAAGGAGGACCGAAATTCTCGGCATCCTCAACGCCGGAACCCGCCCGCGATATGGGCATCTCGAGTGCCGTGCACCAAGCGGAGCCGATCGAGGCAGATGCGCCCGACCACGGTCGTCAGCCACGCGGCGAGGTCGTTGATCTCCGCGCGTTTGGCGTCGTCCAGCGCGGACAGCCGGAGCCACGCCTCTTGCACGGCGTCCTCGGCGTCCGCGCGCGCGCCGGTGAGGCGGTAGGCGACGGCCATGAGCTGACCGCGCAGCGCGGCGAACTCGGCAGCGAGAGCATCGAGCATGTGTCCGAGTGTGCCGCATGGTACGACGGGGAGCAGCGATCCACGGCACGGCCAAGAAGATCATTCCGGGCTGGTGATCTACTGAGATCGCTATGGACACATTGCCGCCACGCCCAGACCCTGCCACCGGCTATCCGCGACCGCCGAGTGCGCCACTGCCGGACGGGATCGTCACTGTGCCGGATCGCACCGGCTCAGCGAACGGAGCGCCGGACCCGCCGGAAGGCATGGGTCCGGTATTGGAGTCGTTCCAGCCGTCCCGTTCGGTTGGCCTGGTCGCCGGAGCGATCGGGGGCGGCATCGTCGCGCTCTTCCTCGTACTGCGCGACGGGGGGTTCGAGTGGGCCGGCAATGCCGGGCTGTGGGCGCCGATCGTGGTGGTTTTCGGGGTGCTATACCTGGGCGTCCGGCGCACAATGATCACTGCGGGCGGCGACTGGCTGATGGCACGACATTGGGTGCGCACCTACCAGCTGGGAGCCATCCGACTGGACGAGCGGGCCAGGGTCCCCCGCCTACTGCTGCAGGACACCGATGGGCGGCGGGTCCGCGTCGAGCTTGCCGACTTGTGCGGGAACACCAAGTTGTGGGATCTGGTCTACAACGGGATCCGGCATTCACTCGCCGTCGGCGACGTCGAGGTGAACGACCCGGCGCGGCACTGGCTTCGCTTGCCGTCGATGCCGGACGATCTGCGGCTCGTTGAGCAAACTGAACGTCGACATCGGGAACGGCGGCAGTGGGCCAGAGCCCGCAAGCGGGAGATCGACAGCCCCGTGCGGATGTTGGGCAGGGTGCTTGCGGTGCTGCTGTGCGTGGTTGGCGCCGGGGTGTTCCCGTTCGCGGTGGTGGCGATCAGCAGCGAACCGGTCGGCGGCGTGGTTTTGACAGTAGCGTCGGCAGCGGTGTTCGTGGTCGGGCGTTTGCTTTTCGACAAGGCTCGGGTTCCGCCACGGCGGCTATGACGGCATTGTTGCCGTCTCACTCCGGTTCGACGAACAGCGCCGCCATCGGGCAGGCGTCGACACCCTCCTGGGCGACGTCCTCCTTGCCCGTGGGCACCTCGCGGCCCTGGCCGACCAGGGTGTAGCCCTCGTCGTCGAGCGGGAAGAGTTCCGGATCGACCTCGAAGCAGGACCCGTTCCCCGCGCACTGGTCGTTGTCCGCGCTGATCTTCATCGGCACTCCTCGTGGTGGGCAGAAGTTCGGTACGTGTCGAAACTGTAGACACCAAACGCCCTCGTGTCCACCATAGGGATCCCCGACCCGCCCGAGCGGTGTGCGCGTCACCCCGACGTGGCGTGACACTAGACTCGGCACCGTGGCAGGGCTGATCCGGGAAAGCGACATCGCGCAGGTCCGTGAGCGCAATCGGATCGACGACATCGTCGGCGAGTACATCGCGCTCAAACGCGCTGGCGGAGGCGCGCTGAAAGGCCTCTGCCCGTTTCACGACGAGAAGACGCCGTCGCTGAACGTGCGGCCAACGCACGGCACCTTCCACTGCTTCGGCTGTGGCGAGGGCGGCGACGTCATCAAGTTCATCATGCGCATCGAGCACCTCGGCTTCGTCGAGTCGGTGGAGCGGCTGGCCGACCGGGTGGGATTCGACCTCACCTTTACCGGCGGCGGCACCAGCGTGCAGCGCGACCGAGGCACTCGTACCCGGCTGATCGAGGCCAACCGCGCCGCGCAGGAGTTCTACGCCGAACAACTGCTCACCGAGCCTGCCCGGCCCGCGCGCGACTTCCTCAAGGAACGCGGCTTCGATCAGGTCGCCGCGCAACGGTTCGGCTGCGGCTATGCCCCTGACGGCTGGGACACCCTCACCAAACACCTGCTCAGCAAGGGCTTCGACATCAACGAGCTGTACAAGGCGCAGCTCGCCAAGGAAGGCAGCAGGGGCAAGCCGATCGACCGGTTCCACCGCAGGCTGCTGTGGCCGATCAAGGACCTCGCCGGGGACGTCGTCGGCTTCGGCGCGCGTCGGCTCTACGACGACGACCCGATCCAGGCCAAGTACCTCAACACCAGCGACAGTCCCGTCTACAGCAAGTCGCGGGTGTTGTTCGGGCTTGACCTGGCCAAACGTGAGATCGCCAAGCGGCACCAGGTGGTCGTCGTCGAGGGCTATACCGACGTGATGGCGATGCACGCCGCCGGGGTGCCCACGGCGGTCGCGTCGTCCGGGACGGCGTTCGGCAGCGACCACATGGCCGTGCTGCGGCGGCTGATGATGGACGACGACACCTTTCGGGGTGAGGTCATCTTCACCTTCGACGGTGACGAGGCGGGCCAGAAGGCCGCGCTCAAGGCGTTCGAGGGCGACCAGACGTTCGCCGGACAGACCTACATCGCCGTCGCGCCGGAAGGCATGGACCCGTGCGAACTGCGGCTGGCCAAGGGCGACACGGCGGTGCGTGACCTGGTCGCGCGGCGCATTCCGCTGTTCGAGTTCGCCATCAAGACGATGCTGCGCGGCTACGACCTCGACTCGGTCGACGGTCAGGTCGCCGCGCTCAGGGACACCGTGCCGCTGATCGCGCGGATCAAGGACGAAGCCAAGCGCGACGGCTACGCGGTCAAGCTGGCGTTCTGGACCGGCTGGCAGGACGAGTCGATGGTGGTGCGCCGCGTCCGCGAGACGTCCGGCTCAGCGGCGAAGGCCCCGCGTCGCGCCCCCGCGCAGCGCAGCGAGACGTCGGACAACGACGTCCCGCGCCCCGCGCCGCGTAACCCCGGCCTGCGGGCGCAGCGGGAGGTGCTGAAGGCGGCGTTGCAGGAGCCAGCGCTGGCCGGTCCCGCCTACGACGCGCTGCCCGAGGAAGCCTTCACCCACCCGGCGTACGTCGCGGTGCACAAGGCGGTGCGGGCGGCGGGCGGCGCGGCGTCCGGGCTGGCCGGCCCCGCTCTGCTGGACGCGGCGACGGAGCAGGCGCCGCAGGGCACGGTGCGGACGGTGCTGTCCGAGCTGGCGGTTGAGCCGCTGCACGCGCGCGGCGAGGTCGACGCCGACTACGTCGCGACCGAGCTGGCCGTGGTGCAGGAGAGCCTGGTAGGGCGGCAGATCGCCGAGGTGAAGTCGAAGCTGCAGCGCGTGTCACCGGTGGAGGACGGCGACGAGTACCGCAGACTGTTCGGTGACCTGGTGGCGCTGGAGCAGTACCGCAAGGCGTTGCGGGAACAGGCCGTCGGGGGCTTCACCTGATGCTGGGCTGGCTGCGGCGGTTACTCGGTGACGAAACGCCGGACGGTTTCACCGGCACGCTCACCGGCGGCGAGCACGTCCTCGCCGCCGCGACTGCCGAGCAAGGCCACCTGGTCGCCACCCGATTCGGGCTGTGGCTGCCGGAGCCGGACGGCACGCGGCGCGTCGGCTGGCACCTGATCAGCAAGGCGACCTGGGACAACGACGTGCTGACCGTCATCGAGGCCGAGGAAGCCGCGCAGGCGGGGGAGTCCGTGGTGATCGCGGACCTGCCCCCGAAACGGTTCGCGCTGCGACGTCCCGGCAAAATTCCGACCGTGGTGCGCGAACGGGTGACCGCGTCGATCCGCGCGCGGTATCGCAAGGAGCTGCCCGGCGGCGCGGCGTGGTTCGTGCAGCGCCGTCTCCCCGGCACGCAGGGCGAGGTGTTGCAGGTGCGGCCCGAACCGGGCGCCGATGACGACGTCGTCGCCGAGATCGCGCGCGAGGCGGCTGAGCAACTGCGAGGCGAGGCGCGATGAGGTGGGATCCCGAGGCATATCTGGGCTACGCCGGCCCGCGATCCCGGCCGTTCTTCGAGCTGATCGTGCGCATCGACGAGCGTTCACCACGCCGGGTGGCCGACCTCGGCTGCGGTCCAGGACATTTGACCAAGGCGTTGTCGCAGCGCTGGCCGTCCGCCGCGTTGGAGGCGTGGGACTCGTCCGCGGACATGGTGCGCGACGCGCAGGCACGCGGCATCGACGCCCGCCTCGGCGACGTCCGCGAGTGGTCACCGAGGCAGGACACCGACGTCGTCGTCTGCAACGCCGTGCTGCACTGGGTGCCCGACCACGTCGAAGTGCTGCGCGAGTGGGTGAGCGCCCTGAAACCGGGCGCGTGGCTGGCGGTGGCGATGCCTCGCAACGTCGATGAGCCGTCCCACACCGTGGTGCGGGAGCTGGCGAACGAGACACCCTGGCGCGACACGCTGGCGGAGGTCGTCGCGCCGGCCACCGACGTGCTGGACGCGACGTCCTACGCCGGGCTGTTCGCCGAGCTGGGATGCGAGATCGACGCCTGGGAGACCACGTACGTCCATCGGCTGACCGGGGATGATCCGGTGCTGGAGTGGATTACCGGCACGACGCTACGGCCGGTGAAGGCCGCGCTCGACGAGGAGTCGTGGCAGCGGTTCCACGCCGAGGTCGCGCCCCGGTTGCGGGAGGCGTACCCGCAGCGCGCCGACGGGACGACGTTGTTCCCGTTCCGGCGAGTGTTCGCCGTCGCGCGCGTGCGGTAGCGGGGTTCTCAGGGCTGCGGCTGTCGCGCAGGTTGCCGAGGCTCGTGTTTCTGCGTGAACGGGACCTTCTCACCCACCTTGGCCCTGGCAACGCCTGCCGCGCCTTGCACGGCCGGGTGGTCAGCTACCTTGCGGTAGGTGCGCACGATCTGCTCGTACCGGCTGCGCCCGGCACGCGACCCCAGCACATAGCCGACTGCCGCGCCTAGCAGGAACTTCACCATGCGACCCTCCTCGTCGTTGACCAGCCGCTTCCCATTGTCACCCACAACCTACGTGGTGTCTTGGCGGCTATCCCGGGCATGTCGAGCCGCCGCTGATCCGCGCCGATCTTCGAAGGGGCCCGGTGCGGGCCGACATGGGTGCGGTATGTATAGTCGTACCCGCAGCGCGCGGCGCGGCAAACACAGTCCCTCGTAGCTCAATTGGCAGAGCATTCGGCTGTTAACCGAAGGGTTGCTGGTTCGAGTCCAGCCGGGGGAGCAGCGAAAACAGGGCCTCCAAGATCATTGGAGGCCCTTTTGACATCTACGATTGACATCAGTCTGCCTCTACGCGCTGGTTCATCCGGTCGGCCATCTTGCGTTTCGCGGCATCAAGCACGTGCCCGTAGATGTTGGCTGTCGTCGTGATCGAAGCGTGGCCGAGCTGGTCCATGACCTCGCGGATGGTCGCGCCATCCATCAAACTGGTAGAGAGCATTCTTCTGGAGCAGTGAATGCCCGAGTTGATCATGTTCTGGTCGGGGCTATTCGCAGGGTTGGTGATTGCGGGTTCGGGCGAGTTCAGCGGCGTATCGACTCCAGTCGCCTCCGGCTTGGTGCA
>WHTY01000097.1 GCA_009377475.1 Actinophytocola sp.
CACCAAGAACCACGCCTGGCTCACCCGCCGTACCGCCGGACTCAACCTGCGCAACCTCGTCGGCCGCGGACTCACCCGTACGGCAGGAGTCTGGGTTCTGGCGGCCCACACCACCTGACAAGGCCACCCATGAGGCCTCGACCGGGCCGTCACAGGGCCGCGTCGGGCCCCCACCGGCCGCCCAGGCACCCCGCTCACAGTCCGGACCGGGCTGCCACGCCCCGGCCCGGGCTTCGTGCGCAACTGCCCGCCAATCTCCACGCCTCGGCCCGCGCAGCGACCAGTCCCAGAACCGCCCTAATTCAGCGCCCTCCTAGCGTCGAGGCGTGCCCTCGACCACCCACGAAGCCCTCATCGAACTGTTCCGCAACCGTCCGGAGCTGGCCGCCGAGCTGCTGAGCGAGCCGCTCGGCGTCACCGTGCCACTCTTCGAGCACGCGCGGCTCGACTCCGGTGACCTGACCGACCTCGCGCCGACCGAGTACCGCGCGGACGCCGTCGTCGTGCTCACCCGCAACGGCACGGCGGTGCTGGCGGTGATCATCGAAGTGCAGCTGGCCCGCGACAAGCGCAAACGACGAACCTGGCCGGTGTACCTGACGACGTTGCACGCGCGGCTGCGCTGTCCGGCGATCCTGCTGGTGCTGTGCGCCGATCCGGACACGGCGGGCTGGTGCGCCGCGCCCATCCACGTTGGACACCCAGGCTGGGAGCTGCGGCCACTGGCGCTCGGCCCGGACAAGGTTCCGGTGGTCACCGACATCGACGACGCGGCGCACACCCCCGAGTTGGTCGTGCTCTCCACGATGGCGCACGGCACTCACCCGGATCGGGGCAAGGTGTTCCGTGCCCTCATCGCGGCGCTCAACCATGTCGATGAAGACCATGCCACCCTTTACCATGACGTCGTGCTCGCGGCGCTTCCGACAGCGGCACGACACCACCTGGAGGCCCTCATGCTGACCCGGAAATACGAGTACCAGAGCGACTTCGCCCGGAAGTACTTCGGCCAAGGCAAGGCGGCGGGCGAGGCGGCAGGTCGTGCCGCAGGCGAAGCCGACGCGCTGCTGTCGGTGCTGGACGCCCGCGAGATCGCGGTGCCCGAGGACGCCAAGGCCCGCATCACCGCGTGCACCGACCTCGAGCAACTCGACGTCTGGATTCAGCGCGCCGCCACCGCGACGCGGATCGAGGATGTGCTGGACTGACGGCACTCACGGCTGGGGTGCGCGGCCGACGATGCGGCCCGCCCGGTCAATGACGACGACGTCGACCTCGACCGGCGCGTCGCCCAGCACGTCGGCCGCCGCCTGCCGCGCCCGTTCCGCGACCAGCTCACCGAGCGCCAGCCCGTCGGCTTCGGCCAGCTCCAGCGCGTGCAGCGCAGAGTTCGCCTGGCCGATCTCCCCGGCCAGCCGCTGGTGCCCCGCGTCGCGGGCCAGCTCGGCCAGCAGCCCAAGATCCACCTGCGAACGCTTGGAGTGCAGGTCGAGGTAGCCCGCCGCGAGCTTGGACATCTTCGCGAACCCGCCCGCGATGGACAACCTCGGCACCGGGTGCTGCCGGACGTACTTCAGCACCGCGCCCGCGAAGTCGCCCATGTCCAGCAGCGCGCTCTCGCTTAGCCCGTACAGCTCGGCGACGACCTGCTCCGAGGTGCTGCCCACCGCGCCCGCGACGTGCTGCTCCCCCATCGCGCGGGCGACGTCGATACCACGGCGGATGCTGTCGATCCACGCCGAGCAGGAGTACGGCACGACCACCCCGGTCGTGCCGAGCACCGACAGCCCGCCGAGGATGCCGAGCCGGGGGTTCCAGGTGTGCCGTGCCAGCTCCTCGCCCTCGGGGATCGAGATCTCCACCGCGACGTCGGCGGGCGCGTCGTGCGCTGCGGCGACCCGCTCGATCGCCTCCCGCATCAGCCTGCGCGGCACCGGGTTGATCGCGGGCTCCCCGACGTCGAGTGGCAGTCCGGGCCGGGTGACGGTGCCCACGCCTTTCCCGGCGGCGAACGTCACACCGCTGGCCGGCTCGCCCCGCCGCACGGTGGCGACGATCAGCGCACCGTGGGTGACGTCGGGGTCGTCACCGGCGTCCTTGATCACCCCGGCGCTGGCGACGTCATTGGCCAGCCGTTCGGTGGCGAGCGCGAACGTCGGCCGCCTGCCCTTGGGTAGCAGCACCTCGACCGGATCGGGGAACTCGCCGGTGAGCAGCGCGGTGTAGGCCGCCGTGGTGGCGGCCGTCGCACACGCACCCGTGGTCCAGCCATAGCGGAGCTGCTCTCCCATAGTGTGTCCAGTGTGAGCTATCCGGTCTTGATCCTCGGCGGCACGTCCGAGGCGCGCGCGCTGGCCGCCGCACTGCACTCGCGCGGCGTCGCGGTGGTGTCGTCGCTGGCGGGCAGGGTGGAACGCCCCCGGCTGCCGGAGGGCGAGGTCAGGCTCGGTGGCTTCGGCGGTCCGGACGGGCTCGCGGCATGGCTGGCCGAGCACGACGTCCGCGCGGTGGTGGACGCCACGCACCCGTTCGCGGCGCGGATCAGCGAGTCGGCGGTCACCGCGACCACGCGCGCGGGGGTTCCGCTGCTGCGGCTGGAACGCCCCGGCTGGACCCAGCCGGACGACGCGGAGTGGCACTGGGTGGACAACCTCGACGACGCGGCGAAACTGCTGTCTGACCTGGGCAAGCGGGCGTTCCTGACCAGCGGCAGGCAGGGGCTCGCGGCGTTCGCCGACGTCGACGCGGTGTGGTTCCTGATCCGCTGCGTCGACCCGCCAGCGACACGCCTGCCCCGGCACCACGAGCTGTTGCTGGACCGCGGCCCGTACACAGTGGACCGCGAGCTGGAGCTGCTGCGCACGCATCGCATCGACGTCCTGGTCACCAAGGACAGCGGCGGCAGCATGACGGCCGCGAAGCTGGCGGCGGCGTCGCGCCACGGCATTCCCACGGTCATCGTGCGCAGGCCACCCCGCCCGGACGCGCGCACGGTGTCCGACGTCGACGACGCCCTGCGCTGGGCTTTGGAGAGGGCATGACCGAACTGCACAACCGCGACAACATCGACGCCGACCTCGAACCCGAACTGGACGCCTTCTACCGCGTGCTGGAGCGCCGACGCGACGTGCGCGCCGAGTTCACCGGCGAACCCATCGAGGACGACGTCCTGATGCGGGTGCTCGGCGCGGCACACACGGCACCGAGCGTCGGGATGTCGCAACCGTGGGACTTCGTGCTGGTCTCCGATGGCGACACCCGTGCCCAGTTCCGGGAGCACGTGCTCAGCGAACGGGACGTCTTCGAGTCGCAACTGGAGGGCGAGCGCGGCCAGACGTTCCGCAAGATCAAGATCGAGGGCATCCTGGAGTCGAGCCTCGGCATCGTGGTGACCTACGACCCGCAGCGCGGCTCGCCCGCCGTGTTGGGCAGGCACGCGATCGCCGACGCGGGGCTGTACTCGGTGTGCCTGGCGATCCAGAACCTGTGGCTGGCCGCGACGGCCGAGAACCTTGGTGTGGGCTGGGTCAGCTTCTACCGCGAGGAGTTCCTGGCGGACCTGGTCGGACTCCCGGACGGCGTCCGACCGGTGGCGTGGCTGTGCGTGGGTCCGGTGCGGGAGTTGCAGCAGGTTCCGGACCTGGAGCGGCACGGCTGGCGACGTCGTCGGCCGCTGGCCGAGGCGCTGCATCGGGAGCGTTACGACGCGGGCTGACGCGCCCGCACCACTCGATTCGGTGAACGCGACAACAAGCCGCATCTTCGCCGCCCGCCAGCCGTTAGGCAGTCACGGACTGGCGCGGCGACGCCTCGCCTACCGGCGCGACGGGTGCGTCCCTGACCGCGCCGGGGCGAGGCGTCGGGTCCCACTGCGGTGCCCGAATGACCAGGCGCGGCTCAGTCGTAGCGGCGCGGCGTCCACACCGTGCGGGTCCCGTCCCGCTCGACGACGCGCGTCCGGGACGAGCCGACGATCAGCAGGCACCGCATGTCCACTGTGTCCGGATCCAGCTCACCCAACGTCGTCACCGTCACCGACTCCTCGTCGCCGCCGATGTCGCGGGCGACGACGACCGGCGTCACCGGGTCGCGGTGCCGCAGCAGGACGTCGCGGGCGTCGGCAAGCTGCGTCTTCCTGCTGCGCGACGCCGGGTTGTAGAGCGCGACGGCGAGATCGGCCGCGCCAACGGCATCCAGCCTGCGCTCGATGATCTCCCACGGCTTGAGCCGGTCGGACAGCGAGAGCACGCAGTAGTCGTGGCCCAGCGGCGCGCCGACCCGGGACGCGGCGGCCTGCGCGGCGGTCACGCCGGGCAACACCCGCACCCGGACGTCTTCCCAGCGGGGGTCTTCGGCCTGCTCCAGCACGGCGGACGCCATGGCGAACACGCCCGGATCGCCGGAGGACACCACCGCGACGGACGCGCCGTCGCGAGCGAGTGCGAGCGCTTCCTGTGCGCGGTCGGCCTCGACGCGGTTGCCGGAGCTGTGCCGCTGCTGACCCTGCCGTTGCGGCACTCGCGCGACGTACGGGCCATAGCCGACCACGTGTTCCGCCTCGGCCAGCGCCTGCGCGGCCTCCGGCGTCAGCCACTCCGGCCCGGCGGGTCCGAGGCCCACGACGACGACCTCTCCCCCGGCGCGTGCCTCGGCGACCGGCGGCTCGGCGGGAGCCGCGCCACTCGCGCGGGCGGCATACGCCGGGCTGGGCAGCAGCGCCACCGAGAAGTACGGCACCGTCTCCGGGTCGACGTCCGCTAGGGGCTCTACCCGCTGCACACCCCGGCCGGTCGAGCCAGGGCCAGCTCCGTCGTGCCAAGTCGCGCGCTCGACGTAGAACGCGTCGTCAAGCTTGCCCGCCTCCTCGAACGCCGAGCGCACCGAGCCGAACGTGCGGCCCAGCTTCATCACGGCGGCGGCGTCGGCGTCCGCGAGTCGCATCGCCAACTCCGGCGTCGGCAACGTGCCGGGCAGCACGGTCAGCACCTCGTCGCGCTGCGCCAGCGGCGCGCCGATCGCGGCGGACGCGGCGCTCACCGACGTCACGCCGGGCACGGCCACGGCGCGGTAGCGGTCGCAGAGCCGCTCGTGCATGTACATGTAGGAGCCGTAGAAGAACGGGTCGCCCTCGCAGAGCAGGACGACGTCGCGCCCGGCGTCGAGGTGTTCGGCGAGGCGTTTGGCGGCGTGCTCGTAGAACTCCTGGATCGCGCCCTCGTAGCCGCCGGGGTGGGTGGTGCCCTCGGTGGTGACCGGGTACATCAGCCGCTCTTCGTGCTGGTCACCACGCAGGTACGGCGCCGCGACCGAGCGGGCGATGCTGCGGCCGTGGCGGGCGCAGTGGTAGGCGATCACGTCTGCCTCGCCGATCAGCCGGGCGGCCTTGACGGTCATCAGTTCCGGATCGCCCGGCCCGAGGCCGACGCCCCACAACGTGCCGGTCGTGGCGGGTCTCGTGCTCTCCGGGCTGCTCACAGCTCGGCCTCCTGTGCGATCGCGTTGAGCGCGGCCACGGCCATGGCGCTGCCGCCGCGCCTACCGTGCACCACCAGGTACGGCGCCGGTGCCTTCGCGACCAGCTCTTCCTTGGACTCGACGGCGCCGATGAACCCGACCGGGACACCGATGATCGCGGCGGGCGCGCCGATGTCTTCGGCCAGCAACTCCAGCAGGCGGAACAGCGCGGTAGGTGCGTTGCCGATGGCGACGACGGAGCCGGGCAGCCGGTCACGCCACAGTTCCAGCGCCGCCGCGCTGCGGGTGGTGGCCAGCTCCGCGGCGAGATCGGGCACCTGCGGGTCGGCGAGCGTGCACACGACGTCGTTGTCGGCGGGCAGCCTGCGGCGGGTGACGCCGGAGGCGATCATCTTCGCGTCCGTGAGGATCGGTGCGCCCGCGCGGAGCGCGTCGTGGCCCGCCTTGACGACGTCCGGTGTGAAGGCCACGTCGCGGGCGAGGTCGGTCATCCCGCAGGAGTGGATCATGCGGACGACGACGCGCTCGACGTCGCTGGGCAGCCGGTCGAGGTCGGCTTCCGCCCTGATCGTGGCGAACGAGCGGCGGTAGATCTCCGCGCCGTCGGTGAGGTAGTCGGTCACCTGCGTCCTTTCCGTGCTTCCCACGCCGGTGGGCGTGCTCCGCGCTCAGTGCCGCTGGTCGCGCGCTTCTGTGCCAACACGTCCGCCAACTCCCCCGCGGGCACCCTGTCACCGTCGACCAGGTAACCGTCGCCATCGGCGAGGACGTCGACGGCCGGGGTGGGCGGTCTGCCACATCGGCGGGTACAGCCTGCGAAGTGTGCCGCAACGCCCGGCGCACCGCCGATGGTGGTCAGCTCGGACATGGCATTCGTCGCATCCGCGCGGACGTCGGCGAGCGCTTTCCCGCACCCATGGCTGCCGATGCACGCGGTGATCGACGCGGCCGGATCGTGCGGCTCGACCAGCAGTCCGGCGTCGTCGAGACGTCGGATCGCGTCGGCGGCGTCGTCGGGATCGACGTCCGGCAGCAGCACCGAACGCCACGGTGTGATGATCGCCTC
Source organism: Actinophytocola sp. (assembly GCA_009377475.1). GTDB lineage: Bacteria > Actinomycetota > Actinomycetes > Mycobacteriales > Pseudonocardiaceae > Haloechinothrix_A. Next base: position 6,542 of record WHTY01000097.1, read on the forward strand.
ACCGGCGATCTCGGCGAGCAGCCGCACCTGCGCCGCCGTCGCCGTCCCGAACCGCAGCCCGGTGTGGACGGCGATGCGCCCGTCGTCCTGCGTCACGGCCCCGAGGTGAAAGACGCTTTCGCTGCGTTCGGTGCGGTGAAAGACGCTTTCGCTGCGTTCCCCTCGGTGAATGACGCTTTCGCTGCGTTCCCCTCGGGCAAAGCGCCCTTCACCGCACGCTGCCAGCAGCTCCGCCCGCCTGGCGCCGGTCAGCTCCCGCACCTGCCAGGCATCGCCCCGGCACCGGACGAACGCCGCCGCAACGTCGACCAGGACGTCGACGGCCTCGGCCAGCGGCACCCGCACGCCGGTGTCCTCGCCCGCCAGCAGCAGGGCGCCCGTGTCACCGGACACCGCGCGCCAGCAGACGTCGACCCGATCGTCGAACGGCCCGCCGACATCGCCCCGGCCGTCGTCAAGGCCGAACCAGAACCGTCCTGGCAGCGCCGCCAATGCCGACTGCGCGCTAATCGCGGTGTCCAGTGCCGCAACCAGCGGCCGGACGTCAACCAGCCCGCCGACCAGCCCAGACGCCGGGGAGGCCACGACGTTGCGAACCCGCTCGTGCGTCGCCGACGGCAACAGGCCAGCGGCGGCCAGGCGCTCCGCCAGCGCACCTGCGTCGGACACGCCTCGGAGCTGGACGTTCGCCCGCGACGTGACGTGCAACGCGCCGTCGCCAAGCGCCTCGGCGCAGGAAGCGAGCACGGCCAACTGCGACTCACTCACCCGACCGCCGGGCAGCCGCACCCGAGCCAGCGCGCCGTCGTCGGCGGCATGCGTGGTCAGCGCGCCGGGACAGGCGTCGGTGGCACGGGTGCGATGGCTAGGCACAATGCCCCACTGTAGATTGCTGGGCGGACCACCAACCGCGTTGGCGCCTGAGGAACCCGGTGCAATTCCGGGGCTGTCCCGCAACTGTGACCGGTCATACCGGAAGCCAGACACTCCGGCCAGCGCGATCCCGCGTACCGGGGCGAGGACCCCGGAGAGGAGCAACAGCGCTTATGCCTCGGACCTGCGAGCAGTCCTCGCACGCGATCCTGCTGCTGTCGACGTCGGACACCGACCTACTGTCCGCCCGCGCGAGCGGCGCGGACTACCGCCTCGCCAACCCGTCCCGTATCGAGCTGGACGAGCTGCCCGCGCTGATGGACGGCGCCAAGGTGATCGTCGTCCGCATCCTCGGCAGCGAGCGAGCGTGGCAGGAAGGCCTGGACATCGTCCGGGCGGCCGAGGTGCCGGTGATCGTGCTCGGCGGCGAGCAGGCGCCGGACGCCGAGCTGATGAAGCTCTCGCACGTCCCGGCAGGGATCGCGACCCAGACGCACCTCTACCTCGCCCAGGGCGGGCCGGACAACCTCACCCAGCTCCACCGGTTCCTGTCCGACACGCTGCTGCTGACCGGGCACGGCTTCGAGCCACCCGCCGAGCAGCCGAGCTGGGGCCACCTGGAGCGCGAGCCGCGCGAGCCCAAGGTGGCCTTCGGTACCGAATACGTGCCCAAGGCCACCTTGGGCACGGCGCCGACGATCGCAATCCTGTACTACCGGGCGCACCACTTCGCGGGCAACACCGCGTTCGTCGAGACGTTGTGCCGCGCCATCGAGGACGCGGGCGGGCGCCCGATGCCGATCTACTGCGCCACCCTGCGTAACCGCGACCCGAAGATGGTCGATGAGCTGCGCAAGGCCGACGCGCTGCTGGTCACGGTGCTCGCCGCGGGCGGCACCAAGCCGTCGGCCGCGCAGGCCGGGGGCGACGACGAGTCCTGGGACATCGCCGAGTTGGCCGACCTCGACATCCCCACGCTGCAGGCGCTGTGTCTGACCAGCGACCGAGATTCCTGGCAGGAGAACGACGAGGGCCTGTCACCGCTGGACGCGGGCACGCAGGTGGCGGTGCCGGAGTTCGACGGCCGGATCATCACGGTGCCGTTCTCGTTCAAGGAGACCGACGCCGACGGCTTGCCCCGCTACGTGCCGGACGTCGAACGCGCCAGCCGGGTCGCCGGGATCGCGCTCGGCTACGCGCGCCTCCGCTACACCCCGCCCGCCGAGCGCAAGGTGGCGCTGGTGCTGTCGGCGTATCCGACGAAACACTCCCGCGTCGGCAACGCCGTTGGCCTGGACACCCCGGCCAGCGCCGTGAAGCTGCTCAGCATGCTGCGCGAGCGCGGCTACGACCTCGGCTCCGACTCGATCCCCGGCGTCGATGATGACAGTGCTGAACCTGCGGGCGACCGATTTATTCACGCGCTGATCGAGGCCGGTGGGCAGGACCCGGAGTGGCTGTCCGATGAGAAGCTGGCCGGGAACCCGATCAGGGTTCCCGCCGAGCAGTACCGCGAGTGGTACGCCGCGCTGCCCGCCGACTTGCGGGAAGAGGTGGAGGAACACTGGGGACCGCCGCCGGGTGAGCTGTTCGTGGACCACTCCGCGAACCCGGACGGCGACATCGTGCTGGCCTCGCTGCAGGCGGGCAACGTGCTGATCATGATCCAGCCGCCGCGTGGGTTCGGCGAGAACCCGGTGGCGATCTACCACAACCCGGACCTGCCGCCGAGCCATCACTATCTGGCGGCCTACCGCTGGCTGGAGCACTCGTTCGGCGCACACGCCGTGGTCCATCTGGGTAAGCACGGTTCGCTGGAGTGGCTGCCTGGCAAGACAGCGGCGCTGTCGGCGTCCTGCGCACCAGACGCGGTACTCGGCAACCTGCCGGTGATCTACCCGTTCCTGATCAACGACCCCGGCGAGGGCGCGCAGGCCAAGCGCCGGATGCACGCCACGATCGTCGACCACCTGATCCCGCCGATGGCGCGCGCCGAGAGCTACGGCGACATGGCGCGGCTGGAGCAGTTGCTGGACGAGTACGCCAACATCTCGGCGATGGACCCGGCGAAGTTGCCCGCGATCCGGCAGCAGATCTGGACGCTGATCCAGGCGGCCAAGCTGGACCACGACCTCGGTGTCGAGGAACGTCCGCACGACGCGGAGTTCGACGACTTCCTGCTACACATCGACGGCTGGCTGTGTGAGGTCAAGGACGCGCAGATCCGCGACGGCCTGCACATCCTCGGCGACGCGCCCACCGGCGAGGCGCGGGTCAACCTGGTGCTGGCGATGCTGCGGGCGCAGCAGATGTGGGGCGGCAAGGCCGACGCGCTGCCCGGCCTGCGCACCGCGCTCGGGCTCACCGAGGGCGGTGACGCACCCGCCGCGAAGGTGGACGAGATCGAGCAGCAGGCGCACGCGCTGGTCGCCGCGATGGAGGAGCGCGGCTGGGACCCGGCCGCCGCTGCCGACATCGCCGCGGGGCACCCCGCCGACGTCGAGCGAGTGCTGCACTTCGCCGCCACCGAGGTCGTCCCCCGGCTGGCGGGCACCGATAACGAACTGCACGCAGTAGTTCATGCCCTCGACGGCGGGTACATCCCTGCCGGGCCGAGCGGGTCGCCGTTGCGTGGCCTGATCAACGTGCTGCCGACCGGCCGGAACTTCTACACCGTCGACCCCAAGGCGATTCCATCAAAGCTGGCTTGGGAGACCGGGCAGGCGCTGGCCGATGGGCTGCTCGACCGTTATCGCCAGGACACCGGCGACTGGCCGCGTTCGGTGGGCCTTTCGGTGTGGGGGACGTCGGCGATGCGCACGTCGGGTGACGACGTCGCCGAGGTGCTGGCACTGCTCGGCGTGCAGCCGGTGTGGGACGAGGCGTCCCGGCGCATCAGCGGCATGGAGCCGATCCCGCTGTCCGACCTCGGCAGGCCGCGCATCGACGTCACGGTGCGCATCTCCGGGTTCTTCCGCGACGCCTTCCCGCACGTGGTGGCGATGCTGGACGACGCGGTCACCATGGTGGCCGAGTTGGACGAGCCGGAGGACCAGAACTTCGTGCGCGCCCACGTGCAGGACGACGTCGCGGAACACGGCGACCAGCGGCGGGCGACGACGAGGGTGTTCGGCTCCAAGCCGGGCTCATACGGGGCGGGGCTGTTGCCGCTGATGGACTCCGGCAACTGGCGCGACGACGCCGACCTCGCCGAGGTGTACGCGGTGTGGGGCGGCTACGCGTACGGGCGCGGGCTCGACGGCACACCAGCGCGGGAGGACATGGAGAACTCCTACCGACGCATCCAGGTCGCGGCGAAGAACACCGATACCCGCGAGCACGACATCGCCGACTCCGACGACTACTTCCAGTACCACGGCGGCATGGTCGCCACGGTCCGCGCGCTGACGGGGCAGGCACCCGCGTCCTACATCGGCGACTCGACCATCCCGGACGCGGTGCGCACGCGCACACTCTCCGAGGAGACCGCGCGTGTGTTCCGCTCGCGCGTGGTCAACCCGCGCTGGCTGGCGGCGATGCGCAAGCACGGCTACAAAGGCGCGTTCGAACTGGCGGCCACAGTGGACTACCTGTTCGGTTTCGACGCCACCGCCGGGGTCGTGGACGACTGGATGTACGAGAAGCTCGGCGAGACGTACGTACTTGACGAGCAGAACCAGGAATTCCTGAAGCAGTCCAACCCGTGGGCGCTGCGTGGCATCGTGGAGCGACTGACGGAGGCCGCCGACCGTGGCTTGTGGGCGAAGCCCGATCAGGAGCTGCTGGATGCGATGCGGGACGTCTACCTGCAGGTCGAGGGCGACCTCGAAGCGGAGTGAACAGCCGACCGCCGGGAGCCCGAACGTGCGAATTCCACACCACACGCGATCGACTCGACCTAGCATTACTGAGATGACCGAAGCGCAGCCGCCGGTCGGCGACAGCGAGGACGTCGTGTACGTGGCCTCGCAGCCGTACCGCAACGAGACCGACGTGACCCTCGAAATGCGCGAGACGGATGGGGGCGAGCGGGCCGTCATGGTCTACAGCTCGCTCCACACCCTGGTCGCCGGTGCTGGCGAGCAGCAACCGTGGATCGCGATCCCCAGGGAACGAGTGCCGGAACTGGTACGTCGAAGCGGAGCCGACGGGGTACTGCTCGACACCGTTATCCCGCCGGGCCTACGCCGAGGAGACCCAGAGGGACCGCAGTAATGCCTGACATCGACGTCGATCAGACCGCACTCGACGGTTTCGCCGCCAAGCTCCGCAACGCGAGCACGGACCTGGAGACCACCACGAACCCGCCAGAGGTGCCGGAAGCGGGCGATGCGACCGGCATCCTCGGGTCGATGTTAAGTCACCTGACCCAGTCCATGGCCGGAGCGGTGACCGGTCTCGGCGCTGCTGGTGATGCGGTGGCCAACAGCAGGGACATTTTCGACGAGACCGAGAACACCAACCGCGGCGACATGGACCGCGTGCTTCCGGAGTGAGTCGATCATGCCACTGAATACTGAGGTCAAGGCGGACATCGACGGTCTGCGGGCGCTGGCGAACTGGTTCGGCAGCAGCTCTCATACGGTCCACGACGCTGGCAGCACCGTGATCAACGTTCGCGGCGAGTCGGAGACGGCGTGGGGCGGCGACTCCGGCGTGGCGTTCCGCGACGCGATGTCGACGACAGGCACCGGCATTGACGACTTCGCCAGCCAACTCGGCGACGCCAACACGGTGGTGTCCGTGTTCGCCGACGACATGGCCACCGTGAAGTCCCGAATGGAGCAGGCACGCCAGGTCGCTGTCGCTGGTGGCCTCGACGTCACCGACACCGAGATCGCCGAACCGGGCGAAGCTCCGCCGTCGCCCCAGCCACTGCCGACGAATGGTTCAACAACGGCGGAACAGCAGTCGGCGCACACCTCGGCGCAAGCCGCGGTCGACGCCCACAACGCCAAGGTCACGGCGTACAACGAGGCGTCGCAGATCGTCAGCGATGCGCGCGGCAAGCAGAGCGCCGCGCTGGATCACCTCGCCAAGTTCAGCACCGACCAGTTGAAGAAGGCGCCGTTCACCATCGCGGACGTGTCGAGCGGACTTGCCGCCGAAGCGATCAGACGCACCAGCAAGTTCCGCACGCTGGCGGCGTCGTACGGCCGCTACGCTGACCGGGCGCTCAAGGTGGCGATGAGCAAGTCGGTCACCGATCCAGCCTTCGCGAAGGCAGCCAGGCTGAACGCGCAGTTCGCGAGCAAGCAGAGTGCGCTACTCGATGACGCACTCAAGACGGCACCCGCGAGAATGGTGGACAAGCTGCCACAGTGGGCCAAGTCCAACTTGATCAAGAATGTCGACGACGTCGCCTTCAGCGGCGGCTCCACCGCAGCACGGGTGGGCAAAGCCGTATTGGGCAAGGTTCCGCTGGTCGGGATTGGAATTACTGCGTTCAGCACCGGCGTGGACATCACCAACGGCAAAGACCCCACGAAGGCCATCGTCTCTGGCGCTTCCGGCCTCGCGGCGGGAGCCGCGGCGGGGGCAGCTGCCGGCGCTGCGTTCGGCGGCCCTGTCGGGGTCGTCGTGGGCACCGTCGTCGGCGCCGGGGTGAGCTACGTCGTCGACGAGTGGGGTGACGAGATCGCCGGGTTCGCCGCCGACAGCGCGGAGGCGGTCGGCGGAGCTATCGCCGATGGCGCCGGAGCGGTCGCGGATGGCGCACAAGCGGCAGGAGAAGCTGTGGTCGATGGCGCGGAAGCAGCGGGCGACGCGCTCGCTGACGGAGCGAAGTCGGTCGGCAGGTTCGTAGGAAGTTTGTTCTGAGGCCAGTTATGACGGCACCCACGCATCCCGCACCGAAGCCCGACGCCCTCAGCGGCGAGCCACGCCCGCCGCAGGCGCCCGTCGAGGCGAGCTGGAAGCCCTACGACAAGGCGAGCGACATGGGTCCCGGGACGCCACCACCGGGCAAGGGGCCAGCGCTGGAATGGTTCGCGGACGCCAAGAGCACCACGTGGGGCTCGGCGGCATTCGGTTTCGTCATTATCGCCGCAGTAGGCACGTGGAAGGACGGTGGTTTCGGCTGGATGAAAGTCTGGTGGCTCTGGCTAATTCTGCTCGCGTGTTCGTCGCTGTTCCTGCTCGGCCGCAAACAGATGCGGATGACCGCAGGCGCCGATTGGCTCACCATCGGCGACAAACAATGGGTCGACACCTATCGGCTCCGCACCATCCGAGTTGCCCCCAGAATCAACACCAGCGTCCTGGAACTCACCGACGCCGCGGGAAACAAGGCCGATACCCAGGTCTGGTACCTGCAGAAGAACCGCAAGCTGTGGGACCTGCTCTACAACGGCATCCTGCACTCCATCGTCCACCACGGCGCCGACGTCAATCGCCGCGCCGTCGAGCACCTTCACCTGCAGGCCGTCATCAGGAAGCCACCGACCAAGTGACCGCACAGCTGCCGCCAGAGTTGATCAGCTTCCCGCGCGCTACGACCACCAGAACCGGATAAACCGGACACGACATGGTCACAGCGCGCGGGAAGTAGATCAACATCGTTGCGGCAAGACGATGCCAGCAGGACGCCTCACGCGCCAGGCGTCCCGACCACCATCTCCAGGTACGGCCCGAACAGTTCCGCCATGCCGTCGGCGACCTCCTTCGCCGGGGCCGTGGACGACGCGGCGTGGCTGATCGCCAGCCGCACCATGTTCTCCGCGATCAACCCCACGGAGTGCTCCGGCACCTTCGGCCAGATCTCACCCAGGATCTCGCCCAGTCGTTGCGTCGCGTAGCCGAGCACCGGCCCGGCCTGGTTCGTCACGTACGACAGCAGCCCATCGCCCGCGTCACCACGCACGATCGCCATGATCAGCGGCTCTTCCGCCGCCGTCATCAGGAACACCTCGACGGCGGCGGCCAGCGCCGCCTTCGGGTCGTCCTCGTGCTCGGCGACCGCCTTGTGCACGCCAGCGAGGAACCGATCGGCTTCCCGCAGGATGTACGCCTGCGCGAACCCCTGTCGCGAGCCGAACTCCTTGTACAACGTCTGCCTGCTGACCCCGGCCGACTTCGCGATGTCGGCCATGCGAGTCTCGGACCAGCTCCGCTGCTCCAGCAACTCGCTCGCGGCGTCGAACAGGGTGTCCCGCAGCAATTCTCGGGCGGCGTCGGCGAATCGGCGGGCGCGCGGTTTCGGCATGGCGTCGAGATTTGCAGCGCTGGGACGCCGTGTCAACATCATGGACACCAAACCCGTCAGGCTGACGTCGCGCCCGCTCATGTCAGCGCCGTGGACACGGTGGACGACGCGAGCGTCCCCAGATCGGTCGCGTCGTCGGCCAACAGCTCAGGGCTGGCGCCCGGCGCGGTCGAGATCAGCTTACGCAAATGCCTGATCTCCTTTGCCCGATTGACGCCGACCGCACCGACCAGCCTGCCGTCGCGATGGAACACCGCCGTGAAGTTCAACGCGTCCAGGTCGCCCCGGACGCTCAGGCCGTCCGTCGCCGCTGGCCAGCCCGCCACCTGCAGGTTCACGCCGTACTGGTCGGACCAGCACCACGGCACCTGCGAGAACGGCGACCGCTCACCCAGCATGCTGCGCGCGGCGGCGGCGCCCTGCTCCTGCGCGCTCTGCCAGTGCTCGATCCGCTGCCGCCCGCCGAGCATCAGGTTCGGCTGGTTCGCCACGTCGCCCGCCGCGAACACCCCGGGCACCGACGTCTCGAAGTGCTCGTCCACCAGGATGCCGTTGTCGACGGCGATGCCAGCCCGCTCAGCCAGCTCGGTGTTCGGCACCATCCCGATCGCGACGACGACGGTGTCCGTCGTCCAACTGCGACCATCGGCGTCGGTGGTGACCAGACCGTCGGCCGTTCGCGCCACGTCAACGACGTCGACGCCGGTGTGCAGCTCGACGCCGTGCGAGCGGTGCAACTCCGCGTACACACGCGCGACACGCGGCGGCAGCAGCCGGGACAGCGGCGTCGGCTCAGCCTCCAGCATCGTGACGTCGCAGCCCCTGCTGCGCGCGGTCGCAGCCACTTCGGCACCGATCAGGCCCGCGCCGATCACCAGCACCCGACGGCCGTCGGCCAACCGGTCCCGCAGCGCAGGCACGTCGGCGGCGCTGCGGAGCATGTGCACGCCGTCCAGCCCGTCCGCGACCGGCAACGGCCGGGGCCTGCCGCCCGTGGCGAACAGCAGTAGTTCGTAGTCCAGCCGCTCCCCACTGTCCAGCGTCAGCTTCCCGGCCAGGGTGTCGACGTCGGTGACGCGCTCACCGGTGCGCAGTTCGATGTCCTGCTTCTCCCACGTGTCCGGCGCCCGCAACCGGGTGCGCTCGAACGGCATCGTGCCGCGCAGGACGTCCTTGGACAGCGGTGGCTTGCGGTACGGCTCGTCGGGTTCCTCCCCGATGAGCACAATCCGACCCTCGTAGCCGGTGTTGCGCAGCGTCAGCGCGGCGGTCGCGCCCGCGACACCGGTGCCGACAACAACAGCGCGGCTCATGCGGCGCCCACCGGCTCGAAGTCGACCTTCTCTCGTACCCCGCAGTCGGGGCAGCACCAGTCGTCCGGGACGTCGTCCCAGCTCGTCCCCGCCGGGAAACCCTCGTGCGGGTCACCAGCCACCTCGTCGAAGACGTACTCACACACGGGACAGCGGAACTGGCTCATGGCTACCCCTCAGGCCGTCGCGCCGTAGCGGGCGAGGATCTTCTCCCGCTTGCTCGGCTGGATGTTGGCCTTGCTGATGTCGCCGTCGTAGTGGGCGAGCACCCGCTTGTCCATCACCGTGCGCCAGAGCGGCGGAACCCACGCGAGCACGATCATCGATGCGTATCCGGCAGGCAGCTGCGGCGCCTCGTCGAAGTCCCGCAGCGCCTGGTAGCGCCGGGTCGGGTTCGCGTGGTGGTCGCTGTGCCGCTGCAGGTGGTACAGGAAGACGTTGGTGACGACGTTGTTGCTGTTCCAGCTGTGCCGCGCGGCGGGCCGCTCGTACCGGCCGCTCTCCGCGCGCTGCCGCAGCAGGCCGTAGTGCTCAAGGTAGTTCACGACCTCCAGCAGCGAGAACCCGAAGATCGCCTGAATGACCAGCAGCGGCAGGATGCTTGGCCCGAACGCGATCACCAGCGCGCCGAACAGCGCCAGCGACATCGCCCACGCGTTGAGGACGTCGTTGCGCAGCGACCACGAGCCCTTGTTCATCCGCGCCAGCCGCTTGCGCTCCAGCCCCCACGCCGAGGTCAGGCTGCCTGCGATGGACCGGGGCAGGAACCGCCAGAACGACTCGCCGAACCGCGAGCTGGCAGGGTCGTCGGGCGTCGCGACCCGCACGTGGTGGCCGCGGTTGTGCTCGATGAAGAAGTGACCGTAGAACGTCTGCGCCAGCGCGACTTTGGACAGCCAGCGCTCGTGCTTCTCCTTCTTGTGGCCAAGCTCGTGCGCGGTGTTGATGCCGATGCCCGCGACGACGCCGACCGAGATCGCCAGCCCGATCTTGTCGACCAGGTTCATCTCGAACGTCGTCCACATCCAGCAGGCGAGCACCAGCCCCGCGTACTGCACCGGCAGGAACAGGTACAGGATCCACTGGTAGTAGCGGTCCTGCTCCAGCCACTTGACCAGCTCTTCCGGCGGGTTCTCCGCGTCGTTGCCGAGCGCCATGTCCAGCACCGGAATCAGGACGAAGACGATGATCGGGGCAAGCCACCAGGCGGCGTGCGTGACCCAGCCACCGTTCGACGCGGCGTAGACGCCCCAGATGATGAACGGGATCGACGGCACGACCAGCCCCAGCAGCCAGGCGTAACGCTTCCCGTCGCGCCAACTGACCTCTTCCGTGTGGGCCTCCTGCCCAGCGGCAATCGATGTCATGACCACGCCTCCTCGCGCGTCTGGCCCACTGCCGATCGTGATGTGGGTTACTTACATACCGATAGGTTCTGCCACGAAGGTAGACACGGAAGCTCCTCGTGTCAACAGAACGACACCAACGTGTTTTGTGTAAACCTCACGGACGCACTCAGCCCACACGACAACGGCGGCACTCCGAACCTGCCGGAATGCCGCCGTGTGCGTCGGTGGGTCAGTCGAAGACGACGAGGGAGCGCGCCCCCTCGCCCGCGCGCATCCGTTCGAACGCGTCCGCCACGCCGTCGAGGCCGATGCGGTGCGACACGAACGTGTCCAGGTTGAGGCGGCCGTCCAGCACGGACTGCGCGATCGCCGGGACGTCGACGTCCGGGTCGGCCGAGCCGTACACGGACGCGCTCAGCGACCGCGCGAAGTGGTAGATCTCCAGGCCGCTGAAGCTCACCGGGTCGTCCTTGGCGCCCACGCCGACGGTGACGACGCGCCCGCCCCTGCGGGTGCTGCCCCACGCGGTGCGGATCGCCGCCGACCGGCCGACGCACTCCAGCGCGACGTCCGCGCCGCGGCCCTCGGTCAGCGAGCGAATCAGCTTCGACGCCGACTTGTCCGCGATCGCGAAGTCCGTCGCGCCCGCCTCGATCGCGAGGTCCCGTTTGGACTCGTTGACGTCGAGCGCCACGATCCGCGACGCGCCCGCCAGCCGCGCGCCCGCGATCGCGGACAGGCCAACGCCGCCGAGGCCGACCACGACGACCGACTCGCCCGGCCGCACCTTCGCGTTGTTGCGGACCGCCCCGACCCCGGTGATCACCGCGCAACCCAACAGCGCGGACTCCGCCAACGGCAGTTGCTTCGACACCGGGATAACGGCGTTCTCCCCAATCACGATCTCCTCGGCCAGTGCGCCGACGCCGAGCGTGACGTGAGTCGGCGTGCCGTCGGCGAGGCTGCCGCGCGGCAACGACGCGACGCCCTCGGTCGCGGTGCACAGCCACGGCTCGCCCTGGAGGCAGAACCAGCAGTCGCGGCACGGCGGCGTCCAGTTGAGCACGACGTGATCACCGACGCCGACCCGGTTCACCCGCGCCCCGACCTCGGTCACGACGCCGGACGCCTCGTGACCGAGGATCAGCGGGAACGACGGCGACAGCACGCCGTTGATCATCGAGAGGTCGGAGTGACACACCCCAGCGCCCCGCACCGTGACGCGCACATCGTGCGGCCCGGTGTCGGGCAACTGGACGTCACAGATCTCGAGTTCCGAATCAACTCCGCGCGCAACCAAAGCCTGAACCATGTCCGGCACCTTACCGGCGAGTACAGCCCCGGTCGGGCGACAGGGCCAGTGACGTCCAGCGGACTGTGCGCGGTGTTGCGCCCGGGTTGTGCGCCGCGTCCAGCACGGCGTCAGAACGGATAGCCGCGTGCGGCGAGTAACGCCTTGACCCAGGTGGCGAGTTTGGCGGCGGCCTGCTCCGGCGACTCGGTGATGCACACCAGGTGGCTGATCGTCATGCGCGTCGCCAGGTCCGCGATGAGCAGGTGATCGTCGGGCGCGACCTCCGGCCACAGCGTGCCGCCGATCTCGACCAGCCGCCGCGTCGCCGCGTGGATGACGGCCGCCGCGTCGGTGGTGAGCAGCGCGATCATGTCGTCGTCGTCCTTGCGGGCCAGCGTGAGCTGCACCAACGGTTGTTGCACCGCGACGCGCAGCGCCAACGCCATGCCGGAGCCGACCGCCTCCGGCAACGACGGATGCCGCGCCAGTTCCACCTCGATCGCGTCGACCAGCCGATCGGTGACGCGCACCGCGACCGCCTCCGCGAGACCGAACTTGTCGCCGAACTCGTTGTAGACGGTCTGCCTGCTCACGCCAGCCAACGCCGCGACATGTCCCACGCGCAGCTTGGCCATCCCCACTTCCGCCGCCTTCTTCTCGGCGGCGTCCAGCACCCGCTCCCGTGTGCCACGCGCACGCTGCGTGCCGGCCGACTCCCCTGTCGTTGTCACGCACGTCACAATTAGTGATCGCCCCCGAAAAGTCAATCGCTTCCGGTGCGCGTCCGGGTCGCGGTAAAAGCGTCTTTCCCTGCGTCCCGTGTTCCGCGTAATTCGGGGTTCATAGAGGGCTGGGTGGCGTGAACGTGCTGGTCAGCGGGTTGGGGGGTGCGGCACGGCGCGAAATCGCCTAGAGAAACGGATACCCGTGTCTGGATGGTGTGGCCTGCTGTTGCTGCTGTATGGTCTAGAGCGATGTATGTGAAGACGACGAGTCGGAAGACCCGGGCCGGGGCGGTGCGCTACCTGCACCTGGCGCACAATCAGTGGGACCCGGTGGCGGGCCGGTCGGTGCCGAAGCTGCTGCACTCGTTCGG